>JBLNCE010000019.1:0-11475 GCA_050260415.1 Bacteroidota bacterium | reverse complement strand
ACTCGCGTCCGTCGAGCACGAAAACGGCCGACAACGACGAGATGCGCAGCTCATCAGGCCGCACCGGCGCACCCGGCGCAGTCCCGCAAATCAACTAGAACGGTTTGTCATAAGAAAGCTTATACGATGCGGCTTGGGACAGTTATCTCCAATGTCTGAGTTTCCATTTTTGACTCTGGACTAATCAATACGGGAGGTTACCGCGTTGAAGAAGACGACCATGTTCAAGCAGATGCTCCAGTCCCCCGCCTTGGAATTCATCATGGAGGCGCACAACGGGCTCAGCGCCAAGATCGTCGAGGAGGCGGGCTTCAAAGGGATCTGGGGCAGCGGACTTTCCATCTCGGCGGCCATGGGGGTAAGGGATAATAACGAAGCCAGTTGGACACAGGTCCTGGAAGTATTGGAATTCATGAGCGACGCCACATCAATCCCCATCCTGCTCGATGGCGATACAGGTTACGGTAACTTCAACAACATGCGGCGGTTGGTAAAGAAACTCGAGCAGCGCGGCATCGCCGCGGTTTGCATCGAGGACAAGATCTTTCCCAAGACAAACTCCTTCATTAACAGTACCAACCAGCCCCTCGCCGAGGTCGAAGAGTTCTGCGGCAAGATCAAGGCCGGCAAGGACACCCAGAACGATCCCGACTTTTGTATCGTGGCCCGCATCGAGGCATTCATCGCCGGGTGGGGGTTGGACGAGACGCTGCGCCGGGCGGAAGCTTATCACCGGGCCGGCGCGGATGCCCTCCTCATCCATAGCAGGCTTTCAACCCCGGAGGAAATCCTGGCATTCATGCGCGAGTGGAAGGACACCTGCCCGGTGGTGATCGTGCCGACGATGTATTACGCCACGCCCACCTCCGTTTTCCAAGAGGCCGGGATCAGCCTCGTCATCTGGGCCAACCACCTCGTGCGCAGCGCCATTGCCGCCATGCAAAAGACCGCGGCGCAGATCCATCACGATCGATCGTTGGTTAACGTGGAGAAAGAGATTGTCTCGGTCAAGGAGATCTTTCGGCTCCAGGGCGCCGATGAGTTGGAAGCGGCGGAGAAGCTGTATCTGCCCGGGAAATAGGGCAACATCCGGCCGGGTGTCTGCTTGATAACCCACCCCTAAGACGCCCGGGAACGGGAAATACTGTCCAGACACCGCCCCGACCTCCGCTCAGGAAGCCTAAGGCCGCCTGCGCTGAGCCAACCTGGCCTTCGCGGGCTTTACGCCATCCGGTCGAAGAGATGTACGAGAACGTCTGGGCGGATAGGAGGATGGACATGGCAAACGACCACATACCGGAATCGATCCGCCATGCATACGGGCAACTCAACCCCGCCGAAAAGAAGCTGGCGGATTACATCATCGAGCACAAACGGGAAGTGATCCATCTCTCCATCACTGAACTCGCCGAGCGCTCCGGCGTCAGCGAGACCACGGTCATAAGGTTTTGCCGGCATCTAGGTTTCGAGGGGTACCAGGTCTTCAAGATCAGCATGGCCCAAGATATGGTGCCACCCCTCTCCGACATCCACGAAGACCTCGAGGAGGGCGACGATCCGCTTTCCGTTACGAAGAAGGTTTTTGCCGCCAACATCGCGGCGATCCGGGACACGTTATCGATCCTGGATCAAGGTCTGCTTGAACGCGCCATCGACGTTCTCGTCAAAGCCAAACGGATCGTATTCGTCGGGGAGGGCGGCTCGGGTATCGTGGCCAAGGATGCGGAGCACAAGTTCATTCGGACCGGGATTCCCGTTCTTGCCAGTTCCGATCCGTTCATGGAGATCGCCACGGCCACCCTGCTCGGTACAGGAGACGTCATGGTCGGCATCTCCCACAGCGGGAGCACCAAGAGCACCGTCCAAGCCGTGGCGCAGGCCCGGCAAGCAGGCGCCACGACGATCTGCATTACGCAATACCAGCGATCGCCCATCACCAGGGTTTCGGACATCGTTCTGCCCGTGGTCTCAAAAGAGGTGGCCGTGAGGAGCGAGGCCACGGGTTCGCGTATCGCCCAGCTTTGTTTGATCGACAGTCTCTATGTCGGCGTGGCGCACCGCATCGGTGAAAAAGCCTCGCAGAACATAAGAAGAATACGCGAGGCCCAAGTCAGCTTACGATTCTAGTCTTCCGAGACTTGTATCGCTTGGGGTCCGGCGTGAAAGGGCGGTTGGGTAATGGGGTTCTGGCCCACGGTGAGTTGTCACGGGCCGGCGGCGGAATGCGGCTTCTCCTATGGAACTCAGGCGGGAGAGCTTATCAAAGAAAACATCCGCCTCTATGAACAGTTGTTCAGGCAGCGTCACGGCGCGGGGTGGCGGGAGGTACGCCGCTGGGCGGCGCAGTTCGTCCCCCGCCTCGAACGGTTTGCGCCGGACTTGCTCCAGGAGATGCAGGGGATCGCGGCGGGCGCGGGCGTCGATCTCCTGGATATCATGGCGCTCAATGCCCGTTTCTCCTTTCAGGGGGCGCGGGGGTCCGACGGGTGCACCTCGCTGGCCTGCCTTCCCGCTCCCGGCGGCGCGGGAACCACGTTGGTCGCACAGAACTGGGACAATATGGCGGGTCTGCGGGCGATCGTGCTCCGCATCAACCGGCCCGGGGAACCGGAGATCCTGACGCTGACCGAGGCGGGGATGCTCGCCAAGATCGGGTTGAACAGCCGGGGTATCGCGCTTTGCGTCAACGGCCTCTTTGATTGGGACGAGCCCGGGGAGGGTATCCCGATCTTCTGCCTCATGCGGAAGGCTTTGCGGATGAGCAACATCGCGGAAGCCATTGCGGCCGTCGTCGGCACCGAGCGCGACGCCCCGCACAATTACCTTTTCGGTTCCAGCAGCGGCGAGGCCTATATGGTCGAGGCTCTCTGCCGCGTCCATGACGTTCTTGCCCCCGCGGGGCGCGACCTGGTTCATACGAATCATATCTTGAGTCCCAAGCTCAACGCCTGCGTCCAAACCACGAGCACATATCCGAACTCATCCACGCGTCTTCGGCGGGCCCAAGCGCGGTTGGCCGCCATGGAAGGCCATCCCACGGTCGAGGCGATCAAAGAGCTGCTCGGCGACCACCAAAACGCACCCAAGGCGGCCATCTGCCGTCATGACGAAGCTACGGACGACGGGACCCGGATCCGGACGAAATGCGCCATCATCATGGAACCAGCGTACGGCCGCATGCAGATCAGCGCGGGCAATCCCTGCCAGAGCACGTGGGAGACGTTCACGCTCGGCGAGGGTGTGTGAGAACGGATGGAGAACGCCGTTTCCATATATTCGATCGGGCTTGGTTCAAGCCAGCCCCGCGGCCACCTTTAGGTAGGCTTCGATGTTCTCATCCGGCGTCTTGCTATCCACCCCGAGGATCAGGAGGCTCGTGGCGCCGGCATTGACCAGCCCCCGGACTTCCTCCCGCACTTCATCCGCGGTGGCGTTGAGCAGGCGCACGGGACCGTATCGCACCACGAATTCCTTCTCGAGCTTCGGGTCCTGATAATATCTGATGCATTCAGCCACGTCGGAGCCGAAACCAATATCGTACCAGCGGGCCGATCTAAGTTCACTATAATACGGCGCGTACTTGTGCATGCTTTGGCCGCAGTGATGCACACCGTAATTGGCCGCATACCGCTCCGCGAGGATCTTGTCAAAAGGCAAGACGAAGTCCCGGTATGTCTCGGGGGAGATGAGCTGGACCGTGCAGTTGTCCGACTGGACCCGGTGGTCGTCGTTCGGCCAGCCGAACTCCCGGTTCTTCCGGCGGATGAAAGCGCGGAGGTTCTCCATGGTCTGGAAACAAATATCGAGTACCTTGCGCGCGATCTCCGGTTTCAGGTAGAAATCCATCATCAACTGCTCGCCCCGGAACTTCAAGGCGTTATTCAACACGCTCTGGAAGTTGACGGAGATCTGCGCCCGGCCGTACTTACGGTAAAGGTACCGCGCTTCATCGAGGTAGACGTTGATGGGGAAGATATTCTCGAAGTCGGTGGGTATGGCAAAGTTCTCGAGCTCTTCGTCGGTGATGTTGCGCGGCAAGGCATAAGGCTCATCGTTCTCGAGGAATACGACCTTGCAACCGAGGACGGCGCCCATCGTCGTGGTCGCAAAGCAGTTCACGATGGGTTTTGCTTCCGGTTCCGGATCCCCCACGCCCAGATGCCCGAATTTCTTGTATAGATGCTTCTGTTGCTGCAGGCTCCGCTGGATCATGTAGTCCGGGTTTGCATAACCGGCTTCGTTAAAGACGATACCGCAATGATCGTACCAATAGTTGGCATGAGGCCAGAAAGAGGCAGGAATGGCGCGTTGTGTACAGGTAGATGCGTTACGATCGGGCATACCGTATGATCCCCCCTAGCAAGTATCAGAGCCAAAGAAAGCCGCCAGTGGTTGCTGTTTCTATCTATTTTACGGCAAATTGCCAGAACGGGGAAGACCCATCTGCGCAATTCCTGCGCGTGCAACAGGTTGGAGACGATAAATGTCGAATAGACGCGAATGAAATAGATTCATGAAGGAGCGGGTAAGATGCGGTTCGCTTTCAGCACGCTTGGCTGTCCCACATGGAGTTGGGAGACGGTGCTCGAGGCTGCCTCCAGCCTTGGCTATGACGGCATCTCTTTGCGCGGTATCGGACCGGTCCTGCAGGATCTGAGGCAAGCGGAACCATTTCGGCCGGACCGTATCGAGGCCACAAAGGCGGAATTGGCGCGGCGCAAGCTTGCCCTCTGCTCCGTGGATACGTCTGTTTCCTTTCATGACCCTGATAAGACCGAGGCCATGATGGCGGCAGGCCGGGCCCACCTCGACCTGGCCGCGGCGCTCGGAGTCGCGAGGATCCGGGTCTTTGGCGATAAGGTTCCCGACGGTCAGGGCAGGGAGGAAGTCAGGTCCAGAATCGCGGCCGGCTTGAAAAAACTGGCGTTCTACGCGGAACCGTTGGGGGTCGACGTCCTCCTGGAGACGCACGGCGACTTCTCCCAAGGCTGGGAGGTGCGGCGGCTCATGGAGATGGTCGATCACCCCAGGGTCGGCGTGATCTGGGACATCCACCACCCCTTCCGGCATGGCGGCGAAACGCCCGCGGAAACTTACGCGCAACTCTCCGGTTACATCCGTGCGGCACATTTCAAGGATTCCAGAGGGACACACAAGGACCATGCTTACTGCCTGCTCGGCCAAGGTGACGTGCCCGTGCGTGAATGCCTCCGGCTCCTCAAAGATGGGGGTTACGACGGCTGGATTATCTTCGAATGGGAAAAACGTTGGCACGCGGAGATCGAAGAGCCGGAGGTGGCGTTCCCGCAGTTCATCCGGGAGATCAGGCGGTATCTGGCTGAGATCTAAGAGAGCTTCAAAACCACCGATAGAAAGTAAAGCCCGTGGCGAGACCCACTGCAATCACGATTGCCGGATGGATGCCCAGCAACAGGACTGCGATGAGCGCCACCGCCGAGACCGCGAAGGCCATTGGATTCGGATAGGTCTTCTTGGTCATCAGTTCGATCGCGGTCTGCAGCAAGAGGACTACGACGATGGGTTTGGCCACCCGCAACATCCCCTGCAATCGCGGCGAATTCTTATAGAGCAGCAGGTACTTGGCCAGGATCACGATGATGATGGCGGTCGGCGCCACGGTCGCCAAGATCGCGACCACCGCGCCGAGGATGCCGGCGACGTTATAGCCGATATAGGCGCCCATTTTGGGCGCGATGGGCCCGGGCAGGGTGTTTCCGATCGCCAGGGCGTCGGCAAACTGTTCGCCCGTCAGCCAGCGGTAATTATCAACCACTTCCTTTTGCATCAGGGGAATGCTTGCCGGTCCGCCGCCGTAACTGAGGATGCTCGGTCTGAAGAAAGCGAGGAAGATATCGAATAAAGTCTTGGCCATGGCCGATCCTCCTGATCATAAGGACAAAGTACAGCTAGTGACCTTATTATACCCATGCAATCTCAGCTGGAGGCGTGGATCGCATCCTCCGCCGCCGCGCGCACCTCGTCGCAGAGCGCCAAGGCATCAGCCCGCGCCGACGCTTCCGCCACCACGCGCAGGACCAATTCCGTGTTGGCCGGTCTGATCTGCACCCAGCGATCGGGCCAGGTCACTTTGACGCCATCCGTCAAGTCAAGCTCCTCACGGCGGTACCGCGCTCTGATCTCCGCCAAGACCAGGCCGATGCGATCCGTCGGGCAGGGGATGCTCGCTTTGACGATTTCGTAGCGGGGGACCTCCGCCAGCAACCGGCCGGGGTTTTTGCCGGTCCGCGCCACCAGTTCCAGGATCAGCGCCATACCGGCAAAGCTATCCCTCCCATGGTGGAGGGGTGGATAGACCACGCCGCCCGCCGCATCGCCGCCGATTACCGCCCCAAGCGAACGCATCCGCTCGACCACGTCCGCCTCGCCGACTCGGCACCGATGCAGACGGCAACCGTATCGCGCCGCCAGATCGTCCAGGGCGCGCGTGGCGGAGACCGTCGCCACGATCGGCCCTCTCTCCTTGGCAAGTATGTTCATGGCCGCCAGGAGCAGCGTATAGTCCTCCGGTAAGGCTTCTCCGGCCTCGGTCACGACGGCAAGCCGGTCGGCGTCCCTGTCCTGGGCGAAGCCCAGGTCGGCCTCGAGCGCGCGTACCGTCTGGCAGAGCGAGGCCATATGGACCGAACTCCATTCCGTCTCGGCGTCACGGGGATCGCCATGGCCGGGTTTGTCCCGCAGGAACGTGACCTCGCAGCCAAGCCGCCCAAGCAACTCGGCGGTGACGGGGCCGGCGGTGCCGGTGGCGCAATCGACGGCCACTTTCAGCCGCGCCCTCCGGATCGACTCCACGTCGAAGTGGGCGCAGAGATCATCCAGGAAAAGGCCGGTCAAGTCATGGCGGGTGCTCTGGGTGCCCAGCTGATCCCAGGCCGCGGTCTTGAACTCGCGCCGATGATAGATGTCGAGCAATTCCTCGGCTTGAAAGGCATTGAGCGGAGTCCCGTCTCCCCCGAAGAACTTCAGCGCGTTCCATTGCGCCGGGATATGGCCGGCCGCAATCGCGATACCGCCGACCATCGCGCCGGATCTGGCCAGGGCATGCTGCACGATCGGGATCGGGCAGACACCCGCGTCCACGACCGAACAGCCGACGGAGGTCAAGCCCGCGGCCACGGCGGCGAAAGCCATCTCGCCGGACGGGCGCGTATCGCGTCCGACCAACACGGATCCCGGCCCCAGGTAGGTACCGAAGGCTTCCGCGAAAGCGATGAGCAACTCCGGGGTGAGCGTCTCTCCGGCCAGCCCACGTACGCCCGCCGGACCGATCTTCAGGTTCATCTATTCGCCCCCCTTGGGCCAGAGCAGTTCGGTGATCTCGGCCAGGATCGTGAGCGAACGCGCCACGGTCTCCGCCTCGGCCGTCAGACGCAGGACGGGCTCTGTATTGGCCGCTCGCACCTGAAACCACTCGGTCGGCCGCACCACCCGCACCCCGTCAGCCAGGTCGCAGTCTTCGCCTTCATAAGCGGCGCGCACGCGTTGCATCAGGGCGGGCACTTGCAATCCCGCGCAGGCAAGATTGCGATGCTGGATTCTAACCGGCGGCAATTCCGCCAACAGCGCCGAAACCGGCCGTTCCTCGCGGGCCAGGAGAGACAGGATGGCGAGCATGCCGCAGAAACCATCCTCCGCCAAATGCAGGGATGGCACCACGACCCCTCCGTTGCCTTCCCCGCCGGCGATCGCGCCTTCATTGACCATGGCTTCGATCACATGGACATCGCCGGTGCGGCAGCGCACGACACGCGCGCCGTGGCCGGCGGCCAAAGTCTCGACGGCGCAGGAGGTCGGATATGAGGCCACGACGGTCTCGCCGCTCGTGCCGGGCAGAAGCCCGCGCAAGACCAGCAGCAAAGTGGCGTCTTCCGGAGGGATCTCGCCGCGTTCGTCGACCACGACCACCCGTGTGCCGTCCGGGTCAAAGGCAAATCCGATATCGGCCTGATTTGAACGCAGCATGGAGCGGAGAGCGGTCAGGGAGGCCGGCGTCGGTTCCGGACTGCGGGCGAACTCGCCGATGGGTTCGGCGTAGAGCGCCAACACCTCGCAGCCGATGCGGCGCAGCAATTCCGGCGCCACCAGCGACGCGGAACCGTTGCCGCAATCAACGGCCACGCGGAACGGGCGGCGTGCCAGGGGGGCCAGGTCCACGCGCTGCAAAACGGCGTCGAGGTAGTCACCGACCGGGTGGGCGGCGTGGCGAATGGGCAGCATTCCATCGCCGGGGATGTGCCGGAAAGCATTGGCGTGAAAGATATCGAGCAGTTCTCCGCCCTGATAACGATCCAGGAAACGTCCGTCGGCACGCACGAACATGAGGGCGTTCCAGTCGGCCGGATTATGGCCCCCGGAGATGATTACCGCGCCCTTTGCGTTATATAACGGCGTAAGGAACTGGGTCACCGCCGTCGAACAGATGCCGAGGTCGACCACCTCCGCGCCCGAGGCGATGAGCCCCGCTGCCACCGCCCCGCGAAGCATGAGGCCGGTGGAACGGCCGTCTCTGGCCAGGAGGACCGGCCCCCCGCCTACATAGGTCGCAAAGGAAGCAGCGAACCGGGCCGCCAGTTCCGGGCCGAGGCCGGCGCCGACCACGCCGCGTACGCCCGAGATGCTGATCTTCAGTGGTTTCATCTTCCACCTCGCTGGAGAAAAATCGGGCAAAGGCAACGGACAAGAGGCAAGAGAAAGGCCGGGGATGAGTTAATGGCTCGAATCCGGGCTTCGATTACCTGAGCAAAAGGATACCCAACAGATGAAATTACTCGCCATCCAGGCGTAATTCCTGCCATGTGGGGCAATAAACTCGCGGATTTGTTTCCGGGGGCCGGATCGGCAGGAATAGCCATGGCGGCGGTGAATTAGGCATGGCAGCGTGGGGAGCACGATGAGCGGGTTCAGGGATGAACCGGGGAGGGTTTGGCATGTGGCGCGAATTTTCCGTGCAGACGGGGAAACGGACGGAGTTCTTGGACATCACGAAACTGGCCGAGGAAGCAGTGAGCGAGAGCGGAGTAATGGAGGGTTTCTGCACAATCTTTGTCCCGCACACCACGGCGGGGGTGACGATCAACGAGAACGCGGACCCCGACGTGGTTTCCGACCTCGAACGGGCCCTGGCGGTGATGGTGCCCGCCGGTCCGTACCGCCATCGTGAAGGCAACAGCCCCGCCCATCTCAAGGCCTCGTTATTCGGCGCCTCCCTGACCATGCCCATCTCCGGCGGCCGGTTGGCTCTGGGCACCTGGCAGGGGGTATATTTCTGCGAATTTGACGGACCGCGGCGCCGCAAGATCAAAGTGGGATGCCTGGCCGGGCGGTAAGGATGCGTAAACCGGCGGCCAGGTCAAGATAGACGATTGGCGGCCGCTTGCCGGGGAAGGATGAGAGTAGTACCGGCCGGCCGGTGGAGAAAGGGTGTGAGGTCTGTGGAGGAGACGGGAACCGTAGTCGCGGTCGAAGGACAGAGGGCAAGAGTAAGGCTCATGCGCCAAGCGACCTGCGATAAATGCGGTATCTGCGGGATCGGCCAACGGCCCGAGATCGTGGTGGAGATGCCGAATACAGCGGGAGCCGTGCCCGGCGATGCCGTCCGCGTGGCCATTGCCAGCGGAAGCCTTCTGCGGGCGGCGGCGGTGGCTTATCTCATTCCCCTGGCGGCGCTGATCGGGGGTTATCTCTTGGCCGGGTTGCTCCTGGGGCGGATCCTGGCCGGAAGGGTCCTCGAAGCGGCCGCCATCGGGACTGGTTTCGCTGTCATGGCTCTTTCCTATTTCTGGCTTCGCGCGTACGATCGCCGGGCAAGGTCTCGTTACACCCCCGTGATGGCCGCGATCCTTGACCGGGAGGACGGCGCGCCCGGGGCGGCGAAACCTCCCGGTTGCTAAGCGCCGTTGGTGTTGGCGGCGGGCGGATAGAGCGTCTGTACCTCGGCAAGGATCTTTGCCAGACAAGTCGCGGCTTGGAAGACCTCGACCGCGGTCGAATGCTGGTTGCCGATCTCCACGATGACGGCCCGCGGAAAAAGGTGCTGGTTATAGCGGGCGTCCGACAGATCGATCCTGGCCAGCAAACCAGGATAGAGTCTCTCCGCCGCATCCCGCAAGTTGTGGGCAAAGGCCAGATTATCCCGCCAATGCGGGTGGGGCAGGCCGAGCCGATCCGTGCCGACCACCAAAACCAGGCGGGCCACTTTGACCCCGCCAAGCTCGATCGTGCCGACCACGCCCGGAGTGGCATCGCGGTGCAGATCGATCAGCGCCAGCGGATCGGGGTGCTCCGCGAGGAGCCTTTCCGCGGTGACCAGAGAGCGGCGGTAGGCGTCGCGGAACGGCACCTGGTCGTTGAGCGTGCGATCGTGGGTGACGGCAAACCCTTCCGCCTCCAAAGCCCGCGCCAGGTAGTCACCCACTTGCACGATGTCCCCGGCGCCGTTTTCCAGATGGTCACGGCCCGAGATGGGCAGGTATGACTCTGAAGTATGAGTATGAAAGATTACCACGCGACGGGTGGCCGGGAGTTCCGCGGGAGCCGGGGAGACTAGGGGAAGCGCCGGCGGATGCTCGTCCTGTTCCGCGGCGGGCTTTTGCTCGCCGGGGAGCGTCACCGGCGGCAGATACTCCGTCTTTCTCAGGCCCATGATCGGCAGCCCGGCGCGGAGGGTCTCCTGAGGGGTGTGGTATCTGACCCCGACCGCGAGCGACCAAAAGGATTCACCAAAATCGAGTTCCTCGCCCAGCAGCGGATCCTGTTCACCGGCCCGCTTGGCCAGGGTGGGTAGGCCGAAGCAGAGCATGAGCTGGCCCAGTTGCCCGCGGGAGCCTTGCAGGATGGCCCTGAGCACGGTGATGGGCTCGATACCGGCCAGGAGTTGTCCGCCGCTCGTTCCTTCCACCGGTTCGGGATGCGCGATTCTCAGGATGGCGGCGAGGATGGACAGCGAAACCAAGTATGGAAAGGCTTTACGGTAGAGCCGGTCGTGGGTGCCCAAGACGTCACCGCCTAGTTGGAATAAACTCAGTGCCAAGGCCAGTCGAGGGGTGCCCTTACGCGCAGGCGTTCTCGGCTCTGTGGACAGACAGTCCTGGTGGAATATATGACAGAGAGCCGGATTACAGTACAGACCGGATACCCAGCGATTCTTTTTCCGGGATGTGATCCAGCAAGAAACGGAGGGAAACGAGCTCGGCTCTGGTGTCGGCGAGGCTGCCCGCCGCCAGGTATTGGCCCGCCCGGTCGATCGCCAGGTGGATCTGGTCCATCTCTTTATGGTCGGTGATGAGGGCCCAGAACCCTTCAACCTTTGCCCATTGCCGCTCCAGGCGGCGCAGGTTTTCTTGGGCCGCCCGTTTGTGCCCCAGGCGGATCTCGCGTTCGGTCGCGGCCGACAAACGTGCCATGTCGTGCGGGGTGGCCGAGAGGCGCCTCTCGGCC
>JBLNCE010000018.1:0-8005 GCA_050260415.1 Bacteroidota bacterium | reverse complement strand
CCTCAAACCGCGATCGCTGCGCCTCGGCATCCTGGTATTCGAGGAGATTACCCCAATCCATTTCAACCGAGGACAATCCGATCTGCATCGATTGCAGCGCATTGCCTGCAGCTTCGCGAGTCCTGCGGTCGCGATCGACCAGCCGCCAAAGCCACTTGGAAAGTCCAAGCCCTTCGCGTTCAAATGAGTAATCGGGTCTCATGAATCCTCTCTCCTCGGGATGGGGCGGGCCGCGTCGAAAATCATTGGACCCGTGGCGGTGCCGCAGAAGATCATCTTGAGGCTGGGGGCGAGAAGGTCGGGGCGCCCGTCCGGTCCATCAGGAAGTCTCCGGAACGTTGGATCTTGTACCACGGATTTCCCCGATATCAGTGAAGTAGCGCTCTATCATTGTCACTTGCGTCCCAAGATAAATCTCTCTTCTTGGAGATGCTTTTTTAGTACAATTCGACAAGTTCCGGAAAAAACCTTGACAGGAGATTCGGGAAAGCCGAGGGCCCCGCCAAGTTCAGCGGATGATTAGGCCGATTCCCGGTAGCAGGCTTTATTGCAGGATTTGTGCGGCGGGAAGGTTTCGCCTTATTCACGATCACGAAAACTTCTATTTCTACGAGGCCCTGTGCGTATTCCGACCCGAGTCGACCACTAAATCCGATCAAAGTAGGCCATTGATCCCTGTTCAAGCCGACCAATCGATGTGGGAGATTGCGATAACGACGACCCTGGACAACTGAGTAAGTGAATTCCGCCAGCCGAATTTTGGGGCGAAAACGCAAGAGGGGGACGGGGATTAAGGATAAGCTGAAGGTCGATTCCACCGTCCAAGTCATCTACCGCTTACGCTAGCCCCTGCCCGCCTGGAATCCGGGTTGCGACACGGCCCATCCGCCTTCGGGCTCTATGCCTAAGCTTGCCGCCGTTGGATGTAGTCATGTGTTAGCTGTCACCGGTTGTTACTTTGTTTCCTGACTATAGTCTTCGATATCAAAGCGAATTGGAGCAGACATAAAAGCTGCTGCATTCTGTGCGCTGCATGTTATTTCACAAGGTGTGATATAGGGATTCTGAATAGTAAAGAATATTGGTCGAAAGTCCCATTGCTGCGGTCCAGATTTATCGAAAACTATTCCAATCTTCTTCAGTGGACAGATCGTCTTGCCAATCCATTCACAGATGATGTTAGTCTTTTCTCTTACTACTGATCTTAATGCCAGTTTCGCGGTAACTCTGAGGCCTGCTTGATTTAATTGATCAAGCATATCACATAATGCTCCCGCTACCAAATCGGGGATTGCGACGAAATCCTCAATTTCAAGTGAACCATCATCAACCTCTGTAAGTCCGAATACGACTCGACCAATAGCTTCTTGGGGCATAAACATTTTTCTGATCGTTGTTTCTGCCAGTTTACCAAAGAGCTGCTGATACTCTTCATTGGCTACTATTGCATCATTATCAGTGAACCATACGATATTCTGAGAAGGTGAAAATACTGTCATAACTGCTTGGGCTCCGAAATGCACTACTCTCAACATATCTTCCAATGGAACTTTTTTTATAGCGCAAAGTTCTGGCCAAACTTGAAGGAATTGCTCTGCGAACATATACTTGATTTGAGTATCAACCGCGAATGTAACGAGTAACCCACTCATGGCTCCAGCACAAGAAAGAAAAGCAGGAAGGGCTCTGAGTTTTAATTTGTCATTAAGCAGCTTATATGCCATGCGGCGATTTTTGAGACCGAAATCATCCCTTAGTACTTTTCTGGCGCCGTTGAAGTAGTCAGCTCCGGAACGTCCGATCACCAAAAAGCTATATGTTTTGTAAGCTCCTTGGACACGACTATAATCCGAGAAGATAAACAACGTCTTATCTTTTGATAAGTCTGGAATTAATGAAGGATTCTTCCATGCTTCTGTCGCTATGATGTCTGATATGTCTTTGATGAATCCTGCATTTTCATTTTGGAGGCATCTGATTTTGACCATTTTCATGCCTCCTTCGAGAAAAGTTGTGTGTGTAACTGCACTAGTTTACTGGCTGACTGTGACAGTTACAACTCGAGCCACGCCGCTAACGAACAATGGTACCACCAAAAGCATATGGTATAGCTCGGATCCCTGGCAACCGTCAAATCACCTGCCAGCCATCGCCGGAACCGTCCCACGTCCGCCCGCGCAGGATCCGTCCGGCCTTTCTTATCCACCCCGCACCGCTATACGGGGCCGTGCCTCGGAATCTCCGCCCGGCGCTGAAGGGCCTGGCTGAGTTTTACTAGGTCATCCCAAAGGCCGTACCTTCCTGTACGGGCTCGGTCGTGCTTCGAAGCGCCACAGAGTTCAAAGTCACGAGTCGCGGGTCGCGAGTCATCCTCGCTGGAATCGAATTGGCCCAGGTGATAATGTGTTTGAGGTACCTCCGTATCTCGCAAGGATTTGAGAAAGCACTTGTCCCAATCCAGGGCATTCATGCTCATTATTGAACCTCTGCATCCTGCCGACTTATCTCCAGCATGTCAAGCATTGGTTCCAATAAATCGTCATCTGGCTTTTCCCCTATCTTCTCTGATAGAGACATGTAATTCCTGACTAATGCGCCCATAAGCGAAGCGAACTCATTTGGCAGGGCCATAAATACCGGTTTCAAGCTAAGTATACCATCGGCAAATGATCTATGTGCTTCAGATAATCTCTCCATTGCCCATAAACAACCGCCCAAGTTAAGCAGTGATTGCGCCAGTTTGGGCAGGAAGGCGTCGGGACGGTTCTTTACCAGACTGCGGCGGATCTCCACAGCCTCCTGCGCGGCCTCCAGCGCTTCCTCGTGCCGGCCTAGTTTACACAGCTTAATGCCTAGGTTGTTGAGACTCATGGCCAGATCGGGCAGGAAGACGTCAGACCGGGCCTTAGCCAGACCGCGGTAGATCTCTACGGCCTCCCGCGCAGCCTCCAGCGCCTCCTCGCTCCGGCCAAGATCGCTCAGCACATTGCCCAGGTTGTTGAGACTCGCGGCCAGATCGAGCAAGAAGACATCGGGATGGTCCTTTACCAGACTGCGGCGGATATCCACAGCCTCCCGCGCGGCCTCCAGCGCCTCCTCGCACCGGCCGACATTGCTCAGATTAATGCCTAAATTGTTAAGACTCGTGGCCAGAACGGGTAGAAAGACGTCGGGACGGGCCTTCGCCAGACCGCGGCAGATCTCTACGGTCTCTCGCGCGGTCTCCAGTGCCTCCCCGAGCTGGCCGAGTTCGCGCAGAATAACGCCCAAGTTGTTGAGACTCGTGGCCAGAGCGGGTAGAAAGACGTCGGGACGAGCCTTCGCCAGACCGCGATAGATCTCCGCGGCCTCTTGTGCGGACTCCAGCGCCTCCCCGCACTGGCCGAGATCTCTCAGCCTATTGCTCAAACTGTTTAGAACGAGGGCTAGACCGGGCAGGAAGGCGTCGGGACGGTCCTTCGCAAGAGCACGGTATATCCCCGCGGCCTCCTGCGTGGCCGCCAGCGCCTCCTCGTGCTGGCCGAGATTGCTCAGCTTAATGGCAAGGTTGTTAAGACTCGTGGCCAGAACGGGCAGAAAGGCGTCGGGACGGTCCTTCGCCAATCCGCGATGGATCTCTGTGGCCTCCTGCGCGGCCTCCAGCGCCTCCTCGCGTCGGCCAAGTTCACTTAACCTATTGCTCAAGTTATTGAGACTGAGGGCCAGATAGGGCAGGAAGGCATCGGGGCGGTCCTTCGCCAGAGCGCGGCAGATCTCCGCGGCCTCCTGCGCGGCCTCCAGCGCCTCCTCGCGCCGGCCGAGTTCGCTTAGCGCATTGCCCAGGCTGTTGAGACTCGCGGCCAGATCGGGCAGGAAGGCGTCAGGACGATCCTTTGCCAGACTGCGGCGGATCTCCACAGCCTCCTGAGCGGCCGCCAGGGCTTCTTCACGCCGGCCAAGTTCGCTCAACCTATTGCTCAAGTTGCTGAGAGTGGGGGCCAGACTGGGTAGGAAGGCGTCGGGACGGTCCTTCGCCAGACCGCGATAGATCTTCACAGCCTCCTGCGTGGCCTCCAGCGCCTCCTCGCGCCGGCCAAGATCGCCCAGCGCATTGCCCAAGTTGTTGAGACTTGCGGCCAGATTGGGCAGGAAAGCGTCAGGACGATTCCTTGCCAGGCCGCGGCGGATCTCCACGGCCTCCTGCACAGCCTCCAGCGCCTCCTCGCGCCGATTCACCCGACTCATCCATGATGAAGCTTCGTTGAGCAGAGCGGCCCGTCTCTCCGGTGATTCGGTTACCACGCTCAATGCTTTCTCACACGCCCACACGCCCACATCCAGCAGAGCCGTGGTTCGTTGTGGGTGCGGTAGTCTTGGTATGAGCGACTTGGCCAAAGCGACGGATCCTTGCTCCCTCAATGCTTGTGCCAGGATCGCGCCCAACGGTATTGAAGCCCGTTCATCACCCAAAGCCAGGGCGGCATTCAGGGCAGGCAGAGCGCGGTTGGACAGGTCTTCCAGTAGTATATCATGAATGGCTTGCTTGATCCGTTCACTCATCTCATCCTTCCAATCGATCCTGCCGAGCAACCAAAATCCGTGCTGAAGAGCCTTGCTTTCCGCCTGCGCAAAGATTCGTGACAATGTATCCAGCTTCTTTTCCAGTATGCCGCGAACCAGTTCCTCACCCAGAAGATCGGGTTCCAGGGGGCCGATATACTTATCTTTGGTTTGATAGATGTTGTGTAGATGGAGGAGAATTCTCTGGTCCAGCCGCTCATTGCCGCCGTATAGCCGTTGCTGGAGCTTGGTGGCTGCATCCTCGTTTTCCACGCCGTTCAGTAATGTAACGGCTGCCATGAAAAGACGGACGCGCGCCAGTATAACTTGCTGGTCTTCAGGTTGCATCCCCTGTGTCCAGAAGGCTTCTTCTCTTTTCAGCGTCTCGTATAACAGAGTGCTCGCGTGTAACGGATCCCCCTCCACGGCGGCGAGCGCCGCCATGTGGAGGTAGAGCACGCGTTCAAAACGCGCGTCGGTCAGGTCCGGCTCCAGGCGGGGGCAAGGCTTGCACAGGTATTTTGCATATGCCTTGGCCGCGTGGGTGAATACTCGCAGACGCATCTGGTTCTCCGCCAGGACTGGCGGAACCTCATGCGGTTCATATTGCCTGATGAAAGAACCCAGTGTCTCTAGCATCTGCCACCAGTCACCCGCCTCGCGGGCGATTAGGATAATCCTAGTCCGGTGGCTGGATTCCCGTTGGGTTGTCATGAGAAAAGCCCTCAACCACTGTTTGGCCTCGGCGTAATCGATGACGACAAAAAGAGGCTTCTTGCCTTTATGTATCAGATGCTGTATCTGTTCATCACTCGGCTCGTCAATAAGGTACCCGGTCGCCCAGCCCTTCCTACGCAGTCGCCGGCACCACTCGGTCAACAGCCGGGTCTTCCCGCGGCCGCCCGGCCCGTAAAAAAGCCTCACACTGAAGCGCTCTTTATCTTGACACCACGCTTCCAGCAGTTCCAGCTCCCGGTGGCAAGTTTCCTCGTGAAAGGGCACGACCTCATACTTGCTGTTCAGCAAGATACTGGGCCGGTCGAAACTCGACGGTCTCTCGCGAGTGTTCTTGGAGAGAATAATGGACATAGAGGCTTTCCTTCGGAGCGGTCTGTCTTTAGATGTGAAATGACCAAGTAAACCCATTAGAACAGCTAATGCTAACAAACCGAAAGCGACAGGCATTTGATAGCGATCCGGTACACAAAATACCACATCTGGGAACAAAAACTGGAATAAGGACAAGAGGCTCAATGCTGCAAATAGAATATTAAGCAGCACCGATATAGCTGACCTCACCACAGACATCCCAGTCCTTCTCACATTGCTTGCGGATGCATTTTTAGTACGCTCATTACATTATGCGGGCGTAGCCAGAGCATAATTGATATACCTGAAAACCTGGATCGAGCATACTGTTGGAAGATTCGTCTACTACCTCTCGATTCCTGCCAACCGCTTGTCATATGTTGACAATAACAAACGGACCCCCGCCAAGCGCTGAAGGGCCTGGCTGGGTTTTAGGCGATCGTCATTATAACAAACGAGACCGCCAAATACTGACGGCCCCACATAGAACATCAGTCACGAGTCAAAAGTCACGGGTCGCGATTCACGAGCCGGTTCCCGTCCCGGCTTACCGCTACCTATCATCTATCGCTATTGCGATCTCCCCGGCCCATCCCAATTGCCTTACACGCTCTGTGTATCCGCCAAGGCAGCGTCAGAAGAAACCAGATGCCCTCGATCAAGAACGAGATCACCAACAGCGGAGCACTGAGCACCATCCCTATCGTCATCCACCGCCCACGTTTGATCGCCTTGCGTTGCCGCTCGATGATCTCATCGACGGTAAATTTCCTGCCGTACTCACGCCGCTCATCATCGGAAAGGGGCGGGCTCGAGCGCCCGCCAAAAGATTCGAGGGCCAGGACGGCCAGGATGAACAAGGCGGGATCCGGCCCTAGAAAGCTCTTGAGGTGTACCACTTGCATTCCATCCGGTTCATCAAGGCCTTCAATATTTTTGAATAGACGCGGGTGGACTTCAGCGAAATCAATGCTGCATCGCATCTTTACCGCCCCGGGACGATATGAATAGATTTCGATCCGATCCTCGGGCATGCAGGCAAAGGCCAGGCGGGCATGCATCAGATATAGATCAGTCTCATCCTCCGGACCGTCTTTCTCGACTGAGATCGCCAGCCCGCATAGTTCGGTGATTTTGTCGGCAATGGCGACCACATCCGGCGCACGCTCGTCGAAGATAACCTCCTTATGGATTATGCCCATCGCTGGTCCCCCCGCAGACTTTCATAATCCGCGCCCCTCGCGTACCGCGACGTGGATACAGGAACCGGCTTGATATCCGAAAGTTCACCTACTTGGCCGCAGTACCTGCCAATCTTCACGTGCCCTTAAACCCTCTCAAAAAGCTCCCCCACCTCGCACCCCAATGCCCCGCACAACTTGTCCATCACCTCGAACGTCACGCCCTTGGCCCGCTCGTGGTAGAGCGAGAGCACTGTGTTCTTGTTCACGCCGGCCTGCTTGGCCAAGTCCGCCATTTTGATGCGGCGTTCGCCCAAGATACGGCTGAGATTGCACTTGATCATGCCGCGGATTCCCCTTTCCCGGTCATGTGCTTTCACCTGCATTATACCTCGGCAAAGACAGAATCACAATCTCCTAAGATTTGAGCTTGACAATCGAATCCACAAATGATACATTATTTTCAAACACAGTCTTATACCACACATACGGGGTATTACAATAATAAGACAGGAGGAATCGAGCATGCTTTACCAGTCAGCCCTGCGCGCCGTCCCGGAGAAGCCCATCCTCGTCCGCGATCGCGCCTCCCGCCGGCCCGTCCCCTTCCTCGCCCGCGACAATTCCGGCTCCTACCGCACCTTTCTCGAGGATCTCCGCCAATTCATCTCCCTCCGCCTCGACCGCGTGGACCCCTACCGCGAGTCCGCCGCATACCGCCGCCAACAGGAAGAAGCCTCCCGGCTCTACGAGCGGCTCCGCGAGTCGCTCCCGGAGGCAGGCCAAACCCTGCTCCTGCAATACTCCGAGGCCCTGGGCGCCGCGCACTGCCTGGAGACGGAGATCATGGCGGAGAAGGCGTTCATGGATGGGATGAGGATTGCGGTCAGGGCTTTGACCGATGAGAGTAATGTTGAATTTTGAATGCTTAGTTTTGAATCAAAGAAAAAAGATCCGGTTCGATGGATGATCGGGCGGGATCTTTTTTCATCTGTTATCAATATTGGAAGTCATGGTTCACGGGTCGCGGGTCAGTCCCCAGTCGGAAAGCCCCATACCCGTTCTTGTATAGGGACGCAACATGTTGCGGCCGCCTCTCCTTATTCAATTCTTTCCCCTAAAATGATCTTTGGCATTGTTGTTAAACAGCGTGTAAATCTTTTGTAATACTTTTCCAAGCCTGATTTAGTGGCTTG
>JBLNCE010000017.1:0-8656 GCA_050260415.1 Bacteroidota bacterium | reverse complement strand
GGATGACCCACGAGACGTCATCGCGTGGGATCTGGTCGCCGACTCTCAATGGCAAGAGGAAGGTCGGGTCGCTTTGGTAGGGTCTGAATGTACCCAATCCATTTGACTCCCTTCAATCCGTCTTGTCTTGATACTTCGACATTCCCGCCCTTTTTTCCTCGCATCTGTGCCTTCTTTTTTGGCACAGGTCTTTACCGGGCCGGGGCCGAGGACCTTCTCCGCCACGCGGACAAGACCCTCGCCACGTACATGCAGGGGCAGCTCATGATCGCCGCCATCCTCGGGGTTCTGACCTTCCTGGGCTATCTCGTCATCGGCCTCCCCAACTCGTTCATCCTGGCCGCGATCACGATGGTTACCTCGTTCATCCCCATCTTCGGCGCTTTTCTTGGCGCGATTCCCGCGGCCCTGATCGGGCTGGGCGTAAGTCCCCTCATGCTGCTCAAGGTCTGCATCGTCCTCGTGGCGGTGCAGCAACTGGAGGGCAACCTGATCTCCCCGCGCCTGCAGGGAGCGCGGATGCACATCCACCCGCTCATGGTCTTCTTCGTCGTGATCGCTTCTTACATGCTCTTTGGGGTTCTGGGCTCTCTTTTCGCCGTACCGGCCTATGCCGTGCTGCGGGCGAAGACGTTCTGGGCGGAGAGGTGGATGCGTTGCGGGCAGGATTGAGGGCAAACTCACGCCCTGACTATTACACGCCATACGCGACGGCTGATTGTTAATCCGCAGGACTCGGTTCCGGCAAGCCTGAGTCCGGCAAAACACCCGTTAGCACTCCATGCTCAAAGAAGCTGATTTGAATGAACCTGATTACATACAATGAGACAGCTTTGTATCTATCAGGACAAGATTCGGAAGGTTGGAGTGCAAAATGGAGGAAATCAATATCCCGCGCCGATGGTCGGAGCTTTCGTATACCGGGGAGACAAGGGTCCCGGCAAGCATTGCTGCACGCGCCGGTTCATGGCCCACTTTCTTTTTACGGCACAATTCCAGCGGAGAATTCATCGACGCAAAAGGTAACCCCATTTCTTTTGCCATCCGGCAACCTGATTCATTTAGTTTTGACGAGCAATTATCTGCGGTGAAAAATGTACTGAATAGCATTACCCAGGACCAGATCAAGATCGCTAAATACTGGGGTGAGGGTCCCGCCGCCAAGCAATGGGTCCCGATTGTCGATATCCTGATTGATGCTTATCATATCGGCTCCCCTTGGGCCGAACGCATTTGGGGAGCGACGCAAGCCGGAGCAAATGATGCAATGGTCGTTACCTGGCATCTGAAATATCTATGGGATGTCGCCCGGCCAAATCAACTCGACCAAAACCTAACCACAATCCTACCTACCCCGAAACATCCCAGCTATCCGGCGGGGCACGCCGTCGTGGCCGGCTGTTACCAGGCGATTTTGAGCTATTTCTTTACCCCCGAAGCTGAACGCCTCGGGCAGTTGGCCGAGGAATGCACGGTTTCCCGTTTATATGCGGGAGTTCATTACCCGGCCGATCTCGAACAAGGATTACGTTTGGGTCGCCAAATCGGTAGCTTGGTGACGGCAGTTTTGGAAGGGCACCAAGATATGGATAATGTTAGAATTGATTATCCGATAATTAATGGCCTACATGCCAAACTACCTCCTCCGCCGTATGAGCAGGTGATCCACATCCCGAATATCTGATCTGGGTAGATAACTAATGATAAAGCCCGCCGGGAAATCAAATCCGACGGGCTTTTAGAGCTTGTAAACCCGTATTATGACGTCATCCACTGCGCATGCCCACCGGCGTGCTTCGATCGATATGCATGAGAATCCTGCCGTCCTCGAACTTCGTTGACACCTTTGCATTCATCCCCTCGGACAGGGCCAGGTTCTTGGCCTCAAAATCCTTGCTCGAAAGACCCGGCGGCAGAGTCAGGATATATACGGCCTTGTCGCTACGCCCGTCGTACTTGACCACGCGCGGCAGTATGAGGCGATCGTCGATCCTGGCATAGAGGCCGCACCCTTTGAAGAGGCGCAGCAGGTGTCCGTGCCTGCGCTGGGAGTCCGGCCAGATGAACATGAGGACCAGCGCGATCGCGACGAGATAGAGCCAGCCAAGGCCCCGTATGCCCGCGAGCGACCGGCCGGCCTCGATCAGGAGGACCAGCAACGCCGCGGCCAGCATCAGCTCCGCTCTGCCCTTCAACTGTACCGCCGCCACTCGGACCGCCACCTCTTCCCCGGCGGCATACCGCCGGCTCTCGGGTCTTGCCTGTCCCGGCAGAGGATCTATATTCCGATCCGCCCGGACAAAGACCGTCTGTCCTATCTTTCCCAATCCGGCGGGAATTCTTTACAAAACGCCCGCCGCGCGCCAAATGCATGTACATATAACCGCGCAAAAAGCTCGCCGAACGGCCAGCTTTTTTACGCGCTCCCTCTTGACAGTCTCGCGCCTTTCCTTTATAGTTAGTTACATGATTAACTAACCGGTTAACTAACTAACATTCGAACCAGCCGGAGGTGATGGCATGCAGCTGGATCTGAACGGGGAGAAACCTATCTTCCTCCAGTTCGCCGAGGAACTCGAGGACGGCATCCTGAAGGGGATCTTCCCGGAAGAGACGCCCATCCCCTCGATCAACGAAGCGGCCGTCCAGTTCAAGATCAATCCGGCGACCGCCAACCGGGGGGTCAATCTCCTGGTTGACGAGGGAATCATCTACAAGAAGCGCGGCATCGGCATGTTTGTCAGCCCGGGGGCCAGGGAGAAGATCGTCACCAAGCGCAGGCAGGCTTTCTACGGACGCTTCGTCGCGCCTCTCCTGGCCGAGGCCGGCAACCTGGGCCTCAGCCCAAGCGAGCTCATCGACATGATCAAGGGAGGCAAGGCCAATGGCCACGATTGAGATCAGAAACCTCGGCAAACGCTTCGACCGGACGGAGGCCCTGCGGGACGTCTCGCTCACGCTCTTGCCCGGCAAGATCTACGGCTTGCTCGGCCGCAACGGCGCCGGCAAGACCACGCTCCTCAACCTCATCACCAACAAGCTCTTTCCCGACGCGGGCGAAGTGCTGATCGACGGGGAAACGGCCGTCGAGAACGACCGGGCGCAGGCCAAGATCTTTCATGTGTCGGATGGGAACCTCTACCCGCCCGAGCTGCGGATCGGGGAAGCCTTCAAATGGACCCGAGAATTCTACCCGTCCTTCGCCATGGACTACGCGCGGGAGCTCGCCGGGAAGTTCACCCTCGATCCGGGTAAGAGGGTCAAGGCACTTTCCACCGGCTATCACTCGATCTTCAAGCTGATCCTCGCCCTTGCGTCCGGCGCGCCGGTGCTGCTCTTTGACGAGCCCGTCCTGGGGCTCGACGCCAACTACCGGGAGCTCTTTTACAGAGAATTAATCGCCGTTTATAGCGCGCACCCCAAGACGGTGGTGGTTTCCACGCACCTGATCGGCGAGGTCGCCCACGTGCTGGAGGAGGTCGTTATCATCAAGGACGGGGGGATCATCCTCTCGCAACCGGTTGAGGAGGTCCTGGCGCTGGCCTATATGATTTCGGGCGAAGCCGCCAAGGTCGACGCCTACACGGCGGGCAAGAATGTCATCCGCGAGGAGCGGATGGGCCGGTTCAAGGCGGCCACCATCTACCAGCGGCGCGAAAGCGCCGATCTGGAGGCAATTCGGGCGCTGGGGCTCGAGGTGGCCCGGGCCGGACTGCAGGATCTCTTCATCAGCCTGACCAGTAAATAGGAGGGAAAGCCATGCGCAACACATACGCGGCGTTCAGATACCAGCTCAGGTACTTCAGGGCCTTTTCCGCGATCTGGCTATTGGTCGTGGTCCTGAATATTATCTTCACCACCGGCGTCATGCTCTTCATCGTGGAGTCGCAAGGCTCGGATTCGCAGATCGTCGTCGGCCAGATCGACGCCCAGACATATGTCTTTGCCTTGATCCTCGGCCTGCTCTGCTTCAAAACGAGCTTCAAATTCATGCTGGCCAACGGCGTCTCGCGCAAGCGCTTTTTCTGGGCCAATCTCGGGGCGCTTACCGCGGCCATGGCCGTCTGGACGGGGGTCGTCTTGCTGCTGGCGGCCGTATTCAGGTTATATGCGCCCTACAAAATGGTGCATGAATTGCTCTACCGGGGCGCGGGCCCGGCAGGCGGGATCTGCTGGCTGTTCGCGGGTTTTTTGCTCCTGGCCACCCTGGGATGGTGCATCAGCATGCTCTACTATCGGAGCAATCTGCTAAAGAAGATACTGCTCTCCACCCTGCCGACCGTCTTCCTTGCCTTGCTGGTCTTCATCGACAGCCGGATTGACTGGGCGATCGCGCGCGCACTGGTAAGATTCTTCATCGCGGTCATGGGGTTGACGCCGGCCGCGCCCAATCCATATCGCAGCGCGCTCAGCATGCTGCTCCTGGCGGCTCTCCTCTGCGGCGGCAATTACCTGCTAGTACGCCGGGCGCCGATTAAGGAGTGAGACCTTGCCGCCTGTGCGATCAACCCCGTTCTCGCCAAAACCTCGTTCCTGACGACGGCGGCCTAAAGACCGCCGCTACATCGGGGCAATGCAAATCATCTGAACTTCCGTCTGGTGAAAACGCGGTGAACCATCGCGTTTTCACCAGACGCTTAATCAAGGGGATTTCATTGCCCTCTGTCCATGGTTCGCTGATTTCATAGCCACTGGTAGGCTTAATCCGGAATGGGTGGTCGGGGTACACTGGAATCGGTTGGCCGATTTCAATCAGAATCAGTGGTTGACCTGGTTGGCCACCGATTGGCATAAGCAGGAAAGGGTACAGAGTTGTCGAAACAGCGTTCCTATGATAGAAGGAGCCGCTGATGGCAAAGGAAAACTGACGAAACATACAAAGAGCTATCGACGAACAAGTGCGTAAAAGCACCTGCCGCCGATAGCTTTGATGGTATCGTCGTAGCGCCATCCATATTTGAATTATGCGAAGGTACTGTTCCGGACAATGGTTTCTGCCGACGGTAGGCTGAGAGCCTACCGCTACACAAAACCTGGCAAGGGCCTAAAGGCCCTGAGTAGATCCAAACTACCAGCCACGGAGGGCTTGCCTGCACTTCACTCAAAAATGCCTTTAGACTTTAGATTTATATAATGGATTGCCAACCAATAAAAATAGGGTAATGATATGAGGAATCTATAAAGTGGACTCCAATGAATGTATTCCAGTAACCCTATTTGGTGAAAGACTTCATCGTTAGCTGCATTAATCAAGCAGAAGACAATAATATACGAATAATATGCATATCGTGGTTTTTTCTTTGGCAAGAAATGTAAGAATAGCAATACTGCCGGTGTCCAAGCTAGATCAAAGAGTAGTGGTAATCCCAAAATAGTGAAGGGTTTAACGTGTTGGTATTTTACTAGATTGAAAATGTCAGCAATAATAAAAATAATTATTGTTGTAAGAACGGAACCCCAGATCAATCCAAACCAGAAGAGGGATTTGATCTCTTTTCGATCAAGAAAAGCTACCATCAATACTAATAAAAACAGTGGAAAGGCAAAGTAATACAAAATCAAAGGATCTTTTATCAATTTGTTAATTCTCCTGTTTTTCTGGAATTTAGTCGAATCTTTTAAGAAGAGATCAGTGCTAAATCCTACAAAACTGCACTTGACAGATTTGAAAACGTTCTGGAAGAGCTTGACCTATAAGCAATTCCGACACCTAAACTGGTAAATAATCCTTGGAAAATTCTATCCACTAAATCACTATTAAATATTAGCATGACCATTTTTTTGGGTTTCATACTGCTTTTGCCCTCATGGCTGGTGTAAATCCGTAAGGATTTTTGGTTGAGTTGGATGATGTATCCATCCTGGTCGCAAGGGGTCGACACTGGAGATATTTCAATATACACCCGAAAATCTCAAAAGGGTAAGCCCAAACATTAACCGACAAGGATATGGCCATATCGCCTTCTAGGTGGCATTTGTCAAGATAGTTGTCGCTTAGGACCCAAAAACAGAACTCATCTATCCGATCTGGACCTGGACACTGCTTGACCGTTCCGGGTTCAACCAAACCACTGGCTCCAAGGACCAATTCCGTATTGTTCCGGCCCATCGCTCGGGGTGGGCGGATCGAGCCTTCTCATACAGCTGTATGCGCGCTTGCAGAACCGTCAGGTCCTTCCCAATGTGCCGTTGTACGGGCGTCAAGAAGTTCAATCCGCTATGCCTGTGTTCGTTGTTGTACCAGTGTACGAAGGCCAATACCCACTTCCGCGCGTGCGTTATATCAAGAAACCCTAATGCCGGATAGCCGGGCCGGTACTTGCAGGTACGGAAGAGCGATTCCGCATAGGGGTTGTCGTTGCTGACTCTTGGCCGGCTTCTGGATGGAGTTATGCCCAGCTGATACAAGGTCTCCAAAAGCGTGGCGCCTTTCATCGGGCTACCGTTATCGGAATGAAGAACCAACGGGTTGCACGACCCGGCCAGGCCCTCGTTCAAAACGGCGCGACGGATAAGAGCGGCTGCGTTGACGGCGGATCGGTAGGCCAAATGTCCCAGGCGATGATCTTGCGGCTGTATAAGTCCACGATCAGGTACAGGTAGTAGTAGATGCCCTTGACCGGCCCTGGAAGCCACGTGATATCCCACATCCAGACCTGATTGGGTCCGGTTGCGCTATGGGTGGACATCGATCTCCTGGAGGGCCTCCGGCTTCTTCCGCGGTGGTGTTGCATCTGGAAATGCCCATCTCCAGACAGGCCGCTTTTTCGCGGGCTCCTGATCTGACTGCTTCTTCGATCAGCATGATGGCATTGGCGCGATCGGGGGCGCTGATCATTCGTCCTCGCCGTCCCCCCAGATCGCTTCGGCTTTTTTTCTCAGGACCAAGGGCGCGGCGGTCTCAGCCAAGGCGGCTTCTTTGCGGCGCAGCTCTTTCTCCATTGCTTTCAGCTCTTGATCTTTTTGGCGCAGTTCCCGCTGGAGACGGGTCGCCTGCTGCGCTACGCCGCCGTTGGCTTGCATGCAAGCGTCTTTCCAGGCAAGCACTTGTTCCACGAAAAGCCCTTTGTTCCGGCAGTACTCGGCAAGCTCGATCTCGGTGAGCCGGGCGGTTTCCATGACGATATTGAACTTATCCTGGGTACTCCAGCGCTCGGTTTCCACCTCGCCGCCTATAACCGGCAAGCCTTTGGATCGAGCCTGTTTCTGCCAGAGGTACAATGTGCCTAAGCTTAGTCCGGTCTCTCTGGCAATATCGGGCACAGACTGGTTGATCGGCGGCATCATCTTGGTCATGATCGAGTACTTGAAATCGTCGCTGTATCGTGCCACTCTCTTGCCACGCTCCTCCGAGTTAAACTTCAATATACTTCTCTCGGAGTCCTGTGACAACTACCTTAACACAGGGGGCTTCCTCGATCATCTTCTTCGCGAGGCGACCAAGCCCGAAGCTCGAATGCCGTGTTAAGGGATTGATTCTCTGTAATTCATCATGCCTCTGGGCACTCTCCCAATTCCTCATCAATTCTTCCCGATGGATTTCGCACCAGGCCAAGACAAGCTTTAGCTGTCTAAAGGGAAAGAGTCCTTCGATGATTGGACGCATGCCGTATGTCCACCAAAACCTTCTTTTCCCCATACTCGGCACGGAGTGCGGCGGCATGTGCTCGTTCCAAAACATCATAATATTGATCCCGTAAAACTCAGAAATGACCGGCATGAGTCGCCCTCCAAATACTTTCACTTCTATTATAGCCGGGAAAATCTACCTCCTCAACCCCTGTCAAGGCGAAAGTTCCAAACCAGCGCCCCATGGAGGGGCGCGGTCAAAATGCGTCGATGTCGATTAACGTTGGGCGTCTGCGACGCCCGCGAACCGTTGGTCGCGACGCGGACCCGGTGAGCGGGTGTGGCGCGGCCGACTTCTTCGAACCAGCTTTCCCGCGCCCGAAGCGGGAATGCCGGGTTATCTTTGACGTGCCCCCCCAAATTTGAAGGACGCCATGGAGGGCGGCCACTTTCATGTATCAATGCCAGTCAAACTTACAATGCCAACACTGTTTGGCTCTTGGTGTCTTTGCTAGACTTCCACACTTTGGGCAATAATTCATATGTACTTCTGATTGATGGTCTTTTAAAATACGATCTCTAGTGTTCTCAAAGAAACTATCAGTTCCATCCTTTAGAAGGACTAAGACATCCTCATCCATAGAACATAATCTTTTATTTATCCACTTTTTGGCTTTCTCACTTGTGACATGTGTTTTCTTCTCCAGCCCAATAATATGATTCCAGGCTTTACGTTCGGATGGTTTTAATAAATGTTGATAATAGACCAGTATATATCTTGATAGTGGGTCCATCACTTCACCTCCAAGATGCTCCTTGGCGACCACGATGGCCGCCCGTGCGGCATGTCAGATAACGTCCACGCATTGTCGACATCCCCGGCCGTTAGTCGCGACGCGGACTTACGGCCGGGGATGTAGGTCGGAGCGCCGCCATCCCAGATATACTACTATCCGGGGCGGAGCTGACAATGCGTTGTTATATGATCGTAGCGCGCGCCATCCAGAAATGAGCCAGAGATGGCGACCCAAATTACGGTCTAGGTTTTTGCGATCTTTTAAATGTCATATAGACCAATAATCCTGTG
>JBLNCE010000016.1:0-4357 GCA_050260415.1 Bacteroidota bacterium | reverse complement strand
GTTCTCCTGGGGTCCGGCCTTCTTCAACTTCAAGTACATGAACGTAAAATAGGCCCGCGGATTTCGGGGGGGAACGGCCGCATGGCCGCCCCCCTTTTTGCCTCCGGGGGTGTACCGTTTCTCGCTTCGAAAAGCCCGGCCGGGATCGTCGAGCCGAGCGATCGGCGTCATACCCGAGGGCTTACCGAAGCAGCGCCGGATTTGCTCTGGAACCCCACCCGACTTCGTCGGGTCAATGAAGGATAAAATGCCGGTCCAAGTCCCCGGCCCCGGTCCGCGGGCGACGAGCGGCGCATATTTGGTCTAGGGAAGAGGTGAATCGATGGCCATTCTCAAGTATGTCGGCAAACGCCTGCTGACCATCGCCGTGTCCATTGTCATCATCACCATCATCACCTATGCTCTCATGTATGCCGCGCCAGGCGACTTCTTCGATATCCAGCGCTTTCAGATGACCGGGTCCACCAGCGCCGGCTTGACGCAGGAGCAACTGGAGATCCTGCGGCGCGGTTTCGAGGAGAAATACGGATTGGATAAGCCGGTCTGGCAACAGATCCTTATCTACCTCAAGGGTGCGATCAGGTTCAAGTTCGGTCCGGGCTTTTACCAGCCGACCAGCAATATCGAGGACTTGATCAAAGAGAAATTCCCGGTCACCTTTACCCTGAGCATGCTGGCCGTGGCTCTGGCCATCCTGCTCGGCATACCCTTGGGGATCCTGGCCGCGCTCAAGCGCAACACCGTGGTTGATTACGGCGCCAATTTCCTCGGCATGATCGGCCAATTGATCCCCTCCTACGTCGTTGGCATCTTTTTCGTGGCCCTCTTTAGCGTCAAATTGGGCTGGCTCCCCAGTTCCGGCTGGGGCGGCCTCAAACAGGCGATTATGCCGGTGGTGGCCTTGTCCCTCCTGCCGCTGGCGGCCATCGTCCGCTTCATGCGGGTCAGCCTGCTCGACACCCTTAACCAGGACTACGTCAGGACCGCCTATGCCAAGGGCGGAACCGAGCGGACCGTCATCATGAAACACGCCTTGCGCAACTCGCTGATCCCCATCGTCACCATCCTCGGACCCCAATTGGCTTTCCTCTTCGCGGGCTCGGCGGTCTTCATCGAAAACATGTTCCGCGTGCCGGGACTGGGACAGCTCTTCATCAATGCCGCATATTACCGGGATTATCCCCTGCTCGTCACCTCGACCTTCGTCTTGGCCCTGACCATCATGCTCATGAACTTGATCGTGGACATCGTTTACGCAGTCCTGGATCCCAGGATCAAATTACAGTAGGGGGACGGCAGAGGTGGGAAACAAGGCGGACGTTCTCCTCAACCAGCAGCAAGCCCCGCCGGGTCCTGGCGTCGCTGAACGCGCGGCGCCGGCGCACCGGGGAGTCAGTTATTGGGGCGCGGCCTGGCGGCGTTTCAAAAGGAACAGGATGGCGGTGATCGGCGGGATCTTCGTGCTCGTGTTGGTCGCTGTCTCCATCCTGACGCCGGTGATCGCCCCGTATCCATACGACGAGGCCCATTACGAACACTGCTTTAAGGGGCCCAGCAGCAAGTTCATCTTCGGCACGGACGACCTCGGCCGCGACATGTTGAGCAGGATCATGTGGAGCCTGCGCAATGCGTTGGTCGTGGCTTTCGGCGCCCAAGCGGTCGCCACCGTCCTCGGTGTTCTCCTCGGTGCCGTCGCCGGTTTCCGCGGCGGCATCATCGATACGGTGATCATGCGGTTGGTCGATATCATGTTCGCCTTCCCGACTTTCCTCTTCAACGTCATCCTCGTCTCCGTTCTCGGCAGGGGTCTTTTCACGATTTTCTTGGCCATGGGCCTCGTGAGCTGGGCGGGCCTGGCCAGGATGGTGCGCGGCCAGATCCTCTCCCTGAAGAACGCGGAGTACGTCGAGGCGGCCAGGGCCATCGGCGCCAAAGACGGCCACATCATCCGCAAATACCTGCTCCCCAACGTCCTGGGGCTCGTCATCATCAGCTTCATGATGGGCATCCCCGGCATGATGATGACGGAGAGCGGTCTCTCGATCCTCGGCATGGGCCTGCGTCCCCCCATGCCCAGTTTCGGCAACCTCCTCAATACCGGCACAGGGCAGATCCTGGGTTTCCCCTATCTCCTGATCTGGCCCGCCGTATGTTTTGCCCTCATCTTGCTCAGCTTCAATTTTCTGGGCGACGGCTTGCGCGACGCCTTGAATCCAAGGAGTGAGCTGTGAGATGCCACCGTTACTGAGCGTCAGGAACCTGCGCACGTACTTCTACCGTTCGGACGGCGTCGTCAAGGCGGTGGACGGCATCAGCTTCGACGTGGACCGGGGCGAGACGCTCGGCATCGTCGGCGAGAGCGGCTCGGGCAAGTCCGTCTCGGTCATGTCCCTCCTGCGGCTCCTGCGCAAGAACGGCCGCATCGAGGAGGGGGAAGCCGTCTTCGACGGGCGGGATCTGCTCCGGCTCAGCCGGGAAGAACTCCGCGCGATCCGCGGCAAGGAGATCAGCGTGATCTTCCAGGACCCCATGACGAGCCTCAACCCGACCATGCGCGTGGGACTCCAGATAATGGAGCCGCCTCTCTGGCACCGGATCATGGGCGAACCCGAATCGCGCGAGCGGGCCCTCTCGCTCTTTGCCAAGGTAGGTATCCCCGAACCCCGGAGCAGGTTCGCGGACTTCCCGTTCCAGTTCTCCGGCGGCATGCGCCAGCGCGTGATGATCGCCATGGCCTTGACCTGCGGGCCGAAACTGCTCATCGCCGACGAGCCCACCACGGCCCTGGATGTCACGGTGCGCGCGCAGATCCTCAATCTCCTCCAGGACATGAAGGATGAATACCGGATGAGCGTGATTATCATCACGCACGATTTCGGTCTGGCCACCAATTTCTGCGACAAGATCATCGTCATGTACGCGGGCAAGATCGTGGAGGCCGCCTCCACCGGGGAGTTCGTGCGCAACGCGCTGCACCCGTACTCCCGTGGCCTGCTCCAATCGACTCTGGACATCGGTTCGCCCGATACCGCGCTGCACCCGATCGCCGGTAATCCGCCCAATCTGATCGATCCTCCGCCGGGGTGCCGTTTCCATCCCCGCTGCCAGCGGCGTCGGGCCGTCTGCGCGCGCGAGGAGCCGCCGCTGATCGAGGTGGGTCCCGGACATACCGCTGCCTGCCATCTCGTCGCCGAGGGGGACGGACCGGCGGATTCGGCAAAGGAGGCCGGTTGAGATGACTGAACTCCTGCAAGTAGAGGATCTCCGCAAGTATTTTCCGCGGGGTCGCAAAATGCTGAAGGCCGTGGATGGGGTCTCATTTTCCCTCAAAGCGGGCGAGACCCTCGGATTGGTGGGGGAGAGCGGCTCGGGCAAATCCACCCTGGGCCGCACCATCCTGCGCCTCCTGGAACCCGACGGAGGCCGGGTGGTCTTCGACGGGGTGGATCTCTCCCGGCTGGACAAGGAAGAGCTGCGCATCAGGCGGCGCAATATGCAGATCATCTTCCAGGATCCTTTGGCCTCCCTGAACCCCCAGATGAGCGTGGGCCAGGCCATCGAGGATCCCTTGGCCGTGCACGGCCTGGGTTCCCCGGCCGAGCGGCGGGAACGCGTCGCCCAACTGCTCGACATCGTGGGGCTTGGCCGCGAGTTCGCCAACTCCTTTCCGCACGAGTTCTCCGGCGGGCAGCAGCAGCGGGTGGGCATCGCCCGCGCCCTGGCGCTGCAGCCGAGCTTCATCGTCTGCGACGAACCCGTCTCCGCGTTGGACGTCTCGATCCAAGCGCAGATCATCGCGCTGCTGGCCGATCTGCGGGAGAGATTCAGCCTCGCCTATCTTTTCATCTCGCACGACCTCGGCGTGATCAAGTTCATTTCCGACCGCATCGCCGTGATGTATCTGGGCCGGATCGTTCAGCTCGCCGCGAAGGACGAGATCTTCCGCCATCCCCTGCATCCTTACACCAAGGCGTTGATCTCCTCGGTGCCCCGGATCCCCCGCGGCCATGAGCCACTGCTCCGGTACCCGACGCTCAAGGGGGAGATCCCGTCGGCCGTCGATCTTCCGCGGGGCTGCCGCTTTCAGTCGCGATGCCCGTCTGTCCAGCCCGAATGCCTGGATTATGAACCGGCGCTGGCCGAGGTTTCCCCCGGGCACTGGGTGGCCTGTCATCTGCACGGCTCGGCCCGGGCGGAACCGGCCTAGGAGGAGACTGATTAATTCCGTCCGACCCGGGCCGCGCACCCCGGTCGGATGGACTACGCCGATTGGCACGGGCATAAACACGGCCGGGAGCTTTTGGTGGTGTTGAGAGAGTTCTGGTAGAGCTGCGAAACAGCTTATTATACCGCCCGG
>JBLNCE010000015.1:0-5898 GCA_050260415.1 Bacteroidota bacterium | reverse complement strand
CGCGAGTTTCGGCCCAAGGTGGGGCCACCCAACTCTCGCTATTTGACACGGTTATGGAAAGACAGAAGAAAATGTTGCTCCAAGGCAAGCCGATTCCCGGCAGTTTCGATCTTTCCCTGCGCATCCGCGAAATGCTGACCGCAGGGCTCAAGTCCTGCGACCTCTCCCGGTATGAAGTCGCGGCCCGCATGTCCGAACTCGTCGGCGCTGAGATTACCAAGTCACAGCTTGACTCGTGGTCCGCGGAAAGCAAAGAGGGCCACCGTTTCCCCGCCGAGTATCTGGCGGCTTTTTGCTTCGTCACCGGCTACCGCGAGCCCATCCGCGTCATGGCCGAACTCGTCAACTGCCACCTGGTCGAGAGCCGCGAGGCGCTCCTGGCTGAACTGGGCAATCTCAATCAGGCCAAGCGTGACATGACCCGCAGGGAAAAAGCGATCCGCGATCTACTGCGGGAGATGGGATGACCTAATACGTGTCGTGGCGTGTATGTACTTTTACGTCTCTTAACAAAGCCGCCGCCGCCGCGTTTTTTCTCCGGCGGGCGCGCTCGCAGGCCCAATGCACCACGGACACTACCAGGGCGAGCGCGAGGATGGATAGCAGCAAAACGATCGGATTGACACTGGACAAGCACCGGTCCAGGATCACACCAAAAGCGACCAGCGCCAACCCGGTTGCATTGGTGCGCAACCACTTGAACAGGAAACATCGCCCCTAGTGCAGACTCGGACCAAGATAATACCTTATCCTGTTCGCCATCCCGGTCATATTTCCTTCCTCTGGAGGTGAGCCCGTGCCTGTGTCCGATATCCCAAGCGAAGCGGTATGGTTGGAACCAGAAGAAGCAGCGGAACTGCTTGGTATTACACCACGAGTTGTGCGTCTTAACGCCGCCGAGGGCAAATACGGCCGCATCCGTTACAAGTCCGGGGAAAAGGGCGGCGGCAACGCAGGCCAAGTTATGGAGATCCCCCTGAACGGTCTGCCGGCGGAAGCCCAGGCAAAGTACTGGCTTAAGCGCGGCCTGCCCGCCCCCGCCGGCGCCCCCGATCCCTTCTATGCCACCGTGGGGGAACAGGCCCGCGTCCGCGCCGATCGGCGCCGCGAGATCCTGGACACCTGGGAGCATTACCTGGCCCAGAACGAGGGCCGCGTCAACAAGACCGTGCTGACCAAAGAGTTTGTCGCCCAATGGAACGCGACCCATCCGGACGAAACGGTGCATATGTCCACGCTTTACCGGTACCGGGATTACGCCCGCAAGCGCGGCTCGCTCGTTGACCGCTATTCCGTCGGCCGCCAGAAGGCCGTCGAGTCCATCCCGGATGGAGCCTGGGAAGCATTCCTTGACCTATATTTCCCGAGGAACCTCTCCCAGCCGTCCCTCGCCGCCTGCTACCGCACCCTGGAAGTGCTGGCCCCGCGTAACGGCTGGGAGCTGCCAAGTCTTAAAACATTCGAGCGCCGGCTGCATCGCACCTACGACAGGCCTGCCCACGACCTGCTCCGCAAGGGCGAGAAGTACTACAACGACCACTACGCCCCCTTTGTCTCCCGCGATTATACCGGGTTGAATGCGGGGGATTACTGGTGCTCGGATCACCATGAGTTCGATGTGCTGATTCTGGGTCCGAGCGGCAAGCCAGCCACGCCCTGGGTGACCATGTGGATGGACCTGCGCAGCAGACTTTTCCTCGGCTGGGTCGTCAGCTTCAATCCCAATTCCGAGACGGTGCGCCTTGCGTTTTATCGCGCCGCCAAGCGCCAGAACGGCCTGCCGGCGGAGATCCTGATCGACAACGGCAAGGACTATCGCTGCTACGACTTTGCCGGCGGCCGCCGTGTCCGGCGCAAGGACGCGGATCGGATCCAGCTCGAGATCGAAAAGGACTTCGCGATCTTCTCCCATATGCACGTGGCCGCCCAATTCGAGCGCAGCGCCATCGCCAAGCTCGGTATCCAGCCCCATTACGCCATCCCCTATCACGCCCAATCAAAGCCGGTTGAAAGAGCCTTTGAAACCGTCAAGAACGAGTTTTCAAAGTTCTTCGAGACCTACCGCGGCGGCGATACCCGGGAGCGGCCGGAGAACCTCAATCAGACGCTCAAGACGGCCAACCTCCTCACCCTGGACGAGTTCGCCAGGGTCTTCGGCGATTGGGCCGAGCGGTACTATAACAACCGCGCCCATTCCGGCCAGGGCATGGATGGACGGACCCCCAACGAGGTCTTCGCCGCCTGCTTCAAGACGCGCCGGCATATCTCCGACGAACTGCTCTCGCTCCTGCTCATGCGCACCAGCGAGCCGGTGAAGGTGGGCAGACAGGGCGTGCGCCTCCACAACTTCTTCTACGAGGCCGACGAGCTGACCCCCCTCCAGGGGCGCATGGTCTACCTGCGCTATGACCCGCAAGATACCGGCCGCGTCTTCGTCTTTGACGAAAAGGACCGCTTGCTCTGCCAGGCAGCCAGCCGGCAGCTTGTGGGCTGGGGCCAGGTTACGACCGAGGACTTGCGCGCCGGTATCCGCAAGCAGCGGGAAGCCGCCAAGGAGGCCAAGGCCGGCCGGCCGGAACGTAAGCTTACGCCGCAGACGGCTCTGCTCGAAGTGCTGGAGGAGAAGCGACTCCAGCAGACCAAGGCGCAGGCCCCCAAGCCTGAGCCTGAGATGGTGCAGATGACCAGGCCTGATCTCAATACCGACGCGAAACGCGTCCGTCAGATGCAAATCGAGGCGAGAGAGGAGGTGGCGGCGGCCCGCGCGACGGGCACCGATCTGCGGTCGGTCCTGCGGACCATGCCCAGTGAGGCGCCCGGCGGCGATCGGGATCAAGAGATACGTCAGACGCTCAGATCGATCAGTCGTGCCATTGGAAAGGAGAAATGACGAATGGGTGAAGCAGTCACTATGCAAGTCGCGGAGCAAGTCGATGTCGAACGCGTGCGCCAACAGGTGCAGGATCTGATCTCCGGCGGTAAGACGCTGCGGGAGATCGCCAACGCCATCGGCCGCTCGGACTCGTCCCTGTCCCAGTTTCTGAGCGGCAAGTATCCTGGCGAACGCGCCAACGCCATGTTCGCCTACCGCCTGCAGGTCTATCTCGATCTGGAACGCCAGCGCAACGAGGCGCCGGAGAAGCCCGGCTTTGCCAAGACCAGCATCGCCTCGGACATCTGGGATGTGCTCGACTACGCGCGGTCCAGCACCGACATCGGCCTGGTCTACGGGCCGGCCGGGATCGGCAAAACGCTGGCGCTCAAGGTGTACGCGCAGAAACACCCCGATACGATCTACATCGCCGCGCGGCCGTCCATGCGCAGCCCCAAGCCGGTCATCAAGAAGCTCCTGCACGCCCTGGGCAACAAGCAATTCCAGCCCATGGACGAGATGGTGGACGCCATCATCGAGACCCTGGCCGGATCGCGCCGGCTCATCATCATCGACGAGGCGCAGCATCTGACGCTGCCCGCCCTGGAGGCCCTCCGCTGCATCGCCGATGAGACCGGCTGCGGCATCGTGCTCTCCGGCAACAAGCACATCTACGACCGCATGTTTGGCCGCGGCGAGGCGCAGTTCGCCCAGCTTTGGAGCCGCGTCGGCATCAGGCGGCACCTGCAGGGACCCTTCCCAATAGAAGACGTCCGCCTGATCTTCGAATCAAGCGGACGCCGTCTCCCCGAGGATTGCCTGGCGTACCTCGGCAACATGGCCAACAAGCCGGGCGGCATCCGGTACGTCGTCAAGCTGTACATGCTCGCCGCCAATATCGCCGTCGGCGAGGACAAGCCGCTCGACCTGGACACGCTGGAGCGAGCGCGCAGGCTCCTCATGGGGTAGCGGGGCATCGTGGGTAAGGTTTCGCAGCCACCCCCACGGCCCTGGCTCTATTATACACCCTGGTTTTCGCGAGGGTTGAAGGGAGATGTATCATGCCCAGACTACGCACCTCCAACCACGATCTGCGGCCGCTCCCGGCGGGATCCATCCCCGGGCAGCCAACGTGCTCCACGCCCAACTGCCTGCGCATCGCCCGCTACGTCGCGCGATATACGGTCCGCAGGGGCGACAAGACGTTCTATATCAAGCAAGCGCTTTGCACCAAGTGCGGGGAGGAGTTCGCCGGCCAGCATTTGCTCATGCTGCCGCGCCTGTCCGACCAACCTTGTCATCCGGTGCAGCTGTCGCTGGCCCAATCATGATTCCAATCGGTTTCAACCTATTAATAAAGGCATGTTGAAAGGAGTTTGACGACATGACGGATACATACCTCCGGGCGTCCGCCGGCACCATGGTCATTGCCATGAGCCTTATCTTGGCGGTAGGTCTGGCCCTTATCAGTATGGGCTGTTATATCAAGGCGCTAAACGTCAGAATCGACCGCCTCGAATCTAAAGTGAACGGCTATGAATCCCGCATGAATCAGGTCGAGGAAGTCTTCGAGCAGGCGAGCGAAATCAAAGCATACATCTTGAAAAACGCCAAGTGCACCCCGCGCCAGGCGTCGGAAATCGCCTATCAGATCATGTTCGTGGCCAAGATGGAGGGGCTGGATCCGAAATTACTCGCCGGCATGGCCAAGCAGGAATCGGACTTCACCCCCGGCGCGGTCGGCAAACTCAACGAGCGCGGATTGGTCCAGGTGCGACCGACGACCTTTTCCGAGTGGCATGCGGGAGACCTTGCCGACTGGCGCGCCACCCTGGAGGCCGGCGCCCGTTATCTGTCCTACTGCATGCGCCGTTTCCGCGACCAGCGCCTGGCCGTGGCCGCTTACAACGCCGGCCCGAACCGGCCCACGGCCCGGATCCTTGAACTGTCGTCACGTTACGCCGGGCGCATCATGGCCAACCGCCGGGCGATCGGGGGTGCGAACTGAACTAATGGGCAAAGGCTTTATCGAAACCCCTTACAGCCTGGCGCTGGAGCGCCAGCGATACATCGAGGAGTTGGCCGAGTCCGGCGTCGCCTACCATACCGCTGACGGGCGTATCTTGTTTGTCCATACGGGCATCGGACGCGGCATATGGGGCACCTTTTGGCGCAAGCACAACGGGGCTGGGGCTCTGCGGAGGTTTACCCGCCTGCCCATGCGGAGCACAAAGGCCGAAGCACAGCAGGACTTGGCCGGTTATGCCGCGCTCAGGGGGCTCAAACCTGTTGATGTGGAGGCGATGCAGAGGTGAATCTTACCCAGGCCCAGATCGATCGTCTCGTGGCGTGGGAGCGTTGTAAAGGCCGGCTGCGTCGCCTCGGCGGCTCCCTGCTCGAATCGTTGTGCTTCGCGATAGCGATCTATTATTGGGGTGTTCTTGCTCTCGTCGTGTGCCTGTTGGCGGTGGTTTTTTCGCCGGTTCTGGCCGTTGAGTGGCTCGGCAAGCGGTTGAAGGCTCGCGCTAGTGTTTGTCGCCCCCAGATTGTTAAATCGGTCAACGGAGGGATAACGCATGAATCTTAGACAAGACCAAATCGACCGGCTTTTGGCTCAGCACAATCGAGGAATTGCCAATCAGCCCGCGTGCTGCGACGGTAGGTATTGCCTGACCGGGCCGTGTCCGGAGACGGCTAAGATGATGTACAATCGTTTCCCCCGCGAGAGCGTCACTCAACGCCTGCTCGCCAAGACCGGAAAGGAGGCCTGCTGATGGCCCGCAAACGCATTGAATCCGAGCCTCGTCTCAAATCGTGGGATGACGCGGCCTATACGCTGAAAGAACTCGGGGAACTGCAGATCGAGATCAGCGACATTACGAACAAGATGAATGCCCAGATCAGTGATATCAAAGCGGATGCCGATCTTCGCTGCAAGCCCCTGCAGGATCGCATCATCAGACTCGAAGCGGATCTGAAGGAATACGCCGAGGCCCACCGGGCTGACATCCCGGGCAAGACCAAGA
>JBLNCE010000014.1:0-26861 GCA_050260415.1 Bacteroidota bacterium | reverse complement strand
GTCCTTGGGGCGACCATCGGCCAGGGGAAATCCGGACCGCTTCCCATCCATCTGCCGCCCGGCGAGGGAAGACGCTTGCACGAATGGCTCACCGCGTGTGGCTTCACCTTTATCTCCGCGTATATGACGGTTGTCGAACCGGCTTACCACGAAACGGTGAACCTCGGTGAGTTGGCCTTTACCATCTCCCCCGCGCAGCACAGCCTCCCGGCCGCGATCCTGACGCTGACCGCCGGCGGCAAACGCCTCGTCTATACCGGCGATACCGGGGACTGCCCGCCCTTGTGGAAAGCCATGGAGGGAGCCGATCTGGTTCTGGCCGAGGTGGCGGGCCTACCGCCCGCTCAAGCCGCGGAAAAGGGCCACCTGCCCGCGGCACTCCTCGGGCGGATGGCGCGCGCGGCCGGCGTCCGCGAACTGGTGCTTACACATTTCATGCACGGATCGGACCCCGAAGCGTTGGCGGAGGAGGTCGCGGCCGCGTTTGGACGCCCCGTACACCTGGCCCATGAAGACCGGATCTTTGAGGTCTAGGCCATGGTCATTGGAAGCGCGGAGCTCGAATTGTTACTGCCATCATGCCTGTCCTTGAAGGACAAACGCCAAATCCTCAAGAGTTTGCTCGAACGCCTGCGCCATCGTTTCAACCTCGCCGCCGCCGAGGTCGGGGGACAGGAACAATGGCAACGGGCGGTTATTGGCGTGGCTTGCGTGAGCAACGATCCCGAGCATGTACGGGAAATCCTCGCTCAGATCATGCGCTTCATCGAATGCGACGGGCGCTGTGAGATCGCGCGGGCAAGCGTGGAATTGTGCTAGCGTTCCAAAGATAGGACGTAAAGAAGGAGGCGCAATCCGCGCCTCCACTGGGTGATACGCCTCTTATTCACATGCTTCTAGATATCGAACTGCGTGGCCATCTGCCCGAGTCCGTTGGCCATCCTGACCAGCTCGTCCGCGGTCTTGCCGACCTGTTCGCTTGTTACCGCCTGTTCCTCAGCGGAGGCGGCCACCTCTTCCACGCTGGCCGCCATTTCCTCGGAAAACGCCGCGATATTCTGCATGCGTTCGCTGGCCGCTTCGCCCTGACGCAGTAGCTCCACCCCGCTGCGGGAGACATGCTCGCTCTGCACGACTATCTCCCGGACCATCGTCTCAATCTGGGTGAAAAGATCTCCCGCCTGCCGGACCCGGTCGGCGGCACGGGCAAAGCTGTCCTTGCTGCCGTCCACGACCGCGTCCACGCGGTTGACCCCTTCCATGATGGTACGCACGTGCTTCTTGATCTTTTCGCCCGCGGCGGCGGCGTCGGCCGAGAGCATCTGGATGCGCTCCGCCAGGACACTGAAGGTGACGCCGAACTCGCCGGCATGCGCCGCCTCGATGGAGGCGTTGAGGGCCAACAGATTCGTCTGCTCCGAGACGCTGGCGATGAACTGGACCACCTCGCCGATCTCCGTCGAGATGTTGCGGAGTTCGGCGGTAACGGCGCCCAGATCGTTTACGTGTTCGTTGAGCGCGTTCACTTCTCCGACGGCGCCCACGACGACTTCCCGGCCGGCCTCGCTCGACGTCAGGGTCTCCTGCGAGAGGCCCGACATGGTCTCGGCCGCCCCGGTCACATGGTTGATCTGGGTGGCCATATCGGCGATCAGTTCCGTGGCCGTACGGATGGTCGAGGCCAGTTCACCCACGCCGTTCGACATCTCCGACATCGTGCTGGCGATCGATTGCGAGCTGCGGCTCGCTTCCTTGGCGGCCAGATCCAATGACCCGGCCGATTCTCCCACCCCATGGGCGGCGTCGATGAGATTCTTGACCAGATTCCCCAGGCTGGCCTGCATGCGGCCGATATCCTTGTACAGCTCGCCCAGGCTGTCCGTGGAGTCGAAGCGCGGGATCTCCGTCCGCAGTTTCCCGGTGGCCACGGCGCCGGTCACTTTGCGCAAGGTTTGCAGGGGCTTGTTCAAGGCACGCAGCAGGAAATAGCCTGCAATAAGACCTATCAGTGCGGTGATGACGAGTTGAATCATGTACATGTACATGGTTTGGCCGATAACGTTCCTGATTCTGTCATAGGGAATGATAATGGTGATTGGGTCAGCGGAACGGCCCGGCGTGGGCAGGATCAAGAGCCCCCGTCCCATGGAGGCCCGCACGCCGATGGGATGGCGCGTCCAAGCGGAGTGGCGGCGTTCTATGACCCGGCTGATCTCATCGTTTATGCCGGCGGATAATACTTGCGTCCCCAGCCTGATAAATGGCTTGCCCTCGTACCAGAAGGCGACTTCCCAGAGGTCGTTTGCCTCGACCATCAACTCCAGGCATTTGATCGCATCGGAGCTAGGCACCTGTCCCTTGCGGAGCGCGGCCTGGTCCTCGCGCGACATGTTGGCCACCGCCGTCTTGACGGCGACTGCGGCCTGATCGGCAAAGGTCTGCCGCATAACAGGCGCCAAGCGCATCGCCGAAACGATCGTCAAGGCCCCCATGACGAATAGATAGGTTAGGCAGAGCAGAATGGTGAGACGAAGGGTATAGGATTTGAAAAGCCGCAGAAGAACGCGCATGACCTCACTCCCTCGATGGAGCCGACTTGGGAATGCTTTGTGGCAATCGTTCATACCGGCCCGGTTAGATCGCCATCATTGAGCCGGTATTTACGATCGGATATAAGAGAGAGGCGGGAATACCCGCCTCTCGCTCGCATCGAGTGGGTGGAGACGGCTATTTGAGCAGATACTCGTATTCGCTGCGATGTTTCTCGAACAGCTCGAGTAAGGCCACTTCGGCGCAGTAGCGCATCCCGTTACGCACATAAGTGGCACCGGGTTCCAGGTCGCCGTAGCCGTGCGGCGTATACCAGACGGTCGTCCCGCTCGGGAGGACGCGGGTGGCAAAACCCTCCGCCACATGCACCGGGCGCCCGACGGCCGCTTCCGCGATATCCCACATCGTGTGCATGGAGGGGGTCGGGAAGTTGGCCGGGACTACGATGATATGCTGTTTCCCCGCATTGCTAAAGTCCTCGATACCGGATTCCACCGACGGCGGCCGGAACTCATTGATGCCCATGAGCGTGTCATATGGAAGTTTATTCGTGATTGCATCGTGGAAATCCTTCTCCATCAAGTAAACGTAGGAATAGGCATCACCCGGCTCATAACCGAACTCCGGATACGGAGGCGGGAACGGATCGCCGTGCGCCGCCAGGACCACCCCGATTTGGTCGTTCGGTACGCCGGCGGGCAATTTGGCGCGGACCCACTCCACCATCGCCGCGACGGCCGAGGCATGCAGGTTACGCACATATGGTTCCACAAAGAAGGGATGCCCCCAGGCAATCTCCACCTCGCGGCCCGACATCTCCACGCCGAGCTCCACGGCTTCTTTAATCTCCTGGGTATGGGTGGACTCGGAGAGGAGCAACGGTACGACCACCAGTTTATCTACCCGCTGAGACTGCAGCACCTGGTAAACCTTTTCCTCGATCATCGGACGGGCGTCCATGTAGGCCAGCTCGATATCGATGCTCTTGTTGAGCAGGCTCAGGCGGGTTTTGTTTACATGGTTCTGCCAGGTCGCGTTGTGGGGGCTGCCCCCAAAGGCCGCATACTGTGCCGCGGCCTCGCCCAGGAACGCATTCCACCTGAAGCCGGGCGTCACGTCGCCAAAGGGGATGAAGAATGGTTCGTGAGGTTTGCCATTGTTGTTGGCATCCCCCATCGTGTAGGCGATGGCTTCCGCCACTTCGATATAGAGCATGGCCCAGAGTGTGTTGCGATAGTTTTCCGGAACGACAAGTTCGAAATTGTCGGGTACCTGGGGTGCATAGGGCGTCCCGAAGGGGCCGATATACTTGCCGTCCGGGAACTGAACAGGTTCAAGCCCTTCATTGAAAGTGGCGGGTTCACCATGCCCCACGAACAACACGACCACGCTCTGGTAATCGATCTGGCACCCGGCGAAAAAGACCCCGGCCACGAGCAACAGAGATAATACCAACCAGCGGTGTTTGACCCTTTTCACCCTAACCATCCTCCTTCAAAGGATTTAACGATTATCACCTGATGAGATCGATGGCATACCTCCTTGTCTTGGTCTGACGTCATCACGATCTAGATCTCAAACGCGGAAGACATCTCGCGGAAGGCATTCGCCAGCTTGGCCAGTTCATTGGCGGTCTTGCCGACTTGCTCGCTCGTGGCCGCTTGTTCCTCGGCCGAGGCGGCGACTTCCTCGACGCTGGCTGCCATCTCCTGGGAGAAGGCCGCGATGTTCTGCATCTTTTCGCTTGTGTCCTCCCCGCGGCGGATGAGTTCGGCCGCGTTCTGCGCGACGCTCTCGCTTTGGATGGTGATTTCCTTGACCATCTGCTCGATCTGGGTAAAAAACTCACCGGCTCTGGAAACCCGGTCCGCGGCGTCCATGAAAGCTTCCACGCTGCCGCTGGCGACTTCGTCGACCCGGCCGATTCCCTCCATGATCTGCTGGATATGCTTGCCGATCTTTGCGCCGGCTTCCGCCGCGTCGGCGGAGAGGCCCTGGATCCTTTCGGCCAGGACGCTGAAGGTCACGCCGAATTCGCCCGCGTGCGCGGCCTCGATGGACGCGTTGAGCGCCAGCAGGTTCGTTTGTTCCGAGACGCCCTCGATAAACTCCACGACCTCGCCGATCTCCGCGGATATATTCCTGAGCTCGGCGATGACCTGTGCCAGGTCGCGCACGTGCGTGGTCAACGCGTTGACCCGCTCCACGGCGGCTGTGACCACCTCGAGACCGGACTGGGTCGAAGAGAGTGTCTCCTGCGAGATGCCCGTGACCGTCTCCGCCGCGTGGCTCGACCGGTTGATCTGCGTTGCCATGTCGGCCACGATCTCCGTGGCGTGGCGTATATTCGCGGCCAACTCCGCGACGCCGTGCGACATATCCCCCATGGTGGCGGCCACGGATTGGGAACTCCGGCTCGCCTCGCGCGCGGCGCCGTCGAGCGAACCCGCCGAATTCTCCACATCCTCGGCGGCCACGAGGAGGTTCCTCACCAGCGACCTCAAGTTCTCCTGCATATTCCTGATCTGAATGTAGAGCTGGCCCATACTATCCTCATAAGGTACGACCGGGACCGGCGTCCGCAGCCGTCCGGCGGCCACCCTTGAGGCGATCCCGCTGATCGTGCGGAGATGGCTGTTGAGATAGCGCATAATGAAGATGCCGAGCAGGAGCCCAACAAAGGCGGCAATCAACGGTGGATTAATGAACGTCTGCATAACCTTACCGATATCGGTCCGGACATGCGAATAAGGCATGGATACGGTGACCGGATCAGCCGGGCGATCGGGATTGGCCATCGTGAGCAGGGCCACTCCACCGGGAAGCTTGATGGTGAACGTGCCTTTCCGCCATCGTCCGGAGCGTTTTTCGAGTGATTGCGCTGCTTTCTCTGCCTGGACGCCGGCGGGAAGATCTCCGAGATTGAATGCGGGCGAACCGTTCCGCCAGAAGATTACCCCGGAAAAACCATTGGCGCGAAGCGCCTGCTGAAGCAAGTCCGCTCCTGCCACCCCAGGAGCACGTCCCGCCCGCAGGGCCGCTCGATCGTCATCCGACATGTGCGCCAAGGAAGTCTTGATCGCCGCCTCGGCCCGGTGCTCATAATCGTGCCGAATCACCGGCGTTACATGGATGGCAACTAGGATCATCAGGAGCCCCACCACGATGCCGTAAGCCAGGCAAAGGAAGAAGGAGAAACGGACCGAGAAAGAGCGAAAAACCCGACCTACACCAGCCAATCCCCGACACCTCGTTCACAGGGCGCACAATCCAAAAGATGATCGCTTCCGTGTGATAACCTTAGATGTGCCACGAATATTATAGAGTCAATTATTTAGATCGGCAGGAAACGGCAAAATGTTTATGCTTTTATTGGACAAGAGCTATGTAAACACACAGGGCCGCGCGCTCGACCCCCCGGCGCAGGGGAAGACTCTTCTCCCCGATCGTGGAACCCTCACCCCAGGTGATGCCCTTCGTTACGGCCGCCTCGTAGGTACATCTGGCAGATAAAAAAAGAGAACCCGAAGGTTCTCTTTACGATCTGGAGCCCACTGTCAGAATCGAACTGACGACCTCATCCTTACCATGGATGTGCTCTACCTACTGAGCTAAGTGGGCTTAAACCGATTTCTTGCCGTTGGCGCGTCGCGCCAAAGTCAGTCAAGACGCTTCGCGATCCGGGCTAAAAGCAACCCCGGGGTTACCCGGGGGGAATCATCTTGGTTGCGGGGGTAGGATTTGAACCTACGGCCTCCGGGTTATGAGCCCGACGAGCTACCAGCTGCTCCACCCCGCGACGCTATTCTATGCCGCGCACAGATCCGCACGTCCCTCTGGTTGGTTGATTGAATGGTGGAGGGGGAAGGATTTGAACCTTCGAAGGCGTCAGCCAACAGATTTACAGTCTGCCCCCTTTGGCCACTCGGGAACCCCTCCACAGGGGCGCGACCTGAGCCGCAAAGACAATTATAGCTCAGCACCAACGCAGTGTCAATAAGAAACTAGTGCCCATATCCTGCCATAAAAACCAAAAGGGCAAACCCAACCATCCCGGTCCGCCCCTTAGACTAACTGGTCTGTTCTTCCCTTTTCTCCAGGTACCGTTCGAGCTTCCGCTTGACGCGCTGCAAGGCGTTGTCGATTGACTTGACGTGCCGTCTGAGATCCCGCGCGATTTCCTGATATGAACGCCCGTCAAGATAGGACATGAGGACCTTCCACTCAAGATCGCTGAGGAACTCCCCCATCTTGTTTTCGATATCGACAAACTCTTCCCTGCTGATGACCAGTTCTTCCGGGTCCGTGACCTTGGTGCCCGAGAGCACGTCGAGGAGCGTGCGGTCGGATTCTTCGTCATAGATGGGCTTGTTCAACGAGACATAGGAATTGAGCGGGATGTGTTTCTGCCTCGTGGCCGTCTTGATCGCGGTGATTATCTGTCTCGTGATGCATAGCTCCGCGAACGCGCGGAAAGAAGCCAGTTTGTCGTTGCGAAAGTCCCTGATCGCTTTGTAAAGGCCGATCATACCTTCCTGGATGATATCCTCGCGGTCCGCGCCAATGAGAAAATATGAACGAGCCTTGGCCCGCACAAAGTTCTTATACTTATTTATCAGGTACTCCAGGGCGGCTGTATCGCCTTCTCTTGCTGCTTCGACGATGGACTCGTCCAACATCTCGTCAGCGGCCCGGTCAGCCACGCAATCATCACCCCCGCCCTGTCTATCCACAAAGCAATTATACAATAGTGTTTCAAGCAACGTCAAGGACGAGCCCCCGCCAACTCTGCGGCAACAACTCCCGGAGCTGGTTAATCATGCCCGTCTTGGGCATCCTATTGGTGGGAGTGGCGCATGTTGTTCCGAGGAAGACCTCTGCTTCTCTTCTTACCCGCCGCGGCCTTGACCCTGCTCGTCCTGGCCGGTTTCTTCGTTTTTCGCCTGGACGGGCGGCGCATCATGGGGCGGGTGTACATCGACGGTTTGTTCATGGGCGGCTGGGACCGTCAGACCGCGGCCAAAGTCCTGGCCCAGCGTACCGAAGCCTATCTCTCTTCGCCAGTGACATTATTTTACAATGAACGGAGTTGGCACCTCTGCCCGCTTGAGGCCGGCATCACCATCGACTGGACGAGACCGCTGGCCGAGGCGTTGGCGCCCGGTCAAGCGGGCAAACGATTATTCGGTTTTGTCTCCGCGTTCTGGCGGCCAAGACGGTTGGGCTTGCGCGTATGCATGGCGCAGGCGCAGCTAATCGCCTTTCTGCGCGAAAAGATCGCGCCCGGCATCGAGCGCGAGCCCCGCAACGCCCGGTACGACCCGGCGACCGGCGCGCTCGTCGCCGCCCGGCCCGGTATGGAAATAGATTATGGGGCGACGGGCCGTAATCTCTGCCGGGCGGTTCTGCGGCCCTCGGAGCGGCGGGCGTCCCTGGTCGTGAAGTCAATCGCGCCGGCCACGGGCGACCAGGACCTGGCCGGTCTGAAGATACAGCACGTATTGGCCTCGTTTCGCACCTCCGTCGCCAGCTCGACACGGGATCGCCTGGCCAACATCGCGCGGAGCGCATCCCGCCTCAATGGTGCCCTCCTCTCTCCCGGCGAGGCATTTTCCTTCAACGGTTTCGTTGGTCCGCGCGATGCCGCGCACGGTTACCGGCCCGCGCCCGAGATCGTACGCCGCGACTATGTGCCCGGTATTGGCGGGGGCATCTGCCAGGTGGCTTCCACTCTCTACAACGCCGTGCTCCTGGCCGGTCTACCCGTCTTCGAACGCCACTGTCACGCCCTTCCCCCCGACTATGTCCCCTTGGGCCGCGACGCCACCGTCTACTATCCCAACCTGGATCTTCGCTTCGGCAATTCAACCGGGGGCTATCTCATGATCCTCGCGCAGGTGGACGGGGATACGCTGCGGGTGGTGCTGCTCGGCGAGGAAGCTTCACCGGAACGCGTCTCGATCGTGACGCGTGTGCTCGCCAAATTGACGCCGCCCCTCGTCAATCCCGACGACCCCCGCGCAACAAGCAACTTGGCGGGCGCACCCGGTTATCATGTGCGTGTCACGCGATTCTTCGGCAATCCCGAGGATCCGGCCCGCGTCGAGACGGTCTCGGAGGATATCTACCATCCGGTCCCAAGAGTGTTGGGAGCGAAAAACCCCGTGCCGGAGTCAAACGCCGCGCCGTTCCCGCGCGAGGCCGGACGGAAGCGGAAAGAGCGGGCCGCCCCACCGAGGGAGGAGGTGGAGCGGCCGGATGTCGCCACGAGCGGTGAATCCCGCCGCCCGAACATCGCGCTTGAGTGACCCTGGGAAAGCTGTCCAACCGGTCCGCGTCTCCTTTATCGTTCCGAAAATCTTCACTTCCCGCGCGTTGGTTGGGGGCGATTCTTTGCCGCCAGCGCATGCATGAGGATGGCGCCCGCCGCGCTCACGTTGAGGGAGTTTACGCGCCCATACTGCGGGATGGAGACAAGGAAGTCGCATGCCTCCCTCACCAGCCGATGCAGTCCCTGGCCCTCGCCCCCCAGGACCAGGCCCACCGGCCGGTCGAGCGCCGGCAGCTCGTGAGCGCCGGTCCCGGTTTCCGCCCCGATCAGCCAGTATCCCGCCTCCTTCATCTTCGCCATCGCGCGCGTAAGGTTGGTCACCCGCGCCACAGGGATATATTCGAGCGCGCCCGCCGAGGCGCGGGAGACGGTCGCCGTCAGACCAGCCGCCCGGCGTTCCGGCAGCACCACGCCATCGAAACCCATCGCTTCCGCGGTGCGAATGAGCGCCCCCAGGTTCTGCGGATCCATGACCCCGTCCAGGAGGAGGATAAAGGGATGCCGTCCGCTTCCGCGCGCGCCTTCGAGGATGGATTCCAACGTCGCATAGTCTTTTGGCGCGGTCAGGGCGATCACGCCTTGGTGGTTTCTGGTCTTGGCCATCCTGTCCAGGGCGGCCGCGTCCGTCGCGACCACAGGGATCCTCGCCGAGCGTGCCATGGCGATAATCTGTCCCAGCGTGCCGGTCATCCCGTGCCCGACCAGGATCTTGTTCAGCGGCCGCCCGGCACGCAGGGCTTCCAACACCGGGTTGCGCCCCTCGATCTGATCGACTTCCTGCATGATTGTCCTCCCTCGCTGTGACGATGACTATAGCATACCACGCCAGCCATTCCGCGACCAGATCAGTCGGCCGGAGCCTGTCCAGCAGGCGCGGCCCGTAGGATTGGCATCACGATCCAGCGCTGTCAACGGAGGCGGAGGCAGGATTCCCGGTGATTATGAAGAATAACATGATCGCGAACTAAAGAGGATGCGCTGGATGATAGGTGCGGGAGAGTCTCGCGGCGCCTAGGCCCGGTCCACGGGTTGGCGCCGGGAGCACCGAAGGAGCAACCGGCTGGACGGCATCCGGCCGCGAATCTCTCAGGTAAACCCACCGCGCCTGGACAGACTCTGGAGAGGGCCGCCAATGCGCGGACACCCAAGGGGTAACCTTCTTGCGGGATGACCTGGCGGGAACAGGCCGAGGCAAGAGGGAATTCTCTCAGGTGCAAGGACAGAGACAGCCATGATGGCTATTTCTGTCCTTTTCTTTTTGGCCGCATCCCAGGGCGCCAGCATCACGGCCTCGGCGGGATGAGCATGACGCCGTCATGTACTCAATCCCGGCATTTTAGGAGGTGAACCTCACGATGCAGCGGACTCCCATTTACCCGATCTATACCGCATACGGCGCGCGGGTGGTCGAATTCGCCGGCTGGGAACTGCCGGTGCAGTTCGCCGGGATCGCGGCGGAACACCGCGCGGTCCGTAACGGCGCCGGCCTCTTTGATGTCTCGCACATGGGAGAGTTCGGCGTTTTTGGACGCGAAGCCCTCGCCTTTCTGCAACATGTTCTGGTGAACGATTGCGCCAAGTTGACCCCCGGACGCATCATCTATTCGCCGATGTGCTACCCCGACGGCGGCTGTGTTGACGACCTTCTCGTCTATATGCTTGCCCCGGGCGAATACATGCTCGTGGTCAACGCGGCCAACACCGGGAAGGATTTCGCTTGGCTCTCCGCCAACAAGGACGGCTACGCCGTTACCCTGACGGACCTGTCGCCCCGATACGCCCAACTGGCCTTGCAAGGACCGGCGGCGGCCGGGATCCTTGACAAGTTGACGGGTGGATCGCTCCCGGCACTCAAATACTATCGGTTTGCACCGCATGTCGCGGTGGCGGGTTATGACTGTCTGCTCTCACGTACCGGTTATACGGGCGAAGACGGGTTCGAGTTCTACATCGATCCCAAGGATGCCGTACATCTATGGGACGCAATCCTCGCGAGCGGCGCCGCCGTCCCGGTGGGCTTGGGCGCCCGTGATACACTCCGCCTCGAGGCCGGCATGCCGCTATACGGCCATGAACTCTCGCCCTCTATCTCCCCGATCGAGGCCGGGCTCTCGCGGTTTGTCGCCTTGAACAAGCCTGATTTTGTCGGCCGGGAGGCCCTCCTTCGCCAGGCCGAAAGCGGCCCGGATCGGCTTCTGGCCGGTCTCGTCCTGGATGAACGGGGAGTACCGCGTGCCGGATACCCGGTTCTTGCCGGAGGCCGCCGGGTCGGCACCGTTACTTCCGGCACGATCTCGCCCCATACCGAACAGCCGATCGCCATGGCCCTCCTCGAACGGGCGGCATTGGAAAGCGCGTTGCCCATCTCCGTCGTCATCCGCGACAAGGAGTATCCAGCCCACCGGGTCAATCTACCCTTTTACCAACGGATTTCGAAGGTCTAAGAAGGAGGCCTGGCTGATGTCGCATCCCTATTTGCCGCATACGCCGGAAGAAAGACGGAAGATGCTGGCGGTTCTAGGGCTCAGGGATCAGGAGGAACTGCTCGCCCCGATCCCGCCCGCGCTTCGCCTGGCGCGGCCGCCTGCTTTGCCCGAAGCCCTATCCGAGGCGGAACTGATCCGAGGTTTCCATGCCCTGGCGCGCATGAACGTCAACCTCGTCGAGCATCCCTGCTTCCTCGGCGCCGGCGCCTACCAGCACCACATCCCCGCCGTCGTCGACCATCTGGCCGGCCGCGCCGAATTCTACACCGCCTATACGCCTTACCAGCCCGAGATGAGCCAGGGCATGCTGCAGGCGATATTCGAGTTCCAGACCATGATCGCCGAACTATGTGGCCTGCCCGTGGCCAACGCCTCGCTTTACGACGGCGCCACGGCCGCGGCCGAGGCGGCGCTCATGGCGATCGGCGCCACGGGCCGCACGAAGATCCTCGTCGCAAGAACCCTGCACCCGGAATACCGAGACGTCATCCGCACCTATCTCCGCTTTCGAGAGGTTGAGCCGATCGAATTACCCGTTGGCGCAGGAAGGCTTCGCGCGGATGCGCTCCCCTTGGATACGGGAGTCGCCGCCTTAATCGTCGGGTACCCCAACTTCTTCGGCCAGATCGAGGACCTCGGCGCCTTGGCGGAAGCCGTGCATGCCGTCGGCGCGTCCCTGATCGTGGCCGCCAATCCAGTGGCGCTAGGCCTGCTGGAGGCACCGGGACGTCTCGGGGCCGACCTCGTCATCGGTGAAGGGCAGCCGCTGGGCAGTCCGCCGAACTTCGGCGGACCGGGCCTGGGCTTTATGGCGTGCCGCGACGGTTTCCTGCGGCGTATGCCCGGCCGTCTCGTCGGGCGGACCGTGGATGGGAAAGGCCGGCATGGATACGTTCTAACGCTTCAGACGCGGGAACAGCATATCAGGCGCGAAAGGGCGACCTCCAATATCTGCAGCAACGCCGCGCTTCTTGCCCTGCGCGCCACGATCTATCTGGCCGCGGTCGGCCCGGATGGCCTGCACGAAGTGGCCGCCCAATGCGCCGGCGCCGCCCGCCATGCGTTGCACCGCCTCACGCGTTGCAAAGGATTCGTTCCCTTGTTCGACGGGCCGTTCTTTCACGAATTCGCCTTGCGTAGCCCGGTACCGGTGGGCGAACTCAATGCCGCCCTCCGGGAACACGGCATCATCGGGGGTCTAGACCTTGCTCCGTATTATCCCGAATTCGGGCAAGCGGTTCTCCTGGCCGTAACCGAGGTCAGATCGGCGGCGGAGATCGAAGAACTTGCCCAAGTCATGGAGGCGATCGCGTGCTAAACGAGATACCGCTTGTCTTTGAAAGATCCACCCCTGGTCACCGGGGGATGCGGACCCACGCCAAGGACATCCCACCGCTACCCGAGAACGCGATCCCAGCCGCCCTGCGGCGCAAGGATCCTCCTCGCCTCCCCGAACTCGCGGAGGTTGAGGTGGTCAGGCATTATACCGCTCTGTCCCGCCGCAATCACGGGGTGGATAATGGTTTCTATCCGCTCGGTTCCTGTACGATGAAGTACAATCCCAAGGTCAACGAGGATATTGCCGCGTTGGCGGGCTTGTCCGCGCTGCACCCCTATCAGGACGCGGCAACCGCTCAGGGCGCGCTCCGCATCATGGCCGGGCTCGAGGAAGCCCTGGCCGCGTTGACCGGCATGGCGCGATTTACGCTCAGTCCGGCCGCCGGGGCGCATGGCGAGCTGACCGGGCTCCTCCTCGTCCGGGCCTACCATAAGGCCCGGGGGCAACACGCCCGCCGCCGTATTCTGGTACCGGACAACGCGCACGGGACCAACCCGGCCAGCGCGGCCGTGGCCGGGATGGAAGTCATGCAGATCCCCTCGGCCGCGGACGGCGGCATCGATCTGGAGGCGCTCAAGCGAGGGCTGGACGATTCGGTCGCCGCCCTAATGCTGACCAACCCCAACACCTTGGGACTGTTCGAGGCGCGCATTCCCGACGTCGCCAGGATGGTGCACGACGCGGGCGGCTTGCTCTACTACGACGGCGCCAACCTGAACGCAATCATGGGCCTCTCGCGTCCCGGGGATATGGGGTTTGACGTAATCCACCTCAACCTGCACAAGACATTCTCCACGCCGCATGGCGGCGGGGGACCCGGCGCGGGACCGGTGGGAGTGGTCCCCGGGCTGATCCCCTTCCTGCCGAGTCCCGTGGTGGAGAAAACCGAAGACGGGCAATACCGCCTGGCGGACGCGGGGCCTCAATCCATCGGCCGGGTCCGGTCCTTCCATGGCCAGTTCGGCATCCTGGTACGCGCCTATGCCTATATTCTGTCGATGGGCGCGGAAGGTCTCCGCCAGGCTTCTCTGGATGCCGTTCTCAATGCCAACTACCTTGCCAAGCGCCTTGCCGGGGCTTACGACCTCCCGTACCCCGGGCCTTACATGCACGAGTTCGTTCTTTCGGCCCGCCGGCAGAAGGAATTGGGCATCCGCGCCCTGGATATCGCCAAGCGCCTGATTGACTATGGCTTTCACCCTCCGACCGTCTATTTCCCGCTCATCGTGGAGGAGGCCATGATGATCGAGCCGACCGAGACGGAGAGCCTCGCGACGTTGGACGCCTTTGCCGAAACCATGCTCAAGATCGCGCGGGAAGCCGAAGAACAGCCGGAACTACTCCATGAGGCCCCGCACGCGACGCCGGTCGGAAGGCTGGACGAAGCCGGCGCCGCACGAAAACCGGTCTTGAGATGGACGAGCGAGATGGAGTAGGAGAGGGGGAGAGAGGAATAGATCCATTCCGTGGCGTTCAGGCCCTTCCGTGCTCTAGCGGCAGGCCCTAATCCCGCCGGGCGCTGAGCGTCGTGAAGATGCCGGGAAAATGCTTCCTGGGAGGGATTGACGCCGTCGTGGCCGGTCGTTGGTCTACTCTTCCTCCTGGATCCCGCCCGCGGGCTCATGCTCGCAGGCGGCCAGAAGCTCTAGGTAGCGCTGGAACATCTCATACTCAAACCCGTCCGGCCGCTCGGAGTCCAGGGATGGTTTCGCGCGTGCAAGGATACGAGGGCTTCGGCGGCCGGGCGTCTCGACGGATACAGGTTCAGGCATGCTCCGCCCCCGTTCTTCGTCCCGGTTTCGCTAGGTAAAACGTCGTCTCATATTATTCTTCCTCCCGGGCGCTTCTCCTTCTTGCCCCAATCAGCTTGGCGCTCGCGGCTCAAAAGACCCCCATGTATTGCTCCAGTTCCCACCGATGTACCTGAGTACGGTAGATGTCCCACTCGATGCTCTTCGCCGCCAAAAAATGCTGGAAAATGTGTTGGCCGATGGCCTTCCGCACGAGTTCACTCTTGGCCATCTCATCCAAGGCCTCGCGCAAACTGTTGGGCAGGCGCCCCACGCCTTCGGCGGCAAGCTCCGTCTGGCTCTTGCGGTAGATATGCCCCGTGACGGGTTTTGGCGGCGCCAGGCGACGCTCAACACCGTCGAGGCCAGCCTGGATCATGACCGCCAGGGCCAGGTACGGGTTGCAGGCCGGATCCGGCGCGCGCATCTCGATCCTTGTCTCGGCCCCCCGTCCGCTGGGCACACGCACCAAGGCATTCCGGTTCTGAGCCGACCATGAGACGTGGAAAGGCGCTTCAAACCCAGGCACCAAGCGTTTATAGGAATTCACCAAGGGGTTGGTGAGCGCGGTGAGGGCGCGGGCATGGGATAGTAAACCGCCGATGAAGTACAGTGCCGTTTCACTGAGTCTGGCGTGACCGTCCGGGTCGAAGAAGACGTTCTCGCCGCTTCTGAACAGCGCCAGATGCGTGTGTAGACCCGAACCGTCCACGCCGATCAGGGGCTTGGGGATGAAGGTTGCCTGCAGACCGTGGGCATCCGCCACCGCCCGCGCCACCGTGCGCAGGGTGGCGAACCGGTCCGCGACGACAAGCGCCTCGGCCAGGCCAAAATCGATCTCGTGCTGTCCAGGGACGGTCTCGTGGTGCGAGGACTCGACCTCAAAGCCCATCTCCTCAAGATGCATAACGATCTCCCGCCGGGCGATCTCACCCTCATCTCCCGGCGAAAGGTCGAAATATCCGCCTTGGTCGCTGGTCGCGGTGGAAACTTTCTTGCCAGACCTCTTCTTGAAGAGGAAAAACTCACACTCCAACCCGATCTTGACCGTGAGCCCTTTCTCGGCCGCCCGATCCACCGCCTGGCGGAGGATGTAGCGGGGATCGCCGACGAACGGGGCGCCGTCGGGCGTATAGACGTCGCAGATTAATTGCGCTTCCACTTCGTCACAGGCGGGCGACCGGGGAAGAATGGCGAATGAGTCAAGTACCGGGCGGAGGTTCATGTCTGACTCTTCGATCCTGGCAAAACCCTCGATACTCGACCCGTCGAACATGATCCCGTTGGCGAGCGCCCGCCCCAATTGCCTGATCGGGATCGCCACATTCTTGGCAACGCCGAGAATATCAAGGAACTGGAGACGGACGAATTTTACCCCGTGATCCCCGGCCAAGGCCAGTATTTGTTCATCGGTCATGCTACCCCTCCTCGCCGCCTGATCCCAGCTTTCAAGACCTCAAAGGAACAAACAATCCCCCACGGCCCACGATGCGAGGGCGGGGGGATAGAGAAAGCCCAGCCGGTATGCGGCGCTACCGATCCGGCTCTTCACCGCGGATGCGCTCGAGCAGCCGGTAGAGCGACTCCTGATCGTTCACGGGAAATAGGGAGGTCAGGCTTTTACCCTGGCGCAGGCTTTCGGCCAGCGCCGTATGATCGAGGATAGGCACGGAGGTTTTCTCGACCAACCGGGGTGGAACCTCAACCATGCCCATGAGTACCTTCCTGGCCCCCGACAGGGTCATCCCCTCCGTGAGCAAGCCGCGCAGAGCAAGCAGGCGATCGACATCCGTGGGCGAATAATGACGGTGCCGTCCGCCGCTACGCGCCGGACTCAACAGCCCGATCGACTCGTAATAGCGGAGTTGCCGTGGCGTAAAGCCCGTCAAGCCGCTTACCGTGCCGATGGAATAGACCGGGACTTTTGGATCCATGGCGATCGTGTCCTCTGCGTCCGATGTTTCCTGGCTTTAGTATAGATGTCGGTCAGATCCATGTCAAGCCTGTGAGAGGTATTACTGGATGCTCTATAATCATGAAGAAAACGCTGCCGAGCGTGCGTTGCGCAAAGAACTGACCCGGCGCGGGCTAGACTTCCGCCAGGGAGAAATATTGGCAGGCCGGGAGATCGATTTCCTGCTCCCCCGGTATCACCTGGCCATCGAGGTCGATGGTTTCTTCCATATTGCCAGCGCGATCCGCGCCAAGGATCGGGAGAAGGAGCGTCTCTTGTCCGAGTACGGTATTACCCTCCTGCGCCTGAGCAACCAGGATGTCTTGACCAATGTCCGTGCTTGTGGAGACCGGATCGCTGATTATATCGCGACTTGGCGGAGCAATCTTCGGCGCGCGGGCTCTGTTGCCGGAGAAACCCCCTTGCAAGCGGGTTTGCGTGTCTGGATCGCCAAGACCGGTTTTGGGCTGCAGAGCAATGAGCCACCGCGGCGAAAGCGTGTCTGAACCGGGGGTGATCGCATCGGACCGCCCCTGGTTCAGGCCAGGACAAAAGGGTGGAAATGCCTTCTCTCCAAAGCCAGTCTCGTCAGGCTTTGCACTTCCGCCGTCAATCTTGCATGGAGCCTTACGACTCGCTTTACATAGATCTTCGTCTCCTTGATATCCGGCACCCGTCCCAGCGCCGCCACGCGGCCGGGGCCAGCATTGTATGCCGCCAGAACAAGATCCGGTCGGTGAAAGCGCCTTCTGAGATGCGTCAGGTACTGGCAACCGCCGGCTACGTTTTGCCTGATATCGTAGGGATCATCCACGCCCAGCCAAGGTTGGACAGGCTTTGTGAGCTGCATCAATCCCTCCGCCCCGCAACGCGAGCGGGCACGCGGGTTAAACGATGACTCAGCCGCAATCACGCTGGCCACGAAGAGCGGATCCAGCTCGAAGGTGATCGCGGCCGAAAAAACCGACTCGACGAGGGTTAACTTCTCTCCAAGCGCCAAGCGATGGTTGTACTGCGTGACCAGCCCCAGCAGACACTCTATGGCCGCCCCGTCGTTCATCGCCGCCCATGCCTGTAGCGCCGGATATGGAAAAACCGGCGGTTCGACGAATGCAGGCGCTTCATTCCCCGTTACCGCGGTCACGCCGCTTGCCACGGCGGTACTCGACAGCGCCACCACCACCGATAGACAGAACAACAGCACGGTCCGTCGCATCCGGCCCAACCTCCCAGGAGAATCATGATCGGTCGTCATACCGGCCCACTGGCACAGCAAAGCATGAAAGCCTAGACCGGCGCGATCGACAAGCCCAAGTTTATTCTCGGGCGAGCGCGCATGTTTTGGATCTCCTGGCAAAGCATCGCCAAATTGGTAAGCTTTCTATACATGTTGTCAATTGGTTATGCCCAGAGCCGACGCGGGGCGCGAGATCCTCCCTGCTTGAGGGCGAGAGATGCACGGGAGCGTGGCAAAGAACTCGACAAAATACAAGAAGGCGGGCTTTTCCGCGCACCCGCCTTCTTGGCGAAGAACCGGGGTATGCCGTCAGGGTCTTTCTTCTTTGCGCGCAAAGTGCTTACGCAGGTCATAGAGGACCTCTTCCGGTTGGCGGCCTGATACATCCATCACAAAGGCGTCGCTGGCCCTGTTCGTTATGCCGTTTAGATCCTGGTCCAAACCGGTGAGGATGATCGCCTCCGCCCCTTCCCAGCTGTCTTTCGTCAGGTCGATGACCTCGTAGCCTTCATCCTTCAGGAACGTTTGGTAGTTTGAGAGCCCGCTATCCACGGCCACCCGGTGGCGATGCATGCTTCCACCTCCTTCCGTAATGCGCCCTGGTTTACCTGGATCCTGAATCCGTGCCTTACCGATCTATCTATACCAGGCAGAACCTGTCGCAAACTTACGCGCTCTTGCCTGGTTGGCCAAGGATGCCACGGATTCAGGTGGATAATAGGATTTGTATTTCTTCTTCCTCAATCTCTCTAAAGTCCTCGTAGAATTGGCCGACGGCGATGAAATCCTCAGGGACCAAGAGGGCGGTAAAGCGGTCGACGATTCTTCTCAGGCTCGCCGCCGCCTCCCGGGACGCGACCGGAACCGCAAGCCAAATCGCGGCCACCCCTTCCGCGCGGAGGCCGTTGACCGCCGCCCTGATGGTAAAACCCGTCGCGATGCCGTCATCGACCAGAACGACTTCGCGTCCGTGCCATGCCACCGGGGGGCGATCGCCGCGCAGGATGGCCAAGCGGCGTTCAATCTCGGCCACTTGCCGCGCGCGCTCCGCCTCGATGTAGTCGCGCGAGATACGCACTCTGGCCACCAGTTCCTCATCGAGTATGAGTGCGCCGTCCTGGGTTACGGCGCCAATGGCCGCTTCCGGTTGATACGGGGCGCCGATCTTCCTGGTCACCATGATCTCAAGCGGCAGACCGAGTACCGCCGCGACCTCCGCCCCCACCACCACCCCGCCGCGGGGTAAGCCGACGACCAGACGCGGGCCCGCGGTTAGCGCGGTTTGTTTGCCGATGGCGGCAGCCAGGAGCCGGCCTGCCTCGGCGCGATCTCTAAAAACCATGATCGTTCCCCCAAGAACGGCGCGCCGTCCATAAGCGGCATGAACGTGGTCAGACTCCTCTTAGCATGCCCAGGCTTACCTGAAATGCGGCGGCACTTATCGCCCAGGGTTAGTTGTTGATGGGGGGTGGGGCCGAAATGAAAAGGGCGCCTCTCGGCGCCCGTCGTATCTATTTCTTGACTTCTTGCGGTGTTTCCACCCTCAAGGCCTTGCCGCGTTCCTTGAGATCGCCGCGGGGCAAAGCTTCACAATTCCCCTGCAGGCAGGCCCCTTCCTCCACGACCAGAAGGACCATCTTGATCTCGCCCTGCACGTTCGCGGACGGCAAGAGTTCCAATCTGCCGCGCGCTTCCACCTTGCCGTGGAGTTGCCCGGCGATGGACACGTTCTTGGCCACGACCGTGCCCTGTACGAAACCACTCTCGCCAACAATCAGATCGCCCGCGGTCGAGATGTCGCCTTCAAAGCGTCCGTCGACCCTGATCGTCCCTTCGGCCTCGACCGTTCCCCGGACGGTGGTATCTTTGCCGATCACCGTGTCGATTCGTTTCGAGTTGGTATCCTTACCGGCCATCAAATATCCCCCTCAGCGCGCTCCTAACGCATATATGTAAGCGGATTGACTTTTTTGCCGTTCACCCAGATTTCCAAGTGAAGATGCGGTCCCGTGCTCTTGCCGGAGCTACCGGAGCGCGCGATGACTTGACCCTTTCGCACGGATTGACCCGGCTTGACTAGGAGCGAGTCATTATGCCCGTATAATGATTGATAACCATAGCCATGATTGATGATTACCGTCCAACCGTAGCCGCCTCGCCGTCCGGCGAATGAGACGACGCCGTCGGCGACCGCCCGCACGGAACTCCGCATGGGGGTGGCGAGGTCGATCCCTTCGTGCATCGCGCTATACCTGGTTACCGGATCGCGGCGGTATCCAAACCACGAGGTCAACCGGCCGTAAACCGGCCAAACGCTGGGTGTATGGTCCAGCTGCCGCTCGTAAGCCAATAACTCCTTCTTGAGCGTCTCCGAGGCGGCCAACTGCCGTGTTACTTCTTTTGTGAGCGACTCCGTATTGACCTCAAGCGTCTCAAGCAACGAGACATCACCATCGGTCGGGGAGACGACCGGATCAGGCAATCTGTAGATCGGAGGCCGATCGAATCCGCCACGGCTCGAGATCTGCGTGCGCGATTTGCGCCGCACCGATTCCAGAGCCGAGATGACCGCCGCGTGCTCGTTTCGCAAACGGTTCACCAATACTTCCAGTTCGCGCGCACGGTCTATGGCGGGTTTAACCTGGGCGTTTTCCTTTTGAAGACGCTTGTTCCTGGCATTAAGTTGATTGATGGTCCGTTGTTTGGCAATGCTGTCCGCTTGTCCAAAGGGGAAATAAACGATAGTGCCCAAAGCCGCCACCACCGCAATGACGCCAAGCCAAGGCACGGCGACACGGCGTACTTCGCCTCGCTTCGGGATGACCATGATAGTGAAGCCCCAGCGCCCGATCATCGCGATCATGCGGCGGAGCCTACGCCACAATCACATCACCCCCTCGACCGAAAAGTGGGAACGTCTATTTCGTCACGACTTCCGGGATTTCCTGCTCCCAAGCGTCAGATTCTTCTTCCGTTGCCGCCAAAACCCTCTTTTCCTCTTCCGAGAGAGGGTGCACGGATACGCCGGCCCGTATTTTCTTGGCAAAGATCCTCGCTTCATCCCGCCCGTAGATGCTTGTCAAGATTACGCCGTCGCGATGGGCATCCAATAGGGCAAGCGAAAAACTCTGATCGCCACCCACGTCCTTGAAGGCTCGATAGCGTTCAAGCACGCAATGCTGTAGGTGGCGGGACCCGGCCGACTCCAGCCTGGCCATTGACCGCTCGAGCGAACTTACGCGCGCTTCGAGTCGCTGCTCCACCTCAGACTGGTTCTGCAAGACATCCTCCAGCAAGCCGAGGTCCTCGCGGGCCAGCGCGGACCGGTAAAGGCTACGCAGTTTGTTGAGACGGAGGCTGTTTTGCATGAAAAAGAAGCCGGCACCCGCCGTGAAGAGGATGACGAACGTCAGGATCACAGCCTGCTTGTCTAATATAAATTCGGTGTAACCTTGGAATATGCTTCCCATTATCCATCCTCCCCTTGCACGCCGCGCGCGCCATTACCGGAGAGCAGTTCCCAAGCCGCGCCGACAGCCAACTCGTATACCCTTTTCAAGGGCAGCGCCGCCGCTTGCGCGGTACGCCGGCAGTCCTCGTACTCCGGCGCCACCTGCACCACGCGGCCGTTATACCGTCCTACCTTGACCGAGACAGTCCGCCCGGCAACCTCCACCAAGATGACCTCCCTTGCCAACGCATACCGAAGCGTTCTTCGTTCGCGAAGGCCCAACGTCGTGCTCTCGGAGAAGATCACCTCCCGTAACGTGGACACTTCTCCGGGAGAAGCCAAGACGCTTAGAAGGGTGCCGGGGCGGCCCTTTTTCATCTGAATCGGCGTCAGCCATACATCGAGGGCTCCCATGGCCCAGAGACGTTTCGCAAGATAATCGTAGAGTTCAGGGTTCATGTCGTCCAGATTAGCTTCCAGGACATGGAGTTCGCTCAGGTTTTCCGCTTCCGGCGCCGAAGAGACGCCAAGGAAGAGCCGTAAAACATTTGGCAGCGCGCGCTCGGCCGAGCCCGCGCCGATCCCAACCACCTCCGGCAGCATACAAGGCATCGGCCCAAAAGAGTCCGCCAGGGTAACCGCCAAGGCCGCGCCCGTCGGGGTCACCATTTCTCCTTCGATCTCCCCGGCATAGACCGGTACACCCTTCGTCAACTCGGCCACCGCCGGCGCCGGTACCGGTAGAAGGCCGTGCGCGCACTGGACCGTGCCAAAACCCAGGCGGAGCGGAGAGAAGATCACCCGGGGCGCGCCCATGGCGTCGAGCGCGGCCACGGTCCCCACGATGTCCACCAGCGCGTCGACCGCGCCAGCCTCATGGAGATGGGTATCAGCCACGCGCACGCCGTGCGCGCGCGCCTCCGCCTCGCCAAGACGTTGGAAGACACGGATGGCGGTCTCTTTGACCGCTGGTCTCAAGGCGGCTCCTGCAATGAGCGCGATAATGTCCGAGACTTTGCGCCCATGATGGGGATGATGCTCGTTCTCAAGCACCCTAACCTGTACTTTGCAGGCTCGAAAACCGCCTCTTCGTATCTCTTCCACGGCAAGATCGTATCCGTCTAGGCCAAGGCCCGCTAGCTCACGCCGTAACCCATCGAGTCCCAAACCGGCATCCACAAGCGCACCGAGCATCATGTCGCCGCTGACCCCGGCGCCGGCGTCAAAATAAGCTATCCGCAAGGCATTTCCCCCAAACGGTTAATCCGATGCGCGAGCACCCCCGCGCCGAAACCGTTATCGATATTCATTACCGCTACCCCGCTGGCGCAGCTGTTGAGCATCGCAAGTAATGCGGCCAGGCCGTTAAAACTGGCACCATACCCTATACTGGTCGGTACGGCGATGATGGGGTTCGAAACAAGGCCGCCAATCACGCTGGCCAACGCTCCCTCCATCCCGGCCACGACGACCACCACCCTGGCGCGAAAGATGACGTCCTGGTTGCTCAAGAGCCGGTGAAGACCAGCCACACCCACATCATAGAGACGGGTCGTCTTGCTTCCCAACAGTGAAGCGGTCAAGGCCGCTTCGTCGGCGACGCTCGTATCGGCGGTACCGGCCGAGACCACGCATACTTCTCCCCGCGTCCATTCCGCGTGCCGCCGAAGGTAGATGAGTTTGGCCCGGGCCGCATAGCGGGCCTCCGGCAAGGCTTCGCGCACAGCTTCGAAAACATCCGCGTCGGCCCGAGTCGCCAATACGTTGCTTTCGCCCTTTGCCAGGCTGGCCATGATCGCGACGATCTCTTCCCGAGACTTACCGGGACAATAAACAACCTCGGCCTCTCCCTGGCGCAAGGCACGATGGTGGTCAACCTTGGCGAAGCCGAGATCTTCGTATGGGGCCATGGCCAGGCGGGTTAGCGCCTCATCGGGCGAAAGGCTCCCCTCGGCGACTTCAGCCAGTATCGCCCGCACCTCATCTCTCTTCAAGACCTTGCCTCCGTTTCACGTGAAACGAGCCGTACCTGCCTGCAAAAGATGCCGCCTGCGCGGCCAATCATTCCACCTTAGTATCCCAGCGAAAACACGGGTTCTAATCCGGCACGGTAAGCTTACCGGATCGCATCCAGAGAAACAACCAGTAAGGAAGGATCCTGAGAATATCCGTCCAGGTTAGGGTGATGCGCAATGAGCATTCCTGTGCCTGAGCGCCAGATAGGGGGCGTTTTGCAGCGGATACCTAGTGGGCGATAACCTCGAGAATACGGTCCAGTTCTTCCTGGGAGTAATACTCGATCTCGATCCGCCCGCTTGCGCCGGCGTGGTGGATGCGCACCTTGGTGCCCAGGGCTTGACGAATTCGGTCTTCCACCGCTTTGATATTGGGATCCACCTGCGGTGCGGGCAGATGCTTACCGGGGGTTTCACGTGAAACAGCTTTTTCCGTTCGCCGCCGCACCAGTTCCTCGGTCTCCCGCACCGATAGTCCGCTGGCCATGACCTCTTTCCAGGCACCCAATTGTTCTTCTTCACCTTTGAGGCCCAAGATGGCACGTGCGTGCCCAACCGTCGTCCTTCCCCCGCATAAGTCATGTTTTACCGTCTCGGGCAAGTTGAGGAGGCGCAACGAATTGGCAATGGCGGAACGGCTCTTGCCGACCTTCTGGGCTATTTCCTCCTGGGTCAAGCCGAACTCATCCAGCAGGCGGCGGTATGCCTCCGCTTCCTCCATGGCGTTCAGGTCCTCGCGCTGGAGGTTTTCAACCAGTGCGATTTCCATCATGGCGATATCGTTAAACTCCCCGATCACGGCCGGTATCTTGGTCAGACCCGCCAATTCCGAGGCACGCAGCCGCCGCTCCCCGGAAACCAGTTCATAACCGCCTTCCACCCGACGCACCAGGACCGGTTGAAGCACGCCGTGTTCCTTAATGGATGCGGAGAGTTCCGCCAGTTTAACCGGGTCAAACTCACGGCGCGGTTGGTAGGGGTTGGTACGGATCTCGCTGATGGCGATCTCGAGCCGACCTTCGCTTTCAACCTCTTCAAGCTCAGGGATTAGTGCGCCCAATCCGCGCCCAAGACCGCGCGCTCTGCTCATCTGCCGATAACCTCCTTGGCTAGGTCCATATACGCCTCCGAGCCTTTTGACTTCGCATCATACAAAGTGATCGGCAGACCATAGCTTGGCGCTTCACTCAGACGCACATTCCGTGGGATGATGCTATCGTAGACCTTGTCCTGAAAGTATTTCTTTACTTCCTCCATCACTTGTTCCGAAAGGTTGGTCCGGCTATCATACATCGTCAAAACGACGCCTTCGATCTCCAGGCGCGGATTCGAGTACTTCTGTACCAACTGAATCGTGCGCATGAGCTGGCTCAACCCTTCAAGGGCGTAGAATTCGCACTGGATCGGCACGATCACGGAGTCGGCCGCCGAAAGGGCGTTTAGGGTAAGGTTGCCCAATGAAGGGGGGCAGTCGATCAAGATGTAGTCATAATCATTGCGCACAGGCTCCAAGGCAAGCCGGAGGCGCTGGTCGCGAGCCATCATGCCCACCAGTTCCGATTCGGCTCCCGCCAGTTTTATCGTCGCCGGAACCATGCGCAGGGTTGCCACCTGGGTATCAACCACCACTTCCGCCAATGGCACCTCATTGATCAAGGCATCGTAGATACACGTACGGATCTCGCTTTTTCGTAAGCCAATCCCGCTCGTGGCATTTCCCTGCGGATCGATGTCTATCAGCAATATTTTTCGTTCTTTCTCCGCCAGGCAAGCCCCCAGGTTTACCGCGGTGGTAGTCTTTCCCACGCCGCCTTTCTGATTGGCAATGGCAATTACCCTACCCACACCGGCGCCTCCTCTCAACTCCATCGAATCGACCAGCATTCTTTCAGCCCGGCTGATCGCCAGTCCCTTAAGCAATTCCTGCGTACGCTCACGAGAGATCCCGAAATGTTGCGCATGGCCCGGCAACTCTCTCACCGCCCAGAGCCAATTTTTCTCCCGTACTCTTCGCGATGAGTCAGGTAAGTTCCTTCTCAATCGCCCTCCCCCGCCAAGCAAAAAGGAAAAGCCAGGGCTCGAAACGCGCCCTGGCTGATTATCACACCTGAATCCGTGACATCCTTATGGCTTCGTGTCATTCGGTAAGATGTAAAAGGATCCTAAAAAGCCGTCTAGGAAAACAGCCGGGTCAGAATCTCGAGCCGCCCGCTCACCAGGAGAAGGCCAAGGAGGATGAGCAACGCTCCGCCGGCCATCTCGAAATAATGTCCGTACCGGCCGAGCGCTCGTAGCGCGCGGAGGAGCCAGCCGTAGCCCACGGCCGCCAGGAGGAACGGCAGGGCCAGACCGGCCGAGTATGCCGCCAACAAGGATACACCCTGCGCCGCGCGGCCCGATGTACCGGCCAGGGTCAAGATTCCCGCCAACACGGGCCCCACGCACGGCGTCCATCCGAAAGCAAAGACCATGCCGATGGCGACCGCCGCGGCGGCGGACCCCCCGCGCGGCGCCGTCAGCCGGCGTTCCCGGTAGAGCGGCGTGAGTCTGAGCACGCCCAGTTGATGCAAGCCCAAGACGATTACGAACAAGCCGCCGATCTTTTCGAGGGTCGGACGGTACGCACCCAGATACTGGCCGATGGCGGAAGCTCCCAGACCGAGCAGGATGAAGACGAACGTAAAACCCATGCTAAAGAGGATTGCCCGCCAAAGCGGGCCTAAGCGGCCGCTTGCTTCGCCCTTTGACAGGATCGCGATATACGCCGGGACAAGCGGCAATACACAAGGCGATAGAAACGAAAGGAGTCCGGCGGTAAACGCGACGAACAGCGTAGGCGTCAATGCCATCACCCCCGCGGATGGACGGCCGCTCCCCGGCCGTCGTCATTTCGGTAATATACGCCTGACCTTGCTGCTTAGTACGCTCTTGGTCGTGCCGCCCACGATAACGTCACGGATCACACCGTTGGCGTCAAGAATATAGGTGGTGGGGATGCCGCTGATCCCGTACATGTCGGCCACGGCGCCCGTCCGATCGATTAGCACGGGGAAGGTCATGCCTTGCCCAGAGGCAAACTTGCTTACCTCCTGCATTCCTTCTTTCAGGTCAACGGCGAGGATCTGGACGCCCTGCGGCGCGAAGTCCTTATAAAAAGCCACCAACGCCGGAATCTCTCCGCGACACGGCGGGCACCAGGTCGCCCAGAAATTGACCAACGTTACCCTGTGCGACTTTATCTCTTCCGCCAACGACCGGACCTTTCCATTGAGATCGGGGAGCGCGAAAACCGGCGCCTTGGTGCCGATTCGCGGCGGTCCCGCGGCCCGGCCGGCGATTACGACGCCGCCCATGACAACGGCCACAAGCAAAAGCCCGATTCTGGTCCGCATAAGCCGCACCTCACTTACCATACCCTGTAGTGTATATTCCAGATGATATCATGCTTTTCCCCATCGGTCAATAAGAGGCTGCCGGTGTCAGGATCAACCGTTATTCAGAACATAGCCCCCCGCGCATATCCGTATAAAACGGGAAGACCCTCCGGGGACCTTCCCGTTCGCCGGCGCGGGGCGGCGTGCCCCACAGCACCGATTATGCCATACTCTACACTTTACTTCTTCCATGGGGGTGTCTCGGGCAACAGTTGCACAAATTCTTCGCTCAACCTATCCGCGTACGCGCCCGCGAAATCGCCGGCCAGGAACC
>JBLNCE010000013.1:0-10761 GCA_050260415.1 Bacteroidota bacterium | reverse complement strand
AAGATGATCTAATAGACAAATAATCCGTGTAAATCCTGAAAATCATGTTAATCCTGTTAAATCGTTCCTAATCACGTAAAGCCATAATCTGCGTTCCGGTACCTTTTTCACACCGCTTCTAAAGGCGGTGTGAAAACCCCGAATTAACCCCTACCCCCGGTTAAAACCCGGGGCGCTTTGGCACGTCCGTCTCCCCGCCTCTGCGGTGAAGCGGGTATCACGACATGCCGGAATATCCAGCCAGGCGCCCGCCGCCGCGCAGCGACCCGGCCTGTCCAGGCAGGACCCCCGCCAGCTCCAGCCCGGCGCAGCTCAATTCCCGCGCCCGGGACCGGGCGAAATCGAGCAGGGCGCGGCCGATACCCCTGCCGCGCAGTTCCTCCGTGACCACCAGTTCCTGGACGCTCGCCACCAGTCCCCCGTGATGGAGCACGTTCAGGTAGTATAGGCTGATGAACCCGATGACCCTCTGGTGCAAGGTGGCGACAAAGGCTTCCTGCGCCCCTCCCTGCATCAGGCCTTGAAAGATCCGGCCGCACCCGGCTCCACCCGCCCGGCCCAGCCTCGACCCCGGGAAGAGCCGGAGAAGGCCCAGCACCTGCTGGCAGTCCTCGGCCCGGATCTTGCGGATCTCGATCAAGCCCGCGCGCAGCCTCATGTTAAATCACCCCCCGCCTATGTCCCCGGATTATGAAAGTACCTTTGCACGTTCCGGGACCGGGATGACTGTCCTACTGTCCTACATGAATAGTATGTCCAAGTCATCCAGATTAGCCCAATTCCAGAATCGCCTGGGATCCCAGCGCCCCCGCCAAAGCCAGCGCGGCGGCGCCTGTGAGGACGGCATCCGCGCGGAGGCTGGCTCGCGCGATCTCCACCGGTCCTGCCAGCGCGGCCAGGGCGCGGCGTTTCGCGTTTTCCCCCACCGCGGCCAAGAGATCGCCGCCGGCCTCGGTAATCCACCCGCCGAGCAGCACCAGTTCGGGCCGGTACAGGTTGATCAAGCTGCCCAAGCCGATGCTCAACCAGTCCGCCGCCGCGGCCAGGATCTCGCGGGCCAGCGCGTCCCCGCCGCCCGCCTGGCGGCAGAGCCACTCACCCGTCAGCCGGGGCGGCGCATCTTTTGCGAATCTGCGTCCGTCGGCCAAAAGAGCCGCCGCCCGCCCCGCGAGTGCACCCTCGCTCACCAGCGTATCCAGGCAGCCTCGGCCCCCGCACCAGCAGGGGGGGCCGTCGGGCAGGATCGTCATGTGGCCGGCGTGGGCGGCCCCGGCCAGCCTGCCCCGGCGCACGAGGCCGGCGCCGACGGTCTGGCCCAGTTCCAGGTAGAGGAGCGTTTCCGCGCCGCGCCCCGCGCCGGCGGTCGACTCGGCCAGGGCGGCCATCTTGGCGTCGTCGCCCAGGAAGACGGGGGTACGTCCGCCGGTCTCGAGCATGCGCCGGAGCGAGACATCCCGCCAGCCCAGGGTGGGGGCGATAAGGACCACGTCCCCGGCGAGGTTGATGATGCCGGGCAGGCTGACCCCCACGCCGAGGAGATCCCGCCCTGCCCGGGCCGCCATGTCTTCCACCGCGGCCATCATCTCGATGGCCGCCTTGAGATGGCTCCCGCCCCCTGTATAGCGCATCTCCCGCCGTTGTTTGCATAATATCGCGCCCTGGAGATCGGCGATGCCGCCCACGATCGTTTCCGGCGTGATGTGGAGAGCGCCCAGGCACGGCCCTTCCCGGTTGAGCCTGAGCAGGATGGGCCGCCGGCCCACGGCGCCGACGGCCGCGGCCCCCTCCGCCACGAGCCCGTGCCCGATCAGCTCGTCCACCACCGCGGAGACCGTGGCCTTGCTGAGCTCGGTGGCGGAGGCCAGTTCCGCCCGGGAGATCTCGCCCCGTTCGCGAATCAGGCCGAAAAGGAGGCGCCTGTTGATCTCGCGCACGAGCTGGAAATTTCCGGTCTGCATCTCTGCCCTCGTTCGTTCGGCGTTCGAACTAATTTGTGCTTCGACACCCAGACTGGAATTCCTGCCGGGACGTAACAGATTTCTACATTTTTGCTATCGGGAGGGCGGGGGCTTGGCCCATGCCCGCGACGCCTGTAATCATAGACTGTGACTCCCCGCTTTGGGTGACCAGAACCGGCTTGACAGGATTAACATGATTTTTGGGATTTACACGGATTCCATGCCTATAATAAGCTCATAAACGATATACATTTTTTAACCCTGAATCCTGTTAGTCATGCTAATCCTGTAAAACATGTGATATCGTTCCCTGTCTTACGTTCTCAGGTGATGATGGAAAAAACAGCGGGCAGGAAAACCGGAGCGCCGCGCGAAGGCAGATAGAGGGGAATCGGCCGCAATCATCGCAGGAGGGACGCAACATGAAACGCACCACTATCATACTCTGCCTGGCCGCGGCCCTGACACTCGCTACGGCCGGCGCGGCGCTGGCGGCGCCTCCCGCCGCCGGGGCCGGCACGATCTTCATCTTTGGCGAATTCGCCCCCCTCACGCTCGGCAGCGGCACCATCGGCGGCCTGAGCGCGGGCGCCGGCATCAACCTCGGCCAGGCCTTCACCCTGGGCGGCAGCGTGCAATACGTCGAGGACCAGCCCGTCGTCGGCGCCTTCGCCAATCTGTCGTTCGCGCCGTTCGTGCTCGGCGCGGAAGCCACCTTTCCGCCCGCCCCGGAAACCGCCTCTTTCAAGGTCAAGGGAGCGTATACCCTGAATCTCGGCGGGATCGATCTCGGGATCGGCGGCGGCGCGGTCCTCGCCGACCCGGAGATGGACTTCTTCGCGGAGGGCAGCGCCTCCATCGCCCTGACCGACGCCATCTCGCTCTACGCCGTCGCGGACTACTTCATCGAGCCGCAAACAGTCGCGCTTCAGTGCGGCATCACGTACGGTTTCTAAGCAGGATCGAACCTGTCGGACCGGTTCCCCCAAAAAAGCCGGGCGCCCTTGCAAGGGCGCCCGGCTCGTTCCACCTGAAAGCCATTTTTGAGTGCAGTGAAGCTCTGCACGGGTCCGGGGGTCCCGGGAACCACGATCGGAACTCACCCCCGTCCTTGGGACACCCCCTCTCTTCCGCGGAAGGGAGGGGGACGGGAGGTGAGTCCTTCACATTTTTATAACCCGGTCATTCATCCCCCGCGCTTGAAGAAGCTCATCACCGTCTCGGCCACGATCTTGCCGAAGGTCTGCCAGAACCCGCTGCGGAGGACGGTCGCGGCCGCCACCAGGTCCGCCCGGCCGCATTCCTTGCCGTCGATGGTGACGATCACCCTGCCGAGCACTCTGCCCTCCTTGACGGGAGCCGTCAGCTTGAGGGGCAGGATCACGGCCTTCTTGGGCGCGGCGGTGACATCCCTCCCGACCACCACAGCCAACTCGTTCGCGATCCTGACCGGAACCGTATCCTGCCTCCCCAGGCGGACCGGGAGGCGGGCCACGACCTCGCCGCCGCGGTAGAACTGGAAGGCCTTGAGCTGGCTGAAGCCATAGTTGAAGAGCTTGCCGATCTCGGCGTTGCGCACCTGGGCCGTGGGGGCGTTCATGATCGCAGCGATCAGGCGCACCCCGGCTCGTTTGGCCGTGGCGATCAGGCAGAAACCCGCCTCCTCGGTAAAGCCGGTCTTGAGCCCGTCGCACCCGTCGTAAAAGCGCACGAGGTTGTTCGTGTTGCGCAAGAAGGACTGGCCGCCGCGGACATAGTCGATCCAGGTGCCCGTCCAGCGCAGCACGGACGGGTGGCGCAGCATCTCCCGGGCCAGGATCGCCTGGTCGTAGACGGAGGTCAGGTTGCGTTTCGCCGGCGCGTCGTCCGGCGTCAGGCCGGTGCAGTTGATGTAGACCGTGTTCTTGAGCCCCAGTTCCTTGGCCCGCTTGTTCATGAGCCGGACGAAATTCTCCTCCGAGCCCGAGAGATGCTCGGCCAACGCCACGGAGGCGTCGTTCGCGGAGACGATGGAGATGGCCTTCATCAGGTCGGCGATGCTCATCTCCTCGCCCTGCTCGAGCCAGATCTGGGATCCCCCCATCTTGACCGCCTCGGGGCTCGCGGTCACGAGATCGGTGAGCTTGACGCGGCCCGAATCCACGGCCTCCATGACGAGGAGCATGAGCATGAGCTTGGTCACGCTGGCGGGCGGCATGGCGGCGTGTTCGTTCTTGGCCAGGAGGATCCGGCCGGAGCCCGCTTCCATGAGGATAGCCGCCGGGGAAGAGAGCGCGACCGGCAGTTCTTCAGCGCCCCTGGCGGGCAGGCTCGCCGCGCCGGTTACCACGAGGACTGCCAGCAGAAACGAGATCAGACGCCGCATCCAGAAATCCCCCCGAAAGTAAAGGACTGTTCCCCTAGAGTCTGCACAGGGAACAGCCCTTATATACGAGGGGATCTCTTAGAGGCGGTGTGAAAAACCCGTCTCTCTACCCGGGGGGCTGCTTTGGACCATCCTTGGTCGTCGCAGCCTTTTACCCATCGTGGGTATGAGATGAATCCCCGGGCTACACCTGAACGATCTTTCCAAAGCCCTGTCCTCCTGACAGGGCTCGGATAGGCTTAGAAGCACCGCCGAACCCGTACAGGATGTACGGGTTTGAGAATGGTTTTCCTATGTAGCCCAGGGTTTTAACCCTGGGATCGCGGTGGAGAGGTTTTTCACACCGTTTTTAGATGGCGCAACTGTCTATGTGGTTGCGCCGTTTGCGCAGGTATGCCCGGAACTCAGAGATCCCTCAGGTAATACCGGCCCGTGATGAACTCCGCACTCAGGCCCAGCCCCTTGAAATACCCCCGCAGGGCCATGGGGGCGAATTTCTCCGTCGAGTAGCGCGTGGCCCCGATGACATTGAGCCGCAAGCGCTGGGCCTGCCGGTGGAATTCCACGACATCCGGGAAGATCGGCGACGGACATGTGTAGCCGGTCAGGTAGAGGTTCAACTGGAGCCGGGCCAAGTCCTCGGGAACCTGGGGACGGCATCCCGCACCCGCAACGATGGCCACCAGGCTCCCGTCGATCCTGTCATCGCCATAGAGCCGCAGCTTGACTTCGTGGCCGACGACTATCTGCACGTATTCGGCGAAATTCGCGGCGCTCTGCTTGGCAGCGTTGCATATCACGCCGGCCGTGACGCCGTCGCTCCCGCGATACTCCCCCACCACCTTCAAACCGAGCATGCGGACGAAGGCCATGGTGGCGGAGTATTTACCCTCGATCTCCATAGGCGGCCGGAGGACGTAAAGGGAGATATGTCTGTCCTTGAGGGTCTTGTAGTACTCCGCGGGCAATTCGTAGAAAGGGTTCCCGTCGTTCAGGCCGTTATAACCCATGGCGTGCAAGGTGACGAGCAGCGCGTCCCGGCGCCCGGAACGGATGATGGCCTCGATGATCTCCTGATCCGGGAAGACGGCCGTGTAGACATGGACGATCTCGTCCGCATTGTCCAGCATGAGCCCAGCGCCGCGCGCGGCAAAGCCGGGATGTATGAACTCATTGCCTCCGGGGCGGCTCGCGTCCTCCCCCGGTCCGTCGCCGGGGAAGTCCGCGGCGATCCTGGCGTAGAGATCCTCACTAAACATGGCGACACCGTCCGTTTCTGCTATATATGACGAGCTTAATCCCCAGTAAACAATTCGCCCGAGTTCGTTCAAGTACCTGCCTGGCAGGATGAAATGGCGCGAGTGAAAAAATCAATCCTTCGATTTCCGCGCCCAGAGCAGGACGAAGGCTGCCACGGCGGATGGGATCGCCATTATCGCCACCGGCCGGGCGTCCAAAAATGGCAGGCCCGCGAACCACGCGGCCTCGGCCGGGGCCAGGGCCAGCGCCTCAATCATCTCCCCCACCGTCATCGAGGCGGCGGTGATCGTGGCCGAGCCGATGAGCAAAGCGAAGAGCCCCGCCGCGCTCCACCAGCCCCACCACCGCCCGCGCAGCAAGGCCCAGGCGGAGATGAGGGCGCCGGCAGCCGAGGCGAGGAGCAATGTGGCACCGATCGCGCCCTTGACGATGCGGCCGAACCAGGGGAAGGGCGAGACCAACAGGATGGGAAGGAACAGGAGCGCGGCCGTGAAGGCCAGGAAAGCCGCTGGCCCGCGCGCGGCCAAAGAGGGCGCCGTCCCGTGGCGGCCTTTGAGCGCCGCGTCGGAGCGCGCGCGGCGGTAGAGCCCGAGCAGAAACAGGGGCAGGACGGGATAGGCCAGGAGAACCGCGGCGCCGAGGATGATGAATCCGGCCGTGGAGGAGAGAGCCTTTGCCATCAGGGTGAGGGCGGCCGCCCCGGCGAGCAGCGGCAATCCAACCGCCATCCAGACCCAGACGAGCGCCTCGGCCGCCAATACCGACCAGGCCAAGCGCCGCACGTGCCCGTATCCCAAGGCCAGCAAGATAGCGGCCAGGCCGGCGTAGACGAGGAGCGAGAGCGTGATCAGGAAGAACATGAAAGAGCCGGGACCGTAGCCCTGGTAATGAAAACGGCCGCCCGTGGCGAACTGCCGGTAAACCTGGATCTCCATCACGGCCGCTACGGCGCAGAACGCCCCGGCCGCGATCATGAGCCAGCCGAGGACCGGGAGGACGCGGTATGCGAACGAGCCGGGAGAGCACTGGCCGGATTGGCGCATTCGTGAATCAGCTCCTTTTGACCAAGGCGTTTGGCCGGCACCTGTTGTTCCCCTGGCGGCAGGCTGAACCCTGCTTCCAGAGGAAGATTCGGCCACATGTTCTTGATTCCTGCCGATTGCCGTTTCATCGCCCCTGGCATCGGCAGAAAAACCAGCCCTCCTTCCGCATTTAAGACGCCATGATCGAGCAATATCAATAGTTTGCGGGAAATAAAGTAAAAAAGGCCGCTTTACGCGGGCCTTTTTAGAGCCTGGTAATCGCGACCTGGGCATAACTCCTGCTCAGTTTATCCAATATTGCGTTTAATTCTTTTTACGCGACTCAACTTTTCGACGATATTCTCTTTTATCTGTGATTGGATCGTTAAGCCAAGCCATACACTCATCAAAATCACTAAAGAAATCCCCATTGAGCATATCATAGTTTTTCGCCACGCGCATTTGCTGGATCTTGGCGATAATGCTATCTAGAACCGTCCCGACCTTTACTAATTTGGTTAGTCCGATAATAATTTTGTCAAGTTTCTCAATTTCAGCAACAGCGCGGGGATCAAGCGCCTTAAGGCCCCTCAGATCGAATAAAATCCGGTATGGCCGACCTTTTTCCTCGGCTTTATTTATTTCAGTCTTTACTTTTTCCACCACTTCTTTAATTTGGTGATACGGAGCAAATCCAGACACTTTGAAATGAAGCAAATCATTGGATTGTTTAGATTCAAAAGTGACAGACATCTGCATCCTCCTCCAATGATTATACAATAATTAAGCCATTTGGCGCAAGGGGAAGTATGGTGTACGCACTTTTTCGAATATAGCCAAGGCTTGATCAAGAATCGCCTTATCGTGTATGGCCATATAACTCGTGCGCAGCAATTCCTTGCCCTTAGGGACGGCTGGTGACAATACCGGATTGACGTAGACTCCTTCATCAATCAGCTTCCTAAACAAACCCAAGGTCAACAACTCATCGCCACAATAGATAGGAACCACGGCCGTGTTGCTGAATCTCGCATCATACCCCAGACTGATGAGGCCTTCGGCCATATATTTGGCGTTTTCTATGACTTTCGTCCGCCGCTCCGGTTCACGGATGATGATCTCCAGGGCTTTTTTGACGGTGGCGGCTACGGATGGCGGCATGCTGGCCGAGAAGATATGCGGCCTGGCGATGAAATGTAGATAGTCGATAACCCGCGCATCAGCTGCCACAAAACCGCCCACGGCGGCGAAAGACTTGCTAAACGTGCCCATAACGATATCGATCTGATCGAGCAGGCCGAAATGCTCGGCCGCGCCTCTTCCATTTGGGCCGAGCACGCCGATGCCATGGGCTTCATCCAAGAAAATACTGGCATTGTACTTTTTGGCTAACCTCACAATCTCAGGGATATTTGCCATGGTTCCTTCCATGCTGAAAACCGAATCGGCGACAATAAGCTTGTTTCGGTTTACGTTATCACACAGTATTTTTTCAAGCGAGTCCATATCATCGTGTAGATAACGCTCCACATCGGCATACGAGAACTTCGCCGCATCGAATATACTCGCATGGTTGAGACTGTCGAGGATCAGGAGATCATGTCGTCCGGCAAGAGCGGCAATTACTCCGAGATTTGTTTGGTAGCCGGTACTAAATAATATCGCCTTTTCCTTATTCATGAATTTAGCGAGATCGTTTTCTAATTGCAGATGGATATCCAGGGTGCCATTCATCAATGGCGATCCCGAACAGCCGGTACCGTACTTGTCTATTGCCTCTTTGGCCGCGGCGCATACCTCCGGGTGGGATCCTAGACCCATATATGAATTGCTGCCAAGCATGATCAGCTTTTTTCCTTGGTATTGCACATATTCTTTCTGGGCGCTTTCAAAAGGCGGGAAAAAGGAGTATACGCCACAAAATCTCAATTTATCAATACGAGTATATAATCTTGCTTTAGACAGTAGATTTTTTTTGCCGTAGATTAATGTCTCCAATTCACTCTCAAGAGTTTTTATTTGAGCGCGTCGAGTGGTGTCTACATTCTTAAACGCACGGTGAGTATTCTCTGGCTGTTTTATTGATTCCGTTAATAACTTCGCCAAGGCAAGCGTCAGATCTGGTTGCGCATAGTGCTTAACAAAATATATAAGTGGTTCTAACTCACAGCCAATAAGCAGTTTGAAATCATAAGTAGTGATACCGAAATTAATAATCCTTTTGTGCCGCTTTAAGGCCTCTTCAATGACTAAAAAATAGAGATTGAAATACAATTGATATTTTTGGTTGTACTTGTAATCAATACCAACATAAGCCATAAATACTTCAGAATCACCTTCGAGACAAAGCGCATGGGCGACTATCTCATTGTCTGCTTTAATAACAATAACATAACTTTTGTCAGACAAGCACCTATCGATTTCATAAAAGTAGGCGGGGGTCAACTTTTCGTGTTCATATTCATCAGCATTTTTGCTAACTTGTTCGGTCAATTCAGATAATCGTGTTGCATACTTTCCAAAATCCGTCATAACCTCAACTGAAATCTCAGGTACGCGGAGTTTGGCTTGGATCTTTTTGACATAATCCCGCCGTTGACTTTTCAAGCTGTTTAAATAGTCTTCAATGCTGTCACCTTCGATCCGCAGTATCGGTGATGGAAAACCGAAAATTGGCTCATAACCAAATTTTTGTAAAATACCATAATAATCAATTACTCTATCCCAAGGAATATCGCGAATAAGGATAATATCAGCTTTGTTTTTTTCCGCATCGGCTTCTATCTCTTTAATAATGATTGGCGTTAGTGAATCAAAGCAATCCTCAGATACCTCAATGGTTTTTCCGATGCCCGAGATAATTCCGCATTCCAAAATCCGGTTGACCAGAAAATTTGGAAACCACTGTTTAAGCGATTTTCGTATAACAGGTGAGATACTGCTGCTAAAGCCGGAAAAGTCCATCTCCATAATGAAATAACTTGCTAAAGCTTTAATGGCTCCATCCTGTGAAATCGTGAGATAATAAGGTTTAATATCATTAATCCCAGAATACTCAATTGCTCTGAGGTGATTGGTTTGCTGGGCCACGCCTTCCCGGGAAACGACACCGTCCCATGCCGTGCAATCAAGATGATCCACCGAGTTGCACTTCTGCAGACTGAATGACATGTTACTACCTCCATAAACTATCGTCATGCTCCCGGCTATACTTTACGGGAAATACCGGTAATTTCCCGAAAATTGACGATTGCCTACGGTGACCCTGGTGTTATGACAGAATTTTTCGGGGACGAAATCTGTGCCGGGAATCTGGGATGGCCTCGGCGAGAGACTTCGTGAACCACTGACGGAAAGTCAGAAGACACCTCCTGGAGTATTGAATTCTCGTTATATCAGAAAAAAAAGACAAACCGTCACCGGGGGCTTTCCTCACAGAAGGAGATGAAAAGGCCCCAAATATACTGGCATATGACGCAGTCTATCAGCACTAGAATGACCATCGGCTACTTTTGTGCTGTTCTTTAGTTGTTGTTGAAAACAGTCCCCCCAAAAAAAACGAGGAGGGTTCTTGCCGCTAACGAGATTCTTCCTGCGGTGTTGACGGATACAGCCAGAAAGGCTACGATTGTTTTGCCTGGTATGAAAGCCTTTCTCCCGGGCAGGCCTGCCTCGTTGGTCCCTGCTGACAGGCTCTCCTTTTTCCGGAGAGGAATGACGATAAGCCAACGACCTCCGCAGATATAGAGGAGCTGGCATATTTGTTTTGAGCGATGGCAAACACCCATGCGATCTGGAGGTAAGCCCCTTTATTGACGGCATGAGCATTGTCATGCTACCTGCCGGGTGCCTGACATGACAAGGATAGCATGGCCTAGGAGTATTTATGGCCGGCTTTGCTGGGACGACAAAAAAGCCCGAACGATCGATGGGCACTTGGCTCCCTCTTCCACGCCAGGAAGGCGCTCAAGTCGCACCCGCAGGAGCCGATAAGGTGCGACCCTTGTGGGAGAGGGCCGGGGTGAGGTTACGGCTTTGAGGGACGGGCAGACGGGCTCGGGAAGGCCGCGCCGACGAGAGAGCCGGCGCCGCGGCGGTTGCCGCCGCTTTTGTCCTCATCGGGCCGTGGGTTGGCAGGAAAAGGCAAGTGCGCATC
>JBLNCE010000012.1:0-3168 GCA_050260415.1 Bacteroidota bacterium | reverse complement strand
ATTCTTTATGCCTTGGCGAGCCGCCCCCATCGTCCCAGGGGGCCTCTGGGTTTCTTCGGCCCCGAGGCCGATAGTATCTGGGCTTCCCTCACGAGCGGGGCCGACAAGTCGATTGTTGTGTCCTTCGGCTCTCCTTATCACGGCGATGAGTACTTCGAAGCGGCCGACGTCTATCTGAACGCCTATTCAATTGACCCCACAAGCCAAAAAGCCGTGGTGAAGGCGCTCTTCGGCGAGATCGGCTTTGCCGGACGTTCCCCCGTCAGGTTGGCCAAGTTGTTTTAGCTCGCTTCGCGTTGTTCCGCTGTGTCCTTTATGGTTTAACATTACTCTAGGCGCGCCCGGGTTCAGACTTGACACCGGTGACATTTTTTATTGGAAATATCCCTTAGCGAGAAGGAATTTGTCAAGCTACGTTGAAAAATAGATGTATGACAACGGTGTCAAGAACGGTCCGACTTGACAAGGACGGAGATCTTGCACGCGACAGGAAGTGAGGGTGCAAAAGCATGGCGACGATTCGCGATGTGGCGAAACTGGCGGGGGTCTCTTTCAAGACAGTGTCGCGGGTCATAAACAACGACCCTTATGTCTCCACTGAGACGCTGGCCAAAGTAAAACGCGTAATCGAAGAACTCGGTTACCGCCCAAACATCAACGCCCGGGGCCTCGCCGTCAACCGAACCTTTCTCATCGGGCTGGTTATCCCGGAGATAACCTCGGCGGCCTATGCGATGATGATTCACGGTGTCGAAGAAGTCTCATCTTCCCAGGATTACAGACTGGTGCTCTGCAGCACGCGTCACAGCAGAAAGAAGGAAGCCTCCCTCTTCGAATCTCTCGCCGCCGCCAGGCGGGTCGACGGGATCCTTTTCTTCTCCAATCACATTGACACTAGCTATATTACGCGCATGAAGGAGTTCGACATGCCGTTCGTGGTCATCGACCGGGACGTCGAGGACGAGGCAATTCCTTGCGTCTACACCAATAACCGCGATGGAGTCCACCGGACCACATCCCATCTGATCTCCACCGGTCGATCCAGGATCGCATACATCACCCCGGTCATCGATACATGCACCACCGTGGAACGTCTCGAGGGTTACGAGCGCGCGATGCGCGACCACGGCCTCGACTACCAGGGGCGGACCATCGTCGATCATACAGGGGACCGATCCAAGGGGTTCATGGCAATGAATCAGTTACTGGCACGCGCGGATCGGCCGGACGGCGTGGTGGCTTTCAACGATCTACTGGCCATCGGCGCCATGCAGGCCATCAAGGAACACGGATTGCGCGTGCCGGAGGATATCGCCGTGGTGGGCTTCGACGACATCGAGGCGGCATCTTTGGTCGAACCGGCGCTGACCACAGTCCGGCAGCCGCTCGATGAAATCGGCCAGGTGGCCTGCAAGATGCTGCTGCAGCTCATCAATAACGAGGACTTGCCTATCAGGAAAGCGGTTTTCGACCCCATCCTGGTGGTCAGGGAGAGCTGTGGCGGCAAGTAGACTCACGGAAAACCAGTCAGGATTAGGGGCCACAGCCGCATTGTTCTGTCATTCTGAGCGCAGCGAAGAATCTCAGGCGGGGTATGACAAAAGACCAGGTTACGTAGACTCTTCGCTCCGCTCAGAGTGACAAGAAAATTAATATCAACCAATCAAGGAGCACAAATGATTACACGCGACGACAAACAAGACCTTTTGCGCATTGTCGGTTACGACCACGGCGGGTATATCGCCTGGGGCTGGTGGAAAGGCTGGGACGGCGTCGGCGGGCTGAAGGATTTCATCCGCCGTTCGGTACGCCGCCTGGACCAGTTTCCCAAGCTGAAGTGGGGTTTCCATATCGACGGCGCCACCTGGGAATGGGCCCTGGCCAACGACCCGGCCTTCGTCGCGGAGTTCAAAACTCTGGTGGACGGGCCTTATGCCGGGCGGATAAGCCTTTCCTCGGGGGGCTACGGCCAACCACTCTCGTGTACGATCGGCGAGGAGGCCAACGTACGGCACCTGGTATACGACCGCGAAGTATACGACCGGCTTGGTTATCGTGTCAACATCTACATGCAGAACGAGCACGGGTTCTTCCCACAGATGCCCCAGTTGCTCCGCGGAGTCGGGATCGACAAGGCCATCCTGCGCACGGTCTGGGGCATGTACGGCATCTGCCCGGAGATCGACGCCTCCAAGGTCCGGTGGCGTTCGCCGGACGGTTCGTGGGTCGAGACGATTCCCACCTACGTCGGGGAGAACCGGGGCCTGGGGAAGAACACCTGGGATACCCGCATCATCATCGGCCTCGAAGGCCCGATCGACTTCGAGCCGTTCCGCCGTTACTGCCTCGATCGGGGAATCAAGCATCCCGTGGCGGTGCGGATCGACGACTACCCGCTGCCGTACGAGCACGACGGCAGCGGCGGTTTCGACCGGCTCTGCTCTTTTTCCGACAAGCCGGGCTACCGGTGGGTGACGGGCGAAGAGGCCTTCGCCGAGATCCCCCTGGAGGACGCGACCCTGGATACGGCGATCGACGACTATCCAATTCAGATGCCCTGGGGTTATCTGGGAAATGTCTTTTGGAATCTCAGCCGCCGGGCTGAAACGGCGTTGCTCACGGCCGAGCGATTGGCAGCAATTAACGCCATGCAAAACGGCGCTAGCTGGGAGGATGTCCTCACGCGAGCCTGGAAGATGCTCCTAACCGCGCAGCACCATGACATTAACATCTGCGGTGTCTCGAGCGGGGGAGAGTACGGCGAGCTGCTCGTCGACGTGGCCAAGCGCTTCTATGGCGAAGCCGTCGACCTTGCGGAGACCGTCATAAAGGCTAATCTGCGGGCGATGCTGTTCCGTTTCAGCGCTGAACAAACGGACCGGGCAATCGTGGTCTATAACCCACTCAACTGGACACGGCGGGCGGTCGTCCCGGTGCGGGTCAAATCCGACAAGAAGCGAATACCGGCCGGCTTTCGCGTGACGCGGGACGGAGAACCCGTGGCATTCCAGATCCTCGGCACCGAAACGTCCCCCGGCGGTTACATAAGCCATACGACGCTGGCCGTTGCGCTCACGCTCGAACCGCAAAGTTTTGCCCTGCTCAACGTGAGTTTTCTTGACGAGCCGTCGGAGGCAACCGCGGCAAGCCAGATCAGCGAGACGGACA
>JBLNCE010000011.1:0-23139 GCA_050260415.1 Bacteroidota bacterium | reverse complement strand
CGAGGCAATACAGCAAAGGCAGATGATTCTTCAATTCGTGGACAAACACGGCAGTATATCCAGGAGCGAGGCGGCATCGCTTTGCAGGATCAACAGCACGCAGGCCTACCGCCTGTTGCAGGATCTTGAAGAGGAAGGAATCCTGGTCCCGACAATGCGCCGTGGCCGGTTCGTACGCTATGTCAAAAGGGGTCAATAGATCATTCAAGAGTGCGCGTGCATTAAATCAATGCCTTGATGCATTGAATTGATGCATTGAACTAGACACGGAGGTAACCAATGATCCCCCAATCCTGCAAACGTCTGGCCGAGGTCGACTTCCCCATCGCCGTGGTCTCCCGCCACTCGGCCAAGGAGAAATCAATCCGCCACGGCCATCCCTCCACGCTCCACCTCTGGTGGGCGCGGCGGCCGTTGGCGGCCTGCCGGGCCATGCTCCTGGCCTTGCTCCTGCCCGATCCGTGCGATCCGCATTGCCCAGCGGATTTTAAGTCCCTGGCGCGGGAAGCGCTCAAGGATCTTCCGGTCCCGCTGGGGCCGGCCGACGAAGACCTACGCCGCGCATTAATCAAGTTCATCGGCGACTTCGCCGACTGGGATCTCTCGTCCAACCCCACCTACCTTGCAGCCGGCCGGGGCTTAGTCAAGGCCGCCCACGGCGATGAGCTGCCCCTGGTCGTGGATCCCTTCGCCGGCGGCGGTTCCATCCCGCTCGAAGCCCTCCGCCTCGGCTGCGACGCTTTTGCCAGCGATCTTAATCCCGTCGCCTGCCTGTTCCTCAAGGTCCTGCTGGAGGATATCCCTCGTCATGGCCCCAAACTGGCGGAGGAACTGCGGCGGGCGGGCAGAGAGATCAAGGCCGCCGCCGAACCTACCTCTGGGCGCGGACGGTACGTTGCGAGGCGCCGAATTGCGGGGTGGAGATACCGCTGGTGCGGTCCTTTTGGCTGTCAAAGAAGGCCAATCGTAAGCGGGCCTTGCGTTACAAGATCGTTCAATCCAGGGATGAACCGCCGCAGGTGGAGTTCGAGATCTTCGAACCTTTATCGGATCAAGAAGTGCCTGGCGGAACGGTTTCCCGGGCCAAGGCCACATGCCCTTGCTGCGGGACTGTTCTCGCGCCTGAGCGGGTCCGGACGCAACTTGCCGAACAACGCGGCGGGGCGGATGTGATCTTTGATGCGGGCGGCCGGAGAATCGGCGGCGCCAGGCTGCTTACCGTCGTTACCCTCAAGGATGGCGAGCAGGGACGCCAGTATCGATTGCCCGAACAGCAGGACTACGAGGTGGTTTGGAAAGCGCAGAAAAAGCTTGCGGAGATCGCTGCCGAAAAACTGCCCAATGGTCTAAAACCCATACCGAATGAACCAACCCCTGTTGGAGGCGGCTCTGGAGCCAGCAGAGCATTTTCGATTCAAAAATATGGCATGATGAAATGGGGTGACTTATTTAGCGCTCGACAAAAGTAGGGCTAATATCACTCCAGAAAGTATTGGTTTCTTTAGATCGCTTATCTCCACCATCGCATGAAATATCTGGGCTTGCACTCAGCCGATTCACTGATATATGTAATGCCTTTTGTCGCTGGGAAAGCAGCAAGACACAGGTTCGGAATCTCTTCACGCGTCAGGCATTACCAATGATATGGGATTATGCAGAACCAAGCCTTCTTGCAGATCAAGCCGGCGAAGAAAAGTTGATAATAGGCCTAAGGATCGCCTCTTTTTTTCGCCGCAGGAACCGATGGTTTCTCGGGCGTGGGTTCAGGCCCCGGCCTCGGCTCGGGTTCAGGCTCGGGACTTGAAGGCGTCGGGGGCGTAGGAACGACATCCCCACTTTTTACCGCTCGAATGAGATAATCGATCGGCGGCATTAATCTTTTGAAGCAACCTACACTATCCCCCGAACCCCCGCAGGGGTTTCAGGCATCGTTCCAAGACCCAGCCCAGAATTCATTCCTGGGCGGAGATGAGATAACCCTCAGTTTCCTGCTAGAAGTGACGAGTCTTGAATACGGACCGTTCGCTTGGGGGCGCAGTCCGCTGTGCCCTCCTCGGAGCCCGATTTCCCCGGCCCGTTCATCCTACGAATACCTCCGCCGGTATTCGCTGGGGGGAATGCCGGTCAGGCGGGCGAAGACCCGGGAGAAGTAGTTGGGGTCGGCGAAGCCCACGTCCAGCGCGATCTCCACGATCCCCGCCCCGGAACCGGTCAGGCGTTGCTTGGCCTGTTCCACGCGGAGCCTGTTCAGATAGCCCTTGATATTCGCCCCGATCCTCCGCTTGAAGACGTGGCTGAGATGGGATTCGCTGCAGTGGCAGAGGCGGGCCATCTCCGCCACCGTCACGGATTCCTGATAGTTCTCCTTTATATACTCCAGGACTTGCGCCAGGATCTCGTCCTCGCTCGAATGGTAGCGTCTCTTGCCCAGCTTCAGGCCGCTTTGTGAGGATGCAAGATTCAGGCAGGTATTGCCGAGGTAGGCGGCGGCGATTCCGAGGATATCGGTCGCCGTTTCGAGGTCCGGTTTGGCCGCGGTCAGGCTGCGTGCATAGCGCTCCCGGGCCTGGCCGGCATCAAGGCCTGACACGCGGCAAAGCCGTTCGATCGCACGGGATCCGAGCCAGTCGTCGTTCCGGAAGACGCCCGCATTGATCACGCCGACCAGCTCGCCCCGGCATCTGATGGGAATAATGTATTCGCCCACGCCCGCGTGGCAGACGCCGTAGAATACCGCTTCCGTCTTGATGGATTTTTCCGCAATCTTCTTCTTCATCGCCAGGCAGCGGTCGTAGAGGAGCCGGCTCGACTTCACATACATGCAGTAGGGGTTGGTATGGGCCATGAACGGGCGCAGCGCCCGGTCCAGCTCCCGGTCGGAGGGGACGAAGCCGGCGAAATCATTCAGGCATAGCTGGAGATGGTACTGCCGGGAGATGAAGCTGAGGTAGTTGGCCAATTCGGCGTGGGGATGCATGGGCCGCCTCCTCCCATGTTTGAACTATACCGGCTGCAATATCAGGGCCCAGTCGGATCAAGGGTTGATCTTGTCGTCAGCCCTCCATCCCGGCATTTTGCCGGGGACAACGAGGGATGAAAATGCCTATCCATGGGCCCAATTCCGATTCACGAGCGACGAGCGACGAGCGACCAGCGACGAGCGGCGTATTTTCAGGTTCAATTATACCCCTTGCCGAGGTGCCGGACAACTCTGCAGAAAAATCCAGATCGAAACAGATATGTCAAGGCGGCCCTCCCGTCCTTCTTGTATATTCAAGAAAAGGGGGTGGTCTCGATGGCGATGTCCGGGAGGGAACGGCTGCTGCGCTCGTTCCGCCGGGAACCGGTGGACCGGCGGGCGGTCTCGCCCTTCATCCACGCCAATTTCGTCCGGGCCTTCCAAGGCGATCCCCAGGCCGACCTGATTCAGGGGACCATCGAGGTCTACCGGCATTTCGGTTTCGACCTGATGCACCGGAATGTCAATGTCCGCCCGGACGAGACCGCCCTGCGGTCCCCGGCCTGGACGCCCCGGGTGACGGCGCGGCGGGAAGGTAACGCCACGTACGTCACCACCACCATCACCACGCCGGAGCGGGTCTTGACCCAGGTCGTCCGCCAGGAGGATCTCTCCCCGTACCACCGGGTCAAGGCTCAGGTGGAGTGGTTCATCAAAGAGGAGGCCGATTTCCACCAGTTCGTCCGCTACCAGCCGCCCGTACCGGCCCTGGATCTGGCGGACTTGCGGCGGGCCGCGGAGGCCGTCGGCGAGGAGGGGATCACGGCGCCGTGGGTTTCCGGGGTCTTCAATACCCTGGCCGACTACCGAAAGCTCGATGACTTGCTGGTCGACGCCGTGATGGCGCCGGAGTTCTACGCCGGCATGGCCCGGTATTTCCTGGAGCGGCAAAAGGCCTGCCTCGCCCAGGTCGTCCGGGCCGGGGTCGACGCGCTTAGCTACGCCGGGAATATTGCCGGCGGCAGCCTGGTCGGGCCGGACTTTTTCCGCCGGTACGTCCTTGTCTACGAACGGGAATTGATCCAGGCCTGCCAGGGCGCCGGCGTCCCGGTGCTCTATCACAATTGCGGCGACGCCCGGAACATGATCGAGGTCTATAACGAACTCGGCATGGCGGCTTACGAATCGATCGCCGAGCCGCCCTACGCCGACAATGACCTGGCGGACGCCGTGGCGCGCTTCAGCAAGGACATCGCCTTGATCGGCAACTTGGATCAGATCTCTTTTCTGCGCACGGCTTCCCCGGATGAGGTTTGGCGGGAAGCGCGGCGGAAACTGGCGATCGTCGGGGAACGGCGCGGATTTATCCTGGGTACCTCGGATTTTTTGGAAGAGGGAACGCCGTTCGAGAATTTGTTCGCTCTGGCGGAAGCGGTAAAGGCTAGTGGGGAATAACCTTTAACTTTCTTCCCCCTCCCCCACGCTCGCGGGAGAGGCTTCGGCCGTGAGCTGAGCCGAACGGGGGGCCGAGGGCATAAGCGCTAACTTAGGTGAAAGAGACTGAGATCGGGGTCGGTATCGGCATCGGGGTCGAAGGTTTTTTCGAGGATATCGAGAAGCGGTATCGATTTCGATAGTGATACCGATTCCGACCCCGCGGAAAGACCAGTTAGGCGTAGTAAGAAGACTAAAGTTAGCGCATATGGGGACTGAGGGGGAGAGGGCCTGCATCGAACAGCGATAAAGGAGCTGTGATAAACTCACGACAAGTGCCAATTCATGAAGCGGCCAATTGAATCAGTCGCATAACCTAGGGGGCGAGACGTATGTTGAGTAGCAGAGAACGGCTGACCAGATTATTCATGGGGCGTGATCTGGACCGGATCCCGATCTGGCTTCTGGCCCCCTTCCACCGGGTGGATTATTACGCCGATATCTATAACCTCCCCTGTTACCGTCCGATCGTCGCATACATCGACAAATATTGCGACACCTTCGACCGCCGCAATTTTGACACCGGTTTTTGTTATTCAGCCAGCCCCGAGATTATCCGCACGCGGGAGACCCGGCGGGAGCACGGCAACCTGATCCAGGCGGAGACCGTGCAATACAAAGACTTCACCTTGAACAAGTTCATTTCATCCGGGCGGGACGGGACGAAGGTCAAGCACTTCGTGGAAGATATCGACGACTTGAAACGGATCCTGGCCCTGCCGTACAAGCCGGTGGAGCCGGAGGCGGGCGCCTACCTCCGTGAACGGGCCGAATTGGGCGACCGAGGCTTGATGATGATCGACATCGGCGACCCCTTGCAGCCGCTCTACCATTTGATGAGCGCCGAGAACTTCTCCATCTTTTCGCTGACCGACTATGACAAGATCCTGGAATTTACGGATGAGATGTATCGCAGGGTCTACGCCCTGTACGAGTATCTCTTGGCACGGAATATCGGCGAGGTGTTCTTCATCGTGGGAGCCGAGTTCGCCGGGCCGCCCCTCGTGTCGCCGGCAAAGTTCGCGGAGATGTCGGCCCGCTACGTCAAGGGGATCGTCGATCTGATCCGGGCCTACGGCAAGTGGTCGATCGTCCATTACCACGGCAACTTGTATCCCATCCTCGACGGGATCAAGGCCATCGCGCCGGACGGGCTCCACACCGTGGAAGCGCCGCCGATCGGCGACTGCACCATTACCCAGGCCCGGGAAGCCCTGGGCAAAGAGACGATCCTGATCGGCAACATCCAATACGATGATCTGGCGCGCCGGGAACCGGCGGAGATCGAGGCGATGGTCCAGGCCGCGGTGACGGAGGGCAAATCCGGGCGGTTCATCCTTTCGCCCACGGCGGGGCCGTATGAACGGGAGATCGGCGAAAAACAGGTCCGCAATTATTTGGCCTTCATCGAGGCGGGGATTAAATACGGCAAACTGTAACCGGCTTGACATGTTTTGCACGGCGTGGTATATTTGTGCTAGAATCGAAACGTTTTAAATAACTGGTGGCACCGCCCAAGATCGGCATAAGAATACAGAAACGCTTCGGGAAGGCGGAAGCACCGTAAATTCGAGTGATGGAAACCCTTGGTCTCTTGGAAACAAAACGTTTCGATGACTGATTCACGGCTGCGGGTAAGGGTTTCAATGGCTTAAAACGTTTCGAAGGGGTATCGGGATGGGTAACACGATCAAAGACGTGGCGAAGCTGGCCGGTGTGTCGATCTCCACCACTTCGCTCGCCATCAATAACCAGCCCGGCGTGAAAGAGGAAACAAAGCAGCGGGTGTTGGAAGCCGTCAAGAAGCTGAACTATCAACCAAACCGTATCGCGCAGGGATTGGTCAAGAACAAAACCAACAACATCGACGTCATCGTCTCCGGTCCGAAATACGGCTACTTCTCCAGCCCGATCTTGTTCGAAGTGATCAAGGGTATCGCCGAGGTCGTCAACGCCAACGGTTACCACCTGGTGCTCAAGGTGACGACGGCGGAAGAAGAGGTCGCTTTCCTCAGGGAGCAGATTAACAGCCGTGGTTGCGACGGGATGATTCTCTGGGGGACCCGGATGAGCGAAGAGAACTTCGCCGATCTGTGTCAGGGACCGCGGCCGGTGGTGGCGGTCTCGCGTTATCTGCGGGATAAGCCGGTTTATTCGGTGACGGCCGACGACCTGAAGGGCGGCTATCTCGGCACGAAGCATCTCCTGGATCTGGGGCACCGGCGGATCGGGTTCATCGGCAACCTGCACGGGATCAGTTCGGCCGAGGATCGCTACCGCGGCTTCACGCAGGCGATGCAGGAGTACGGCGCGGATATCGACCGGAACCTCGTTATTTCCGCCGATTTCTATCAGGACTCGGGCTATGCGGCGATGCGGGAAATACTGCCGCTCTATGAGCGCGGGTTGTCCGCCGTCTTCGCGGCCAGCGACCTCATGGCCCTGGGCGCGATCAAGGCCGTTATCGAGGCCGGCTTAAGGGTCCCCGGCGATATTTCGGTGGTGGGTTTCGATAATATGCCCAATGCCGATCTGTTGATGGTTCCGCTGACGACCATCGCGGCCCCCATTCATAAGCTCGGCGAGACCGCGGCGATCAAACTGCTAAAGCTTCTGCGCCATGAGCAGGTCGAACACCATACCAAACTCGATGTGGAGTTAATCGTCAGGAATTCGACAGGCATTCCGGGGCGGAACGGACATCGGCAAGAGAACGAGGCCCAGCACGGGAGGTGATGGGGCGGCGATACAGGCCAAGGATCTCGTCCCGACAATAATACGAGGAGGAGCAAGCAAATGAGAACAGGTCGGATACTGATCATCCTGTTGCTTCTGGCGGCGACCCTGTCGATCACGGTCTTTGGCGCCAGCGACAAACTCGTCTGGTGCGGTTGGTCCGGCGAAGAAGAAGCCACCAAGCCTACCATCCAGAGCATGGTGAAGTCCTGGAACCTGAAGAACCCGACGACCCCCGTGACCTGGGTCGGCTGGCCCTGGGCCAACACCATGGACCAACTCATCATCCGGAGCCAGGGCGGGGAAGCCCTCGACGTCGCCCAGCTCGACTTCGGGATGTTCGCCACCCTGTCGGCGATGGACGTCCTGGTTGACCTGAACCAGGTCTTCGGCAAGACATGGCTCGGCAGAAACTTCGAAGAGGCCTCGTTGGCCATCGGCAGGGTGAACGGCAAGCAACTGGCGCTGCCCTGGACCATCGCCTCCATCGGCACGGTCTATAATCCGACCCTCCTGCAGAAGGTTGGGGTGAAAGAACCTCCGGTCACGATCCAGGAATTCGAGTCGGTCTTGATGAAACTCAAGGCAAGCGACCCTAATATCATTCCATACGCGCTCTGCACCAAGGACTCCACGGCGGCCTCGGACTTTCAGCCGTGGCTCTGGGCGTTCGGCGGCAGTTACTTTGACAAGAAAGGCAACGTCGCCATCAACAACGCCCAGGGCGTGAAGACCCTCACGTGGTACAAGAGCCTCCTCGACCGGGGCCTCATCAAGATGGACATGAGCCGTTTCGACGCCAGGACGCTCTTTGCCAAGGGCTTGGTCGGATTCTATCATGACGCCATCATGGCCAACGGGATCGCCAAGACCAACGGCGTGCCGGAGAAAGACCTCTACAAATACATCCGGCCGATGCAGCGCCCGGTCCTCAAGGCCGGCGACAAACCCCAATCGACGATGTGGGGACACCTGCTCGTAATCTTCAAGAAGTCCGGCAATATCAAGATGGCGGGCGAGTTCATCAAGCATATCGTCGGCGCGGAGCAGTCGCTGCGTTATTTCGAGAACTCCGGCATGTTACCGGTGATGAAGAGCGCCATGGCCGACCCGCGGGTCCAGAACGACGACTGGTCCAAGCAGTGGCTGGCCATCACGAAAAACGGCCGCTTGACCGAATCGACGCTCTATAAAGAAGTCGGGCAGATCAACAACATCATCACGGAAGAGATCCAGGCCGCGCTCCTGGGCAAGAAGACGCCGCAGAAGGCTTTGGATGACGCCGCGACGCGGATCAAATCCGCCCTCGGCAAGTAACTTTTCCCGCCCTGTTCTCCTCCGATTAACCCCGTGGGGCCTTGAATAATCAAGGTTCCACGGGGAGGGGACAGGGGTGAGGGTCTGGTACGCAGACGCAGGCTTGGAAGTCATGCTGAAGGTGGGCTTTGCATGGAGGAACATGGGTCCGGGCAGAAACTGACGGAAACCCAATTCGGGTTCTTATTGGTCATCCCCGCGTTGACGGTTTTCGTCCTGATTATCCTCTATCCGTTCATTAACTCATTGGTGATGAGTTTCACCGATCAGAGCCTGCTCTTTCCCGGCCGGCAGTTCGTCGGCTTCGCCAATTTCTTCCGGGTGTTCCGCGACCCCAACTTCCTTGACGTCCTGGTCAACACCTTGATTTTCGTCGCCGCCGGCACCATCTTACCGTTTATCCTGGGTTTCATCTGGGCGCTCGTTCTCAACCAGGGCTTCAGGGGCTCGGAGTTCCTGCGCGGCCTGACCCTGATCAATTGGATCATCCCCAGCACGGCCATTGGTTTCCTCTGGATGTGGATCTTTCACGGCCAATTCGGCCTGCTCAATGAGCTTCTAAAGAGCCTCGGTCTGATCCGGGAGAACATCAATTGGCTGGGACAGACGCAGACCGCCATGCCGGTCGTGGTAATCGCCAAGACCTGGCAGACTCTCCCCTGGTTCATGGCCTTCCTCCTGGGGGGAATGCAGGCGGTCTCCACCGAGCAGATCGAGGCGGCAAGGATCGATGGGGCAGGCAACTTCCAGGTGCTCATGCATGTGGTTGTGCCGGAGATGAAGCCGATCATGACACTCGTACTGATTCTCGGGTTGATCGGCAGCCTGCAGCATTTCGACCTGATCTGGGTCATGACGGAGGGAGGCCCGGCCAGGGCCACAACGACATTGGCCATCGAGGTCTACCGCAGCGCCTTTCAAAATTGGAAACTCGGCATGGCTGCGGCGGTCGGCGCGGTTTGGGTATTGGTCTTGACGATCGTGAGTTGCTTCTACCTCAGGAACCTCAAGACCGACTTGGAATAACATCCTGGGCGGGTGATGGCTTTGTTCGACGGCAAGACGATCGGATTTCGTGTCTTCTTCTACCTGTCCTTGGTCGTGATCGGGCTCTACGTTTTCTTTCCGGTTTATTGGATGCTGATCACCGCCTTGAGACCCGCGGCGGAGATCTTTGAGATCACGTTCTTTCCCGGGAAGCTCACCTTGGACAATTTTCAAAACGTGATCACCGACCGGAGAATACTGATCTACCTGAGAAATAGCCTGTTCGTTTCCCTCACGGCCAGTTTCTTTGCCACGCTCGTCTCGGCCTACGCGGGTTACAGCTTCTCAAAGTTCAGATATACCGGGCGGAACTCCCTTATGCTCATGCTCCTGGCCTCGAGGATGTTCCCGCACGCGGTCCTGCTCCTGACGATCTACATGGTCATGCGCAAGTTCAACCTCCTGGATAATTACCTATCGTTAATCCTGTCCTTCATCACGTTTACCCTACCCGTCGGCACCTGGACCTTGAAGGCCTACTTCGACCAGATTCCGGATGCGCTGATCGAATCGGCAAAGGTGGATGGGGCGGGACTCTTGACGACGATCCACAAGATCATCTTCCCGCTGGCGGTGCCCGGTTTGATCTCGATCGCGATCTACGGCTTCGTTTGGAGTTGGAACGACCTGCTCTATTCGTTGACGCTGATTACCGCGGCCGGCAAACGGACGCTTGCGCCAGGCCTGATCTTGAATTATATGGGCGAATTTCAAAACAACTGGACCAATATGATGGCGGCCTCGATCCTGGTCTCGATACCCGTAACGCTCATCTTCATCTTCCTGCAGAGGTATTTCATCCAGGGCCTGACGGCTGGGGCGGTCAAGGGCTAGACCGCCGGGCAAGGAGTAATGGGCGCGGTGCAAGGCGATGGGGGCCGGCAATGTCACGATATCCAGCCCGGCGAGGACTGGAATCAGCCAAACCCCCGCACCACCAGTTCCTTCTTTCAGAGACAAGGTGCGAGACTCGGCTGCAGTTTCGAGATGCCGTACTTTGGGTTTGGAAACCCGGTCTACACGGAGGATAACTTGCGCGCCTTCGGGATGGACTTTGGTAGAGCCTTGGAGATATACTTACAGGATGAGCGGCGCGGAAAATCCAGATCGTAACACTGAGTCAGAGGAGTCACCGTATATGTTGGAGACGATCGCGCGGGATCTGACGGTCATCGGCGGCGGCCCGGCGGGGGTCTGCGGGGCCATCGCGGCTGCCCGCGAAGGGCTTTCCGTGGCCCTGGTGCATAACCGCCCCGTCCTGGGGGGCAATTCCAGCAGCGAGATCCGCATGTGGACCAGGGGCGCCACCGGCGGCGGCAACCTGTTCGCGGAGGAAATGGGCATCCTCGGCGAACTTAAGCTGGAGAACCTGTACCGCAACCCCGAGGGGAACATCCATCTCTGGGACGAGTTGCTGCTGGACTTCGTGCTGCGCGAGGCCGGGATCGCTTTGTTCCTCAACACCAACGTCATGGAATTGGAAATGGCGGGTAAATCGCGGATCGCCGCCGTCCGCGGGCGGCAACTGGGAAGCGAACGGGAGTTCGGGTTCGTGAGCCCCATCTTCCTCGACGCGACCGGCGACGCGACCGTCGGCTTTCTGGCGGGCGCCGCTTACCGGCGCGGCCGCGAAGGGAAGGCCGAGTTCGGCGAGGAGTTCGCGCCGGAGGAACCCGACGAGCACACCCTGGGCAGCACGATTCTGCTCCAGACCAGGGAGACGAAGCGGAAAGTGACTTTCGTCCCGCCGTCTTATGCATATACGCGGGATCAGGTACGGGGGCTCCTCAACCGCGGCGGCCGGATCGTGAACGAGAAGATGAACGGCTGCGATTTCTGGTGGCTGGAATACGGCGGCATGATGGATACGATTCGGGATAATCAGGAAATCGGCTTGGAACTGAAGCGAATCGCCCTCGGCCTCTGGGACTATATCAAGAACAGCGGCATCTATGACGCGGACCGCCTCACGCTCGATTGGATCGGTAATCTTCCCGGTAAGCGGGAATCACGGCGCCTGATCGGCGATTACATCCTGACCCAGAACGATCTGGCCGGCCATCGAGAGTTCGAGGACGCGGTCTGTTACGGGGGGTGGTTCCTCGATTTCCACCCGCCGGAAGGCATCTATTCCGCGGAGGATCATTGCCGCCAGATCCCGGTGAGCGTCTATGACATACCCATGCGTTGTCTTTACTCCAAGAACATCGAGAACCTCCTGATGGCGGGGCGGAATATCAGCGTGAGCCATGCCGCTTTTGCCTCCACGCGGATCATGAATACCTGCGCCCTGACAGGCCAAGCGGCGGGAACAATCGCCGGATTCGCGGTTAGGTTGGATAAATCCCCCCGAAAATTATACCAGGAAGACCGGGAGGCGATCCGCCAGCGGTTGCTGGCCAACGATATGTATCTGATCGGCTGCCGAAACTCGGACCGGAACGACCGGGCCAAGACGGCGCGGATCACCGCCTCCTCGGTCAGAAACGCCGGGAACGAAAGTCCCGCCGAAGAATACCCCCTGAAAGACGATCTGTTCGTGCTCTTTCCCTGGCGGGCCGGTTGCGGCAGAATCCAACTGAGGTTGGCGGCCGCCGCCGCCACTGTGCTGGAGGCCGAATTATACCGTTGCGATCACCCCGCGGGATTCCGGCGCGGCGCGAAGCTGGCCGCGTGCGCCGTTAGCGTGGACGCGGCGGCGGAAAGCTGGGTGGAGTTGCCTTTTGATCCTGAGGAAACGGGCAGTTATCACCTGGTCGTCAAGGGCAATCCAAAGGTCGCGGTATATGCCGCCCAAGAAAGCTGTACCGGCTTCCTGGCCGGCTGGATCGCCGGCGGGAGTACATTCTCCCCGTGCTGCAGGCTTGCGGGCCTTGACCTGTTATACGGCCCCGATAATCTTACCAACGGATATCATCGACCGTACCGATTGCCTAATCTATGGATATCCGATCGGATGCGGGCCGGTCATCCGGAAACCGTGACCTTTGCCTGGGAAGAAGCGACCATGATCAAGGAGATAAGGCTGTTTTTCAACCCGGATCTCGCCAAAGAGCTGACCAATTACCGGGGTGAAGGCTGGGCGGAGCATCACGGGTATATGCCAAGAACGGGCATGCCGCCGGAACTGGTCAGGGATTACCGGATCAGCGCGCTGCAGTCCGGCGAGTGGCGGCCGTTGCTTGCGGTCAAGGATAACCGGAAGCGGTTGGCGGTGCACGGCTTTGCTCCTGTCCGCGCCGAGGCGCTGAGGCTTGAGTTTGAAAGCACTTACGGCAGTCCGTATATTGAGTTGTTCGAAGTGAGGGTTTACTAGTTCGAGACCGGCAATCGACTCCCGCCGGGAGTGTTGCGAATACGCCGCGAAATGGTGGCAGGACGTTAACGGATTAACGATGAACCAAGAGGTGTGCAGCGGTATGGAAGACGTCAAGCTACGGATCCGTGCGGATTTTCCGGGCGGCAACATCAAGATCGTATCGAACGATGGCAGCCTCGTGCGGCTCGAACAAGACTTGCGCGATACGACCGAGTGGTGGTTTTATTGGCATTTCGCCGCGGAAAGCGACGCGGGCGGAGAAGCCGTCTTCGAGTTCATGAACGGCGAGGTCGTCGGGCCGTGGGGGCCGGCTGTGAGCAAAGACATGTTGCACTGGCACTGGCTGGGCAAAGAGGACTGCATCGACCGCCACTCCTTCAGGTACGCCTTTAGGGCGGGCGAGACCGTCCACTTCGCTTTCTCCCTGCCTTACCAGGCCGCCGATCTGGCAAGGTTCCTGGCCCGGCAGGATAAGAGCGGCGCGATTTGCCGCCTGGAACTAACGGTCTCGGAGAAGGGACGTTCGGTGCCGCTCCTGTTGCTGGGGAACACGCGGGCGGGTCGCCACATCATGATGACATGCCGCCACCACGCCTGCGAGTCGACCGCGTCATACGTGCTGGAGGGTATCCTGACCGCGCTCTTGCGGGATAAAGCGGCGCGCTTCCTCGATCGTTACCTCGTCCACGTCGTTCCGTTCGTGGACCTCGACGGGGTGGAAGACGGCGATCAGGGCAAGTCGCGCGCGCCGCACGACCATAATCGCGACTATACGGAAGAACCCATCTACCGGTCCACCGCGGCGATCATTAGCCACGCCGGACGGTACGCCTTCACGGCCTCGGTGGATCTGCACTCGCCGTATAAATGGGGCGAACGCCACGATTACACGTACTTCGTCAAGCCGGACCCTCCGTTCAAGAAGGAGATCGAGCGCTTCGCGTCGATGCTGGCCGCGGCCACCGGCCGGCACGGGGCCGGACGGATCAAATATGATGGAAAACACGATATCGAGATGGGCTGTGAGTGGAATCAGCCGGACAGTCCCACCTTTAGCTCGTTTTTCCGGCGCCTCGGAGTCAGGCTTCCTTGCGGTTTCGAGGTCCCGTATTTCGGCTTGGGCGACCAGGTCTACACGCAGGAAAATCTCAGGCTGTTCGGGGAGGATTTCGCCCAGGCGCTCATGGAGTACCTTGAAGGGACTTAGAAGCGGCGTCTTTTCACACCGCTCTTAAGTCTTCATCGTTCTCGAGTAGCTTGTAACCGCCTCCTCATACGCCTCCACCGTCCGCCGCGCGATGGCCTCCCAGGTGAAACTCTCCTCCACGCGCTTCCGCCCCGCGGCTCCCATCCTGGCCGCCATCTCCGGGTCCGCCACGACGGAACGGACGGCCCGCGCCAGCGCCTCCTTCTCACCCGGCGGGACCAGAAAGCCCGTCTCCCCGTCCACCACCACCTCGGGAATGCCGCCGACCGCGCTGGCCACGACCGGCCGCGCGCACGCCATGGCTTCCAGGTTGATCAGACCGAAGGGCTCATAGACGGACGGGCAGACGAAGACCGCCGCATGGCTGTATAGCTGGACCAGGTCCTCGAGCGGCACCATCTCCTCGAGCCAGCGGACGTTCGGGAGCGAACGCGCGCGCTCGCGCAGTTCGACCGCCAGTTCCGGCGTATCGGGCGCGCCGGCGCAGACGACCACGGTCAGGTCGGGCGGGAGCAGCGGCGCCGCCCCCAGGAGGACGTCGAGGCCCTTCTGCCGCGAAACGCGGCCCACGAACAGGAGATACGGCTCCTTGACGCCGCGGCGCGCCAGAGCATCCTTGGCCGCGCGCGCGCGGAAGCGTTCGATGTCGATGCCGTTGTGAATCACCCGGACGCGCGCGGGCGCCACCGGGTAGGCGCGCAGGATATCGCGGCGCATCTCGTCGGAGACGGCGATGACCAGGTCCGCCGCCAGGAGGCCGTTCCGCTCGAGCCAGGTGCTGAGCATAAACCCAGGGCCCAATTGTTCTTCCTTCCAGGGCCGGAGGGGTTCCAGACTGTGAACGGTCGCCACGAGGGGCCGCCGGTAGAGGGTGCGGGCCAGGAACCCCGCGAACATTGTGTACCAGGTATGGCAGTGCACCACGTCGGTATCGACGGGAGGAGCGGCCATCATCAAGTCCGTGGCCAGCGGCTTGAGCACCTTGGCCGCGCGGGGCTCGGCCGCGCGCAACCAAGCGTCATCGGGCGCGAACGAACGCGCCGGGACGGCCCCGCCGGGCTCGCCGGGCCCGAAGCAGCGAACCTCCACCCTGATGCGTCCGGCCAAGGCCGCCGTGAGGTACTGGACATGGACGCCCGCGCCGCCGTATATATTGGGCGGATACTCGTTGGTAAGCATGGTCACGCTCGGAGGAGACACTAATCGCACCAGCCCTTTGTACTGCTTTGTCTGATCTAGCCGAGAAGCACGTCGTATAAGCTTTCATATGTAGCCAAGTCCGGGTCGCGGGAGGCACTATCCGTCCTCCCGCACCCTCCCGGACCAAAGGGTGTGGTCGCACACCCTTTGGAATCCCGCGACCGGAACCAAGGTTCCTGGACCTCCTTATGAGAAGGCCATTATCCACCTCACCGTCCGTGGTTCGGGTGAGGGACCGTTCGGCGCCTCCGGTGCGCCTCAGTACTCCGATGGGCTTCGAAGCCAACGGCGTGATTGCATCCGGCAATCAATGCCGTGTGGCTCGACATCCATGTCTGCGCGCCGTAGGCGAACATCAAGACCATGAACGCCGAGGCCTCAAGGATGAGGAGGCGCACTCTCCTGACCAGGATGGTCGTGCAACCGCGCCGGGTGCGCCGGTTCGACTTCCTCGACATTGCTTGCGGCCTCAGGGGCAAGCAGCTCTAGGCGGAAGGACGTTTTCGCGCGCAGACGTACTCGCGTCCGTCGAGCACGAAAACGGCCGACAACGACGAGATGCGCAGCCCATCTCAGGCCCACGATGGGCCAAAGCCTGCGACGACCAGGATGGTCCAAAGCAGGCAGGCCCGCACCGGCGCACCCGGCGCAGACCCGCAAATCAACCACAAAGACTTGTCATATGAAAGCTTATACGACGTGACGTCTTTGTCCTAGTTTCGCTAAGCAACTCGGTGCAGGGGAGGTTCCCGTCACATCTCCCTCAGATCCCTCAACGCCTGCTCCGGCGCGATCGCGCTCCCTTTCAACTCCACGGCCAGGCCGCACCGGACCAGGTAGACGCGGTCCGCGGCACGGGCGATCTGTTGATTGGCCCTGCCGGCCGCGTCGCGGAAGAACCGGCCGAGGCGGTAGTATGGGACCATGCCCTCGCCCACCTCATTGGCCACGGCAATCACCAGCGCGGGGAGATCCTTTGCGGCGCGGATGAACCTGTCTGTTTCCGCCTCCAGCACGCCCGCCAGACCCGCGGGCGGTTCGGGGTCGGTATCCGTGCCGTGAAAACCGGTCCTGGCGAGGAGCAGATTGCTCAGATGGACGGTCAGACAATCGATGAGGACCACGTCGGCCGCGCCGCGGCAGGAAGCGACGGCTTCGGCCAGCGCCAGCGGTTCCTCCACCACGCGCCAGGAATCCGGACGTGTTGCGCGGTGCGCCGCGATGCGCGCGGCCATCTCGACGTCGGACGCCTTTGCCGTAACGATGCAAGTCACGCGGCCGCCGTGCGCCCGCGCCATCTCCTGGGCAAAGGAGCTCTTCCCGCTTCGCGCCCCGCCCACGATCAGGACCAGGCGGTTGTCCATCCTCAGACCGCCCCCGTCTCCGGGCCGAAGACGCCAGCCTCGGTAAAAGTCGCCATCTCGCGCATGATCCTGGTCGCGGCTTCCACCAGATGCATGGCCAGGACCGCGCCGGTGCCCTCGCCGAGCCGCATTTCCATATGGAGCATGGGCTTCAGCCCCATCATCTCAAGCATGATCCGGTGGCCGGGCTCGGTCGAGAGATGGGAAGCGAAAACGAAATTCAGGACCCGCGGCTCGATCTTGCCAGCGACCAAGGCCGCGGCGGTGGAAATGAACCCGTCGATCAAAACGGGCACCCGCGCCGCGCCGGCGGCCAGGATTACCCCGGCCAGGCCGGCGATCTCCAGGCCGCCCACCTTGGCCAGAACATCGAGCCCGTCCCTGGGGTCGGGTTTATTGACGGCCAGCGCCCGCTGGACGATCTCGGCCTTGCGGCTGATTCCCTCGCCGGTCAGACCCGTACCGGCACCGGCCAGGGCTCTGGCTGGAAAACCAGAAAAGGCCGCCAGGATCGCGCTGGATGGGGTGGTATTGCCGATTCCCATCTCGCCGGTGGCGAGGAGGCATGTTCCAGCGGTATTCTTGGCCATCTCGGCCTGCGCGATCTCGATCCCCGCCTCGATCGCGGCAACCGCTTCCTCCCTGGACATGGCCGGCCCGCGGGCGATGTTGCCGGTACCGTATCTAATCTTGCGTTTGATGATTCCCTCGGCGTCCGCATCCCCGGCGGTACCCAGATCGGCCACCACCACCCGCGCTCCGGCCAGTCTGGCCAGGACGTTGACGCCCGCCCCGCCGCGGGTGAAATTGGCCAGCATCTGCATGGTCACCGCCTGCGGGTAAGCCGCCACGCCTTCCTCCACCACCCCGTGGTCGCCGGCCATGACGATTACGGCCTTGTCGCCTAAATGAACCAGGGTCTGCCCGGTGACGCCCGCCAGCCGGACCGCGGTGGTCTCAAGCACCCCAAGGCTGCCAAGGGGTTTGGTCAGGCTGTCCAACCGGGCCTGGGCCTCCACCATCGCCCGCCTGTCCAGATCCCCGATCTGCGCTAGTGTTGCCGCTAGTTTGGTCATGTTGCCCTCCTATTTACTCTTCTCCAGTAATCCTGCCAGATCCTCGAGGGCCTCGATGAGCCGGGGGCCGGGGCGGTAGTAGTCGTCGCCGACGATCCGATAGACCTGTTTCTTGCGCACGGCCGCCATGTCTCGCCAGACGGCGTTCTTGTAGATCGTGTCCGGGTCGATGTCGGTAACGATTACATCGGGATTCCGCTGCAGGATGAGTTCCTGGTTCATCTGGCCCCAGGCCGAGCCGAGGTCGTGGGCGATGTTCGCGCCGCCGGCCAGCGTCACGGCCTCGTCGAGGAACGAACCGGGACCCGCGGTCCAAAACGGGTCGCCAAGCAGGATGAAGACTTTCAAGCCCCTGCTCTTGGTCTTGATCCCCATGCTCTCAACGCGGCGTAATGTATCCTTGAGCTTGTTCGCCAGGGTCCCGGCGGCCTGCTCGGCGCCCGTGGCCTTGCCGAGGAGATCGATGGAGGCCAGGATATCCGCAAAAGAGGTCGGATCCAGGGCGATGACCGTTAGACCGAGACCGGTCAGCGTGTCGACCGCATCCTTGCCGTTAAGGCCGTTCGCCACGACGAGGTCGGGCCGGAGCGCGGCCACTTTCTCCACGTTCAAGGGCAGTATGTCGCCGATCTGCTCGATCGCCTTCGCTTCCGGCGGGTAGTTGCACCATTTCGTGACCCCTACGACCTTGCGTCCCAGGCCGAGGGCAAAGAGCACCTCGGTGCTGGCGGGCGAGCAGGAGACGATGCGCTGGGGCTCCCGCGCGACCGAGACCGTCCGCCCAAACTGGTCCCGGAGTTTGACGGGGAAAGCGTTGGCGGCCAGGGCCAGGGCCGCCGATCCGAGCAGGACGGTCAGGGCGATGCAGGCCCCAAGCCAACGGGATATGGGCCGGTTCCATTTCATGATCGTATCCTCCCTTTCTTGAGGTAAAACGAATCCCGGCTTTGCGGAAAAGCCGGGATGTATGGGCACGGGTCCGACCGGAGTCCGGTGATAACCGCGATGCCTCAAGACCAGCCGGTCCCTTTTCCGCGAAGGACACGGCCGGAGTGTCAGCAGGCAGGTTTCCTGGCTCCCGGCAGGGGATGCGCCGCTGCCTTCCCACCCGGACGATATGCGTCCAGGCAGTGACAGCGGGTGGATGCGCCGGTTACAGTGGCGGGACCGCTCAGGCATCTCACCTGATTCCCTTTTAACCCTCGCGCGCGAGGGCACCCGCATGACGTTCATGTTGTCGCTTCCGATCACATTTTAGCACAACCCCGCCACGCTCACCAGGGCAACCTTGCGTTCAGGGGTACGACCTTGTCCATCAGCCTTACCGCGGATCGTTCCGCCCCGGCGTCCCGTACCGCATCAGTTCGGTAAGGGTGACGAAGCCGTACCCCTTTCCCCTCAGGCCCCCGATGATCCCCGGTAAGGCCTCGTGAATCTGCTTGCTGGAGTCGCTGGCGTGGCAGAGGATGATGGCCCCGGGGAAGCAGCGTTCGGTCACGCGCTGGACCATATAGTCCGCGCCGGGGTTCTTCCAGTCCAGGGAGTCGACGGCCCAGATCACGGTCTCGTAATTCTCCGACCGCGCCGTCACGACGACCAGGTCGTCGTAGTCCCCGTTCGGCGGACGGAAGAAATAGGCCACCTTGTTGCCGGTCAGCCTGGACAGCTCCCGGTGGGCGTCGCCGATGTTCTTGCGAATCTCGTAGTCCGAGTACTGGCTGAGGTTGACGTGATCCGTGCCGTGGCTCGCGATCTCGTGTCCGCCGGCCATGATCATCCGCACGAGTTCCGGGTAGCGCTTGGCCCACGGGCCGGACAGGAAGAAGGTCGCCCTGACCTTATGCGCGGCCAGGATCGGCAGTACCCTGGGCAAAGTCTCCGTCCCCCACGAGATGTCAAAAGTCAGAGTGATCTTCGGCTCCGAGGTCTTGATATAGAAGAGCGGCATCTCGGCCAAGGTCGGCCGTACCGGCCAGAAAACGGTCGCCCGGCCGATCGCGATCCCCGCCGCCAGGGTGATCGAGGCCAGACAGAGATAGTTCCAGAGCCGGCGGCCAAAAACGTATACGCGCATCTCCCCGCCCCCATTCTTGCCTAATCCGTATGCGCGGCGGGAAGTCCGCTATTACCAAGCGGGAGTTCGGCACGGATCGATTTTGCGGATGCCGATTCTCGAAGCACCTTGATGAGGAGCGGTTTTCGCGCGGATGTTCGTGCGGCGAAATCGCAGCAAACCTCATGATGTTCTTTTTTCGCTTTAGAAAACCCCGGATGAAGGCAGAAACGGAAGGACCCACGCAAGCGTGGGTCCTTCCGCAGAAGGAGGGTGCTATCAGGCAGGCAGTACCCCATCCCGAACGCGGTCGCGCCGGATGGCGGAAAGCACCGCCTCTGGAGTACAGGGTTTATTGATGTAGGTATCGACATCGTTCCGCGCGGTTGTCAACGGTAGGCCGGGCGGTCCGATCGCTATTACACGGGCGGTGGGAACCCGATGGTGGATGGCGGCGAGTTCGGCGGACCATTCCTCGTTGCTTCCCTCCAGATCCAGAAGCACCACATCGGGGCCGAGATTGCCGGCCAGGGACGCCGCTTCCTTGAGGCCGTTGCATTCACCGACTGTTTCGTGGTTGGCGCGGGCTAGGACTTCGCGCAATACCAAGCGGAGAAAAGGAGATTGTTCCACGACGAGCACGCGCAACGGCGATGACTCCCCTCATCCACAACTGTATTGACTATACCACTTTATGAGGAGAAAACGTGTCGAAAAATGCTCTAAAAAATCGTGAAATTCCGGCACGTTGACAAATGTCTACGATATTCATACAGTTAACTAATGTGTTGTTAGAAAGCAACACAAAACCATTTCCGGGCATTTGCGGAAAAGGAGGAAGGCAGGGTGGATGTAGGGTCATATATAGTCTTCGCACGAGGGTCTTTTTTGGGGCCCATTGGCTGAAAAACGTGGCGGGGTATAATCACACCATCGATATCCGATACTCCCCCAGCCACTCGTTCACCTGGATCAGGTAGGCAAAGAGCTGCGCCCCGCCCATGAGCTGCCCGAACCAGGCCGGGCTGAAACCATCGCCACCGGTGCGGAGCAGCGCCCGGACGGCCTCCAGGTCAAGAAACGGCAGGATCGGCGCGGTCGGATCGTCCAGGATGCGGGCAAGCCAGTCACGCACCAGGTTCAGGTACGCGGGGTTGTGCGTCTTCGGATAGGGGCTCTTGCGCCGCAGGAGCACGGCCTCGGGCAGCACCCCGCGCAGAGCCCGCCGGAGGAGGCCCTTTTCCCGGTCGTCGCAGGACTTCATGTCCCAGGGGATGTTCCAGACGTACTCGACCAGGCGGTGGTCGCAAAAAGGCACCCTCACCTCGAGACCGGTGGCCATGCTCATCCGGTCCTTCCGATCGAGCAAGGTATTGAGGAACCACGTGAGATTGAGGTAGGATATCTCCCGCAAGCGCGCGGCCTCGGGATCTTCGCCCGGCAAACGCGGCACCTCAGCCAGGGTTTCCCGATAGCGGCGGGAGACGTACTTCTCCGCCATGAAACGGGCCTGGAGTTCGGGCGCCACCAAACCCGTGCGCGCGCGCGACATCCTGGACCAGGGGAAGATCTCGGCATGGAGCAAATCCTCGCGGTGAAACCACGGATAGCCGCCGAAGACCTCGTCGGCGGATTCGCCGGAAAGGGCCACGGTCGCTTCGCGTTTTACCTCGCGGCAGAAAAGGTAGAGGGACGCATCCACGTCGGCCATGCCTGGGAGGTCCCGGGCCCGCATGGATTGGATGAGCGCTTCCGCCAGCGCCGCGGTGGTGATCGTCACGTAATGGTGGCAGGTGCCGAGCTGCTCGGAGACGAGTTTTATCCAAGGGGTGTCCGCATCCGGCTGAAACGCGGTCGGGCGGAAGTGGCGCTCGTTACCCTCGTAGTCGACGGAGTAGGTATGTAAGGCTCCCAAGTCCCGCCGCGCGAAGGCGGCGGTGGCAAAGGCCGCGATCGCGCTGGAATCGAGGCCGCCGGAGAGCAGGGTGCAGACGGGCACGTCCGCGACCAGTTGGCGCTCGACGGTGTCGCGCAAGAGATCCCGGACCTTTGCCACGGTCGTCTCGAGGCTGTCCGGGTGGGGACGGCTCTCCAGGCCCCAGTAGCGCCGGACACGGGTGCCGTTGCGGTCGTGGAGCAGGCAATGGCCCGGCCGGAGTTCCCTTACACCTCGAAAGACGCCGTGGCCGGGCGTTCTGGCCGGGCCGACGAGAAAGACCTCGGACAAGCCTTCGGCATCGATCTCATGCGGCACCGCCGGGTGGGCGAGCAGGGCCTTGAGTTCCGAGCCGAAGATGAACGCCTGCCCACGCTCCGTGTAGAAAAGCGGCTTGACGCCAAGACGGTCCCGCGCGAGAAAAAGCCGCTGGTCGGCCTCGCTCCAGATGCCAAAGGCGAAGATGCCGTTAAACCTGTCCACGCAGTCCGGGCCCCATTCGATATAGGAGAGCAACAGCACCTCCGTGTCCGAATGGCCCTGAAAGACGTAGCCTTTGGCCAGGAGCTGCTCCCGGAGTTCGGGTGTATTATAGAGTTCACCGTTATAGGTGAGGACATGGACCGCCTCCCCTCGCCGTCTGAGCATCGGCTGGCCGCCTCCCGCGGGGTCGACCACGACCAGGCGCCGGTGGCCCAAGGCCGCGTGCCTCGAAAGCCAGGTGCCGGAAGCATCCGGCCCCCGGCTCGACAATGTCTCGGTCATCGCGTCGATAACCGGGCCCGCCCCGGTCAGATCCTGTTCCCAATCGATCCAGCCCGTTATGCCGCACATTCACCGCATCACCTTTCCGTAGCGCGCGCAGTTATCGCCGGCGCCAAAGCCCTAAATATGCTATGAACCCAAGGCCGGACCGGTGACGGGGCGCGTTCCCATGGGCGGAAACCAGGTGTAAGCCGTTGCCAAAAAAGTCCATCCATCCGCCAGCCTTACAAAGGGGATAATATCTGCCTGGGAGGTGACAAGATGGCCAACAAGGACCAGATCCAGCAGTGCATCGATGAATGTACCCAGGCCGCGATGACACTTCGTTCCGCCGCCAACAACATCGTGGATGCCACCGCCAGGAAGGCGGCCACGGCCGGCGCGGGCCAGATCGAGATGTGCATCACCGAATGCCTGCAAGCAAAGAATATCACCTGAGGGAGGACGCCGATGAACACGCGTAACGATGTCCAGCATTCACTCGACATGTGCCAGACAAACGCGACCAAGCTCAAGAACCTGGCGCAAACCGAATCGAGCCAGACCTGCAAGGAACTGCTGATGGACGCCGCCCACCATCTGGACGTAGCGGTGGCCGAGTGCACCTATACGTTAAGGAACGTCTAGCGCCAAGGACTTTGGCATCGGTGAAGATACGAGCCCGCC
>JBLNCE010000010.1:0-7125 GCA_050260415.1 Bacteroidota bacterium | reverse complement strand
AGGAAATTGGCGTCGATGCGCTCCTGCGCAGGTTGGACAGGTACCGCCCGTTTCTTCAGCGTCCCGGTCTTACCCTCAGCGGCGGCGAGCCTCTCTACCAGCCTGATTTTGCGCTGTCGCTGGTCAACGCGGCCAAGGCGGAAGGATGGCATGTTGCCCTGGATACCTCGGGTTGGGGTCCGGGAGACAGATTTACGGCCGTCGCCGGCGCGGCCGACCTGGTCATGTTCTCGTTCAAACATCCTCTCCGTCCCGACCGGATCGCCCGTGGGACGGAACGGGTCCTGCCCAATTGGCGCCTCCTTGCCGCGCTGGGCGTCCCCGTCTGGCTTCGTTACGTCCTCATCGCCGGCTGGACCGACGAACCGGAAGCCCTCCGCGCCTTGGGCAAACTAGCCCGAGAGATGCCGAGCCTGGAGCGGATCGAGATCCTGCCCTACAACAGCCTCGCGGAGGATAACTGGGCCAAGCTGGGTTGGGACAGCCCTATGTTTCACGGGGAACGTCCAACGGTCTCCGAGGAACAGATCCGCCGCGCCGAGGAATTGGTTGCCGGATCCGTGTGTGCGGGAGTGTAAAAAACGCGCTACAGCCGTACGCCCTCCGACCGATAATTACGATAGATGTTCCGTCGCGCGTGACGGCCTTCTCGCGCCGCGTGTCGCGCATGGACAAGGAGGAATTTGGCATGGGCAAGACGGTGCTGCGAATCAGTCTTCTGTTGGCATTGTTCCTGGCGGTTCCGGCCGGCGGGACCGCGGCGGCGGGCGGTTCTTTGTTCTTCAACGACGGGATCGGCGACGAGCAACTCCTGTACCGGATCAGTTTCGGGAGCGGCGATACTCACGTCTATGACACGTATTCCTTCAAACGCACCGCCTCCGGAGACCGCCCCAGTTACGAGATCCTGGTCTCGTCCACCGGCGAGGACGGCGAGCGGATCACACAGGAAATACGGTTGACCTGTCCGGATCTCAAACCCCTGCGCGTACACTACCTCAAGACCGCCGGGGACGGCAAGAGCGGACGCGAAGAGTTCACGGCCGCGTTTAAGGGGGACAAGGTCGAGTTCAATGCGTCCGGCAAAGATAAGATCCTGAAGGCCCCCAACGACACCTACCTCGCCGCCGTGCACGTATTGCGGGGCTTTCCCTTTGGGGGCGTCAAACGCGTCTCCTTCAACGTCTTCTACTACCAGCCGGGCATCACCCAGTACTACGCGGAAAACAAGGGCCTCGAGAAGGTCCGCGTCCCGGCCGGGGAATTTGAATGCTACCGCATCGAGTCCGGCGCCACGGGCATGGCTTCGCTGATGGTGCCGAAGGCCCAGTACTGGTACGCCAGGGAAGGTTCGCATGTCCTGGTCAAATACACGGGCAAGAAAATGGGCGGGAACCAGCAGACCTGGGAGTTGGCGAAGGTTCAGAGCGGGGGCAGATAGGATGATGCGCTACGAAAAAGGCCTGGCTGGGGAAGGCCGCGAATGAGCAAATTGCGGGAAATATGACGAGCGAACCCCGGAGCCCGGCGACGGGCTGTATTACTAGTGGCTATCACCGCCACGGCCGGGCTGATCCTCCTGATCCTCCTCGATGAGTATCGTGCAGCCCTTGGGGATTGGCTCACCAAGGATCCGGGTCAGGCGGCCTCCCGCCTCAGGATGACCTTTGGGAGCCTGGCGGTATTCATCGCCGGGCCTATCCTCGGCTTTTCCGCCTACTTCTGGCGCCTGGGGGGCCGTATCGTAACCACCGAACGCTTTCCGCCGCCAGGGATGGCGGTGGTACGGGACACCCACGTCCTTCAAAACGGCGCTGCCCGCCGCCCGCGGCCGGCTGATCCAGGCCGGCGCGGCGCTGCTGGCGTCCGCGGGGTGCGCGATCGCGTTGATGCTCTGGATGATTCAAAACCTCTTATGGCGGAATCGATGAAGGCCCTCTCCCGCGAGTGCGGAAGGGGGAGGGAAAATAAAGGGGAGAGGGTACATCATCGAGCCGTGCTTTCACGCCGCTTCGAAGCGAGGAGGAGTAATTACTCATAGCAATCCAGCAGACAAGCCCACTCCCGTTGACGAAGAACCCCGCAAAGGGATATACTTAAACTAACCTAAACTTAGTTTATTCACAGGGAGTGCTGGAAGCTGATCACCATCAACACCCACGAGGCCAAGACAAGGCTATCGGAACTGCTGGCCAAGATCGAGACCGAACGGGAGACGGTGGTAATCTGCCGTAACGGTAAGCCCGTGGCGAAGTTGATACCTTGGCGAAAGCCTGCCGACCCGTTCCAGCGGGATCCCAAGCTCAGCAAGGTCATCTTTCATGAGGACCCCTTCCTCCCCCTGGCTGAGGAAGAATGGCCCAGCGAGGCGAGGTGTCCGTCGTGATCCTGCTGGACACCTGTTCTTTGCTCTGGTTGGCGGCTGATCAAGACAGGCTCTCCGCCGCCGCCAAGACCGCCATTGGTGAGAACGCCGACCGGCTATTCGTCTCCTCGATCTCCGCGTTCGAGCTTGCGATCAAGGCGCGAAAAGGGAAGCTTGAACTGCCAATGGGGCCTGCAATCTGGTATGAATCGGCCCTCCAACACCACGGCCTTACGGAAGTACCTATCGACGGCGCTATCGCAAGCCTGGCGGTCAACCTGCCTCCCTTGCATAGCGATCCATGCGATCGTTTCATCATCGCGACCGCCTTGCATCACGGCATGGCGATCGTGACCTGCGACGTTTTGATCTCTCAGTATAAAGAGGCTAGAGTGGTGTGGTAGGACGAAGTATATCAGAGCAGGATCACGGGCGTTTGCTTCCCACCGACGACCCAAGCTGGAGTTCGGTCTCATAGCGAAGGTTGCCAGTCCGCAATCGCCTTCGGAAAGTAGAAGGTGACCAAGCGGTGTCCGGAGAATCGATCGAACGGCCGTATCGCGCGGCCGCAATCGCCAGCTTCAGCGGTGCCCGGCCAAGGAAGGAGTTCTCTTATGGAAATGCCCATCGGTAATAGCGTGCCCCAGCTCCCGACGTATGAAATCGCCAGCATCTACCGCGACCTCCGCCAGCAGATCCTGACTCTGGACCCCGTCAAACTCGGCTTGTCGCCGGAAACATCGCCCCCGGTCTGGGGCGTCCTCATGGAGACCGGGCATCCGGAAACCGTCACCACCCTCGTGGCGCTCACGGGCGGTACGGCGAGCCTGTACTACAGCGACGGCGGCGGGATCATCAGCGCCGAGCAGCATGACGGCCCGCGGATCGCCGCCGACGAGCTCATCGCCCTGGCGCCGCGATTTCTAGAACGGTGTGAACCGGCGGAGAGCTTTCCCCTGCCGGGCAGGGGAAGCGTCAGGTTCTACTGCCTGACTCATACCGGCGTCTTTACCGCGGAAGCCGCGGAAGACGATCTTCGAAACGGCCGGCTCCCGCTCGCGCCGCTGTTCCGTAAAGCCCAGGCGGTCATCGCCCAGATCAGGCACGTAGACGAGGAGATGGGGGCTGAGCTGGGGTGATGCGCGCCGGAAGGGCGTTCTGGGCGCTACGCTTTGCACGCGCGGCCAAAAGATGGTACAATCCAATCTTGGAAGCTTGTTTCCATCCCCTTTTGACTTTCCGGCTTTTGACTCTATGACTTTGGACGCTCCCGGTTCATTCGGATATGGAGAGGAGTCCACCCATGCCCGTCGGTACCGAACGTGCGCTGCCCTTGGACTACCAGCCCAAGCTGAACCTCCGCGAGACGGAGATCGCCATCAAGCAGCTGAAGGATTTCTTTGAAGTACGCCTGGCCGCCGCCCTCAACTTGACGCGTGTCTCGGCGCCGCTTTTCGTCCGCCCGGAAACCGGGCTCAACGACAACCTCAATGGGATTGAACGGCCGGTCGCCTTCGGCGTCAAGGATCTCGCCGAGGCGCCCTGCGAGGTCGTTCAATCCCTGGCCAAGTGGAAGCGGCTGGCCCTGCGGCGTTACGGTTTCCGGACTGGCGAGGGGCTCTATACAGACATGAACGCGATCCGCCGGGACGAGATCCTGGACAACCTGCATTCGCTCTATGTGGACCAATGGGACTGGGAGGTCATCATCCCCCCCGAGGCGCGTAACATGGAGACGCTACGGGAGATCGTCCGGCGCATCTACGGTGTTTTCTTGGCGGCCGAGGAATACATCTGCGGCCTCTATCCGGCCCTATCGCGCAAACTGCCGCCGGAGATATTCTTCATCACCGCGCAGGAACTGGCGGACATGTATCCGCAGCTCTCCCCGAAAGAGCGCGAGGACGAGATCGCCCGCGAACACGGCGCCGTCTTCCTGGCCCAGATCGGCGGCCCGCTGCGCGAAGGCAAACCCCATGACGGCCGGGCGCCGGATTACGATGATTGGACGCTGAATGGGGATATTATCTTCTGGTATCCATTGTTGGCGAAGGCTTTTGAAGTCTCATCGATGGGCATCCGGGTGGACCCGGAGACGCTCGACCGCCAGCTCGCCCATGTATGCGCCGAGGATCGACGGGAACTGCCGTTCCACCGGGATCTGCTGGCGGGCAAGCTCCCGCAGACGGCGGGCGGCGGGATCGGACAGTCCCGGATCTGCATGTTCTTTCTGGACAAGGCTCACATCGGCGAGGTCCAGGCCTCGGTCTGGCCGGAGGCTACCTTGGCCGCCTGTGAAAAGGCCGCGGTGCCACTCCTATAGACCGTGAGTATATGGCAAGGGGGCGCAATTATGGCTCAAACCACGGTTCGCCGGCTCTTTCGCGATACCTCGCAATACCTCAACCAACAGATCGAGATTTCCGGCTGGATTCGCACCGTTAGGGACGCAAAGACGATGGGTTTCATCGAGTTGAACGACGGCTCGTTCTTCAAGAACCTCCAGATCGTCTTCGAGGAGAGCCTGCCCGGTTTCCAGGAGGTGCTCAAGCTGGGGACGGGCGCGGCCATCACGGTCGAAGGGATACTGGTCGAGAGTCCCGGGGCCAAACAGCCCTTTGAGCTCCGGGCGGAGCGGATCGCGGTCGAGGGCGAGGCGCCGCCGGACTACCCGCTCCAGAAGAAACGCCATTCCTTTGAGTATTTGCGGACTATCGCCCATCTGCGACCGCGTACCAATACCTTCGCCGCGGTCTTTCGCGTCCGTTCCCTGACGGCGGCGGCCATCCATCAATTCTTCCAGGAACGCGGCTTCGTGTACGTGCATACCCCGATCATTACGGGTAGCGACTGCGAGGGCGCGGGAGCCATGTTCCGCGTCACCACCCTCGATCCCGTAAACCCACCCCGCACGCCGGACGGGAGCGTGGACTGCGCCCAGGATTTCTTCGGGCGGGCGACCAACCTCACGGTCAGCGGCCAGCTGAACGTCGAGGCCTATGCCCTGGCCTTCAGAAATGTCTATACTTTCGGCCCTACCTTTCGCGCGGAAAACTCCAACACCCCGCGCCACGCGGCCGAGTTCTGGATGATCGAGCCGGAGATGGCCTTTGCGGATCTGAACGATAACATGAACCTGGCGGAGGAGATGGTCAAATACCTTTTCGAATACGTGCTCACGCGCGCGCCGGAGGAGATGGAGTTCTTCAACAGCTTCGTCGACCAGGGTCTGATTGAGCGGCTAAAAGGCATCCTCGCCGCGGAGTTCGCCCGCGTCTCCTATACCGAGGCCATCAAACTCTTGGAGCAGGCCAAGGCCGCGTTCACCTACCCTGTGCATTGGGGCGTCGACCTCCAGACTGAGCACGAGCGCTACCTGACCGAACAGGTCTTCAAACGGCCCGTCTTCGTCGTGGACTATCCCAAGGAGATCAAGGCTTTTTACATGCGCCGGAACGACGACGGCAAAACGGTGGCCGCGATGGACCTCCTCGTACCTGATGTGGGCGAGATCATCGGCGGCAGCCAGCGCGAGGAGCGGCACGATGTCCTCCTGACGGCCATGCGCGCGGCCGGTCTCAGGGAAGAGGACTACTGGTGGTACCTTGACCTGCGTAAGTTTGGCGGGGTCAGACACGCCGGCTTCGGCCTCGGCTTCGAGCGCGCCATCATGTATATGACCGGCATGCAGAACATCCGCGACGTCATCCCCTTCCCGCGCACGGCGGGGTCGGCGGAGTTCTAGGTATAATCTTCGCCAGGAATTCATTCCCGGGCAAAGGCCAAAGGAGGCGTACGCATGTTCTTTACCGCGACGTGTACCATGATGGCCAAACCTGTATTCGAGGCTCTCCCTTAGATCAGGTTGCGAAAACGCCTTTGTTTGCGCTTTTAACTCACCCCCCGGCCCCCTCTCTAAGCTTAGAGAGGGGGCCGCTGCCATCCATCTCTACGCCACGATGGCGGAAAGCCTGCGAAAGCTAGGATGGCTCAGAGCAGGCCATGGTCGTCGCAGGCTTTGAGCCCATCGTGGGCCTGAGATGGGCAGCGCATCCCTGCGAATTAACGCCAACCTTGATTATACGGATGGTTAAACAGCGGTGGTTCATCGCTGTGCCGACGGCCGGGGGTTTTAATCCCCAGCGCGGCAGGATGCCGCGCACGCGGCGTTGATCGTCCGGATGCGATCACCGCCGTCGGCATCGTGGACCATCGGAGGCCTGGAGCGCCCGGAAGGCGCGGAACCTCACTAACGTCGAGGAGCCAAGGATGGTGACGTCCCATAATCCCAAGCATAAGGAGGTCCAGGAACCTTGGTTCCGGTCGGGCTTCGATAAACTCAGCCCCCTGAGCCTGTCGAAGGGCGGGATTCCAAAGGGTGTGCGACCACACCCTTTGGCTCTGGAGGTCCAGGAGGGCGAGTAGCGCCTCCTGGGTCAATCTACTTTCCGTAAGACCTTCTATGCGACCCATGCATCGAGTTGCAACAGCTAAACCGAACCGTGCGAGCGGTAGACCGCCATCCGCTTGAGGTTCCCTGGGTCAACGGATTTCCAAAATAAAAAAGCCCCTCATCCCATAGGGACGAGAGACTTTACAAGCCTTCGTGGTACCACCCAGCTTCACCCGGACCTCGCGGCCAGGGCCTTCTCGGATACGCATGGACAGCGCCAATCAATACCCAGAGCGCGATAACGGGCGCGACCGGCGCGGCCTACCAGGCGCAGTCGCCCTTCAGCCCGCGGCTCCGGGGCCATGTT
>JBLNCE010000009.1:0-61579 GCA_050260415.1 Bacteroidota bacterium | reverse complement strand
CCCCCCTTGATGGCGCGTGAAATGAAGGTGAAACAAGCGGCGGCTTCGTCATCGGGATGCGGGACGAACAAAAGAACTCGGCTTCCGTTGGGTGGAATCGGCAAAACATGCAAATGGATGGCATGGGAAAGGTTACCCAGGAATTCCCTGACAAAAAAAGCATGACGGTTAGAATCTCAAGGCGTAGAACCGTCGTCATCGACCTGAGGATGGATTTCATCATTTGACCCCCCCTCGATCTCGTATGGCCGCATCAAGGCAACGGCCAAGGTCGAGGATGCATCGTGGCTGATTATCGCTGAGTGTGCGACATCCTCTCCATGGGATCTCGGAGTCCGTTCCAAAGGGCATACCCGAAAGCGGATTTTATGGACGATGCTTCTTTAGGCGGGCCAGGAGGCGCAAAGCGGGCTCTTTGCCGCGCGCTTCCTTCTCTTCGATCCATACAATACGCGTCCGGAGCGGAGAATCCTGCCGTACATCGATCTGGCTGCTGGATCGGCTTTGCGAGTTAGCGCCGGGAAGCTCCAGGAACTGGATTCATACCGCGGCGTGGTTTTTGTTCTGTCAGACGGCAAGTGAAGGGTTGCCGGACTGGGTCCGCTTTCTTTCGTCATCCGTCCATGGTAAAATTATCATAGTGCGTTGAGATTTACCCTGGGCGGGTGACGTGTTTGCCTCCATTCGCCGATCTGATGGCCGAGTTTGATTCCATCTCGCTCATGGCGCTGCTCATCACAATGTTCCTTGCGGGTCTGGCCGAAGTGGTCTTCCCTCCGCTTCCCGGCGACGCCGTCTTCCTGGCGGGGGGATTCATCGCCGCCCGCCGGGGTTTTTCCTTCACTTACCCGCTCCTTGCTTCGTGCCTCGGCACGTTTTTTGCCGTGGCAGGGCTCTTCTATCTTGGCCGGATTTGGGGATCGGCCTTGTTGGAGAGGCGGTTCTTTCTGAGACTCCTGCCGCAAAATCAACAGGAGAGGGTGGCAAGATGGTTTGCCCGTTATGGCGCGGGGGTCTTGTTGTGTTCCCGTTTCATCCCGGTGGTCCGCTCGGGTCTGGCTTTGGCGGCGGGTATGGCCGGGATGAGGCCGGTGACGGGCCTTGGCAGCCTGGCTCTGGGGGTCGTGCTCTTCAACTCCGTGCTCGTCATCGGCGGCAGTATCGTGGGGGATCGCTGGCGCGAACTCGGCGCCCGGCTCGCCGCGCTGGGCTGGGCCGCCCTTGCGCTGGGGGGCCTGGTCCTGGCGGTTCGCGCCATCTTGCTTGGGAGGCGGCGTCGATAGCGAAAGCGAAAAACAAGTTCACCTGCCAAGAGTGCGGTTATGAGTCCGTGGGCTGGCTCGGCCGCTGCCCCGGCTGCGGTGCTTGGAGCACGCTGGTCGAAGAAGTGGAGGTTGCGGCGCCACAGCCCGGCGCGGCGACGGGCGCGTGCTCGTTGCCGATCGCGAGCATTCCGGCAAGCACGGGCGAACGTCTTCTGAGCAGCCTCGGCGAGTTCGATCGGGTCTTGGGCGGCGGACTGGTCCCGGGTTCCCTCATCCTTCTGGGCGGCGACCCGGGGGTGGGCAAGTCCACGCTGCTCCTGCAATACGCGGCGGAGTTTTCCCGGTGTCACGGCCGGGTCCTCTACGTAAGCGGCGAGGAATCCCCGGCGCAGCTGCGTCTACGCGCGGAACGGCTTGGCGTCGCCATGACCGATGGTCTGCTCGTCCTGGGGGAGACCTCGATCGAGGCTGTCATGGCCCAAGCGGGAAAGGTCCAGCCGGTCATGCTCGTGGTGGATTCCATCCAGACCATGCGCACGGGAGATCTGGCCGGTTCACCCGGGAGCGTCGGGCAGGTTCGCGCCTGTGCCAGCGAGCTCTTGCGCCTGGCAAAAGAGACCGGGATATCCATCTTTTTGGTGGGGCATATTACCAAGACAGGTGCCCTGGCTGGACCAAAGGTTTTGGAGCATATAGTAGATACGGTCCTTTACCTCGAGGGCGAAAGGCGTTATTCATACCGGTTGCTCAGGGCGGCGAAAAACCGTTTCGGATCCACCGATGAACTGGCCATGTTCGCCATGGAGGAGCACGGGCTGGCGGAAGTCGCCAATCCGTCGGCGATCTTCCTTGCGGATCGCGCGGCGGGAGCGCCCGGCACGGTGGTTTTCCCGGGTTTGGAAGGCACGCAGGCTCTGCTCCTCGAATTGCAGGCATTGGTCGCGGGTAGCGGTTACGGTACGCCGCGCCGGCTGGTGACCGGCCTCGATTACAACCGCGTTGCCCTTGTCTTGGCGGTCTTGGAGCGTCGTCTGGGATTGGCCCTCGGCGCCCAGGATGTCTACGTCAGCCTCGCGGGCGGGCTGCGCTCGAGCGAGCCCGCCGCCGACCTGGCTGCGGCGATGGCCGTGGCGTCCAGCTTGCGGGAGAGACCAATCCCCGCGGATACGGTGGTATTCGGCGAGATCGGCCTGGCCGGAGAGGTACGTCCGGTGCATGCCGGTGGACGCAGGCTGGCGGAGGCGGTGCGTCTTGGCTTTGCCCGCGCCATCGTGCCGCATGGCGTAAGACCGTCTCCGCCAGGCTTGGAACTCATTACGGTCCGTACGGTGGGGGAAGCCTTGGCGGCGGCCTTCTAGCCTAAAGAGGGGTGCCCGCGGGGCGGGGGTGGGTTGGTAAACGCAAGGATGCCTCATTTTCATCCTTTGTTATCCCGGCATGCCGGGGTGAATACTTCAAGAATACCGGTCATACCCTGGAGAGGGCGGTGACGGATGCATCGCGTAGAGGAACAGGAAGCCTTGATGCGCACTTTACGGCTGGTCGCACCGGGGACCAGTCTCTATGAGGGTCTGGAGAACATCCTCCGGGCGCGAACCGGAGCGCTCATCCTGGTGGGCGATTCCGACCAAGTCATGAAGCTGGTTAATGGCGGCTTTCGTATCAATACCGAGCTTGATCCGGCCAGTCTCTATGAACTGGCGAAGATGGACGGCGCACTGGTTGTGAGCAGCGATGCGCGCCGCATCCTGATTGCCAACGCGCACCTCACGCCGGATCCGATGATCCCGACCAGCGAAACGGGCACCCGGCACCGTACGGCCGAAAGGGTGGCCGCACAGACCGATGAATTGGTCATCGCCATCTCACAGCGCCGTAACGTGATTACCCTCTACAAGGGCCAGCAACGTTACGTTCTGCGCGAAAAAGGCACGATCTTGGCCAAGGCCAACCAGGCCTTGCAGACATTGGAGCGATACAAGATCGTGCTGCAAAAAGCTTTAATCAACCTGAGCGCCCTGGAGTTCGAGGACCAGGTCACGCTGGCGGAGGTCAGCACGGTTATCCAACGGGCGGAGATGGTTGCGCGTATCGCGGCGGAGATCGAACTCTACATCTGTGAACTGGGCACCGAGGGGCGGTTGGTCAGCATGCAACTCGAGGAGGTGTTGGCCGACGTCGAAGACGAGGGTTATCAGGTCTTAAAGGATTATGCGACCTCGCTGGACGACCAGCAGGTCCAGGAAGCGCGGATCGAGCTTTCCCGCGCAATGACCGAGGATCTGCTGGATATCGGCTTCATCCTGAGGGTTCTCGGCTACGGTATCGGCACCAGCCCGGAGAGTACGGTCACGGCGCGCGGTTTCCGCATCCTCCGCCGGATACCGCGCTTACCGGCGCCGGTCATCGATAATTTGGTCCGGGTCTTCGGGCATCTGCAAAAGATCCTCGCCGCCTCCACGGAGGCGCTCGATGAGGTGGAAGGCATCGGGGAGGTCCGCGCCCGCGGTATCAAGGAAGGATTGCGGCGCCTCAAAGAACAGGTCTTGCTCGATCGGCACATCTAGAAGAGGTCAGGTCAAGGTGTATGGGCCCAAGGCCGTGATCCTGCCGCGCTCTTTCTCGAGGATCTCCTCCATCCGCAGACCCAGCAAAGTACAGAGGGCCGCCATGTAGAAGAGGTTCTGCCCCAGCTCGGCCTCGATGACCTCCCGGCATCCTTCGCATAGAGCACCGTTGAGATGGGTGTTCATGAACTCCTTGAGCTTGAGAAAACTGATATCATCGGGGATTTCCTGGCGGCGGGCGCTGATCTCGAGGCAACCGCAACTGGTCACGGCCTTGGCGATGGCGCGATTGACGCGCGCGCTGGATTCCTGCTGCTTGGAGAGCACGTCCAGGATGCTTCGGTGGCGGACCAAGACTTCACCAACACTTTCCTGAAAACGGTCATGGTTCGCATCAGGCATGAAGGTCAACTCCTCAAGAGGGCTCCCGGGCAAAACCGGCCCTTCGTTTGGATTATAGGATCTGACAGAATGCTTGTCAAGGCGAGCCCGCAAAAGCAGCCGCCGCAAAGGGAAGCGTCGCGACGGGGTAGAGCCGCCCGCTCGATCCGCATCTTCGGGGTTGCATTGCGCGGCGGCGCTGGTTGAGGTAAAATAGGTACAAACATATCCGGAGGGGATTTGCGATGACAGAGAAAGGCACCATGACGGTCAAGTCAGGCTTGGCTGAGATGCTCAAGGGCGGCGTCATCATGGACGTAACCACACCCGAACAGGCAAAGATCGCGGAGGACGCCGGTGCCGTGGCCGTGATGGCCCTGGAGCGCGTGCCCTCTGACATCAGGGCCGCCGGCGGCGTGGCCCGTATGGCCGATCCGGACATCATCCAGGAGATTATGGACTCGGTCAGTATACCGGTCATGGCCAAAGCAAGGATCGGACATTTCGTGGAGGCCCAGATCCTGGAGGCGCTCGGCGTGGACTATATCGACGAAAGCGAAGTCCTCACCCCGGCGGATGAGATGTACCATATCAACAAACACCTCTTTACGGTGCCGTTTGTCTGCGGCGCGCGTAACCTCGGCGAGGCCTTGCGCCGCATCGGCGAGGGCGCGGCCATGATTCGCACCAAGGGCGAGGCCGGTACCGGCGACGTGGTCGAAGCCGTACGCCACGTGCGCACGGTCATGGAGGAAATCCGCAGAGTGCAGAACTCTCCCCAGGAAGAACTCATGACCCTGGCCAAAGAGTTCGGGGCGCCCTATGAGCTCCTGCTCGAGGTCAAGCGGCTCGGTCGACTGCCAGTGGTCAATTTCGCCGCGGGGGGTATCGCGACGCCCGCCGACGCTGCCCTCATGATGCAACTGGGGTGTGACGGGATTTTCGTCGGCTCGGGCGTCTTCAAATCCGATAACCCGGCCGCGCGCGCGCGCGCCATCGTCGAGGCGACCACGCATTTCAATGACCCGGGTTTACTCGCCAAGGTCTCGCGGGAGATCGGCCAACCGATGCGGGGCACTTTTGTCGGCGGTATGGCGGAAAAGGATCGGCTTGCGGGCCGGGGATGGTAGGCATGAGGCATGAGGCGTGAGGCGTGAGGTAAGAGGCAAGAGGTGTGAGGGAAGAGGCAAGAAGGCGGGCCGCCCACCTTCGCGAAGGTGGGTTTCCGTGTCACTCTGAGAAAGGCGAAGAGTCTCGGCAGATCTGGTCTTATTATCTACTTGCATAAGGAGTAGCCAAATGGAAATCGGCGTCCTCGGCTTACAGGGAGCGGTCAGGGAGCACCTAATCAGTCTGGATCGGTGCGGCGTGACCGGGCGGATTGTCAAGAAACTGGCGGATCTGGACGACCTGAACGGGTTAATCATTCCCGGTGGCGAGAGCACCACCGTGGGCAAGCTGCTCGTTCGCTATGAGTTGCTGCAGCCGATCCGGGAGCGGGCTCAGGCAGGCATGGCCGTCTTTGGTACGTGCACGGGGCTGATCCTGATGGCGCGGGAGATTGAGCAGTCCGACCAACCGCGCCTGGGGTTGGTCGACATGACAGTACGGCGGAATACATTCGGCCGGCAAGTGGACAGCTTCGAAACGGAATTACCCGTTCCCGCCCTTGGACCGGAGCCTCTGCGGGCCGTATTCATTCGCGCCCCCGAGGTGGTCGCGGTGAGACCCGGTGTCGAGGTGCTGGCCCGTTACGAAGAGCACACGGTCCTCGTCAGGCAGGATCGTTTCCTGGCGGCCGCCTTCCACCCCGAGCTGACCGCGGACTGCCGTTTGCACCAGTACTTTCTGCGGGAATGCTGTCTTAAGCCTTGAACCGGGGGGAGAGCCACATCACCACGGCCCATAAAGGGAAAACAGTTTCCGTTACATTAAGTTAAAAAGCTCTAAAGATCGACACAGGATCGCCGATAATCTTATATGGCAAAGTTGTAGCGAGGCGCTGGAGGGAAAAGGGATGATTTCGGGGTCCTGGGAGTATCACGTTGTGGCGGGACCGGTGACGCGCAACGGCGAACCGCCGGATACGAAAACCTTCTTTGAAGAAAGATACTATAAGGTCAAGGCGATGAACGGCGGCCAAGTAAAGCATATCCTGGTAAGTGAGAAACGCGTGGAGAAAGATGGCTGGGGGTGGCTGGGCAAGTATTTGAACGGCTTAACCCCGGAAAAAGTACCGGATGTGATCGACGCCTGAGCACCATACAAGCGTCAAGAATGAAGAGCAGCCGCGGAGGCTGTTTTTTGTTGAGACCGGTATTTCAACCGCCCGGAACGACCGTCGGCTGATTAGGGCGCCAAGGAAGGCTGAATCAGGATGGAATCGCCTATCCTGGCGCCGGTGGTATTGGCCACGATCCCGCATTTGACCGTGACCAGGAAATACAAGGCGGGACGGGGCGCTTCGTCCAGCGTCTCATAGTTCGCATGCCCTTTGGCGATTACGACCCCGGCGCGACGGTATCTCTCCCAAAAGGCGGGCGAGGATTCGTTCAGCGGGACGCCTAGATATGCGCCTCCCGACTCGATGACCTCCGCCACCGCGGACATGCCGACCGCGTCCGCATCCGACAGGGTCGCATCGTTCATGGCCGGGCCGCTCTTGACGACAAAGGTTACGCCGAGGGCGGGGTATTCGCGCCGGATCTCCTCGATCAACAGGCGGTCGAAGGCAATCTCACCCGCATTATCCCCCACGTAGAGGAGAGAATTCGCCGCGGCGAGATCGCGGCGCAACTCCATGAGGGAATCGCGCGCCAGACCCTTGCGCAAGACTCCTGCTACGACGTCATCCACGGCCATCGGCACCATGATCCCCAGGTCGATGAGGTTGCCGGCCACGGCCAGGAGGACGGCGGTGCGTAACGGGTCGCGGCTCTCGGCGATCTGGCGGCGCAGCCGGGGATAGAGCGCTATCGCCTCCCTGTTGTAGCGTTCCTTTTCCGGAGCGTAGGGGTCATCGGCCTTGAGTGCCTCCGCGGTCAGGCGGAACAAGGCGGTCGAGATCTCCGCCGGCGTCTTGGATAGAGAAGATTCCAAGAGGAGCCGCATGCCCCGGCGCACCAGTTCCTCGTGGACCGCCTCGTCGGGAGTAATCCGGCTGGCGGTGGCGATGATCTGCCTCAGACAGCAGGGTATGCATTCGGGCTTTGCGCGCATCTATGCCTCCGTGCCTGCGTTTTAGAAGCGTTACGTTCGCTTTCCTCTGCGCCTCCGCGTCTCTCTGGGAGTATAGATCGGTTTCCCTACGTTTGGCTCGGCGAAGGCGGGTGCCGGCAATCTCAAGGCCAAGGCGTGGCGCCGCTTTCCTCCGCGATGAAGGCCACGGTCCGGCGGATCACCTCGTCCTCCCAGTCCTTGCGGTTGAACGTATGGTCCGCGCCCGGGAGCAGATGCAATTCGGCCCGGTCGCCATAGATCTCCTTATAGCGCATGGAGGCGCTCGGGGGCACGGCCGCGTCCGCCTCGCCGTGCAGCAGCAGGACGCGGCCGGGGAAACGTGCGGCCCGCCCATGGATATCGATCCCGGCAAGTTCGTCGCAGAATTCCTTGCTCAACCAGTGGCCGCCGATGTCGATGCGCCCTTGGGCGTCGAGCACGGATCTGACATCAGGCGTTAACCTGGCGGCGATGAGTTCCGGCATGTTGCCGGCCGGGGCCCAGAGGACAACCGCCCGTACTTTGTCCGCTTCGTCCCCCGCCACTACCCCGGCGATGGCGCCGCCCATGGACAGGCCCAACAGGAAGACACGCGCCGGGTTGACGAATGGTAGCGTGCGCGCGTAGTCGAGAATGGCTTTGGCCTCGGCGACCTCGCCGCCAAAGGTCATCGCGGCGAAATCGCCGTCGCTTTCGCCGCTACCGCTGAAGTCAAATCTGACGCTGGCCAGACCGGCCGCGGCCAGCGCCCGGGAGAGTTTGACGAAGATAAAGTGCGGCTCGGTCTTCTGTCCGGTGAAGCCGTGGTAGACGACCACCATCGGGCAGCGCGCGGAGCCTTCGGGGCGATGCAGCATGCCCCGCAGGGTGAGGCCGTTCACTTCAAGTTCGATTGCGGTTTGCATCGGCACACTCCTAACCGTTTAGTGCGGCAGGACGAGAACCGTCTCAAGGCCGTCCTTACGCAGCACCACGCTGTCCGCCTCGATGGCGATCACCGTCTCGTCGAGCACTGTATCGCCGGGCTTGGCGTACCAGGTCTCGCCATCCGGGGAGGTGCTGACCCGAGCCAAGACGGCTATGGGTGACTGTCCGCCCCCCCTGATGATACCCCGCAGCGTCAAGGCGGAGACATAAATAGGTTGCGGCGTGGGGATGGTTGCAACCGCCGCCGGTTCCCCGAAGAAGATCCTTCCCGTGGACAGGCGGGTATACCGCGCCAAGCCAGGTTGGGTCCGCTTGGGGCGCACGGCGCCGGAAACCGCGCCACGCGCGATCTTGACGGGGAGCGGCGGCGCTCCCGCCTGCCTGTAGACAAGGAACGCATAGGCGAAGAAGCACGCCGCGGCGGCGGCGGCGATCCAGGCTGCCGGCATGGTCCATTTCCTACTCAAGGTCATGCGCCTCCTCGACATGCGGCAGCAGCGTGGCGATGATCGCCCTGATCTCCAGCGTCTTGTCTTCGTTGGCGACCAGATCCAGGTTCTGCACGTCCAACCGAATAGCGGCCGCGCTCACGGCGTGGAGAAACAAGGTCACCGCCCTGGCGTCGCCCCGGCCGCGGATCTCGACCTCGACCGTGGTTTGGGGTTGGCCGGGTTTGATGGGGCTGATGCCTTTTGCATTGAGCGCGATCTCCGCTTGCGCGGCGAGCTTCTCCACCAGTGCAAGGAGGGCGATGCCGCCGCTATCCACCGATCTCGCCGCGAGAAAGCTATCTTCGGCTTCGGCCACGGCCTTGGCGAGCTCATCGCGTTTGGCGCGGATGGAATGGGCTTTGGCCAACAAACGCCTGGCCGTCGAGATCCTGCCTTTGAGGCTGCCCGCGTCACCGGGCGAACCTTGTTCGAGGAGCGGTTTGATCCCAAGGTAGAAACAGAGCGTAAGCATGAGGGCCAACCCTGCCAGGCCTAGCAACCATTGCTCTCTCCGGCTGAGTTTCACCGTCTGTCACTCTCCCGCGCGAAAGGACCGGCCAGAGTAAAAGCCTCCATGATTTGGCCGTTCTCTGTCTTGCTCACCGCCTGGCCGCGCAGTTCCAGGCGGGCCAGGAGCGGATGGGTCTTGAGGCGCTGCAACATCGCCGAGACGGAAGGCGTGATGCCTGCCAGATTGTCCACATGCCGGCCGGAGAGGGAGATCCGCGTCACCCGCGTGCCCGGCGGCAAAACTCCGTCCAAAGCCAAGAGCAGTTCCAGATAGGCGCCGCCGCCGCCGCCGTAACCCTCAAGGGCTTGAAGGCGCGCCAGGAGGTCGGCTGACTCTTGTTGCAGCCCGCTCAGGACTTCCACTTCCTTTTCGTGCCCGGCAAGCCAGGCGCGGTCGACGGCCCCCTGTTTCGCGGCGGCGCCGGCCAGGAGACGAAGGCCGCCGAGAAAGAGCAGGATCGCAACGACGGCGGGGAATACAGTCTTCCAGGGATGGCGTACGTCTTCCACGACACCCAGGCCCGGCAAGAGATCCGGCCCCATCGTTTCGACCGCGGTTGCCGCCAGGCAGAGTCCGACAGGCACCAGCATTTCCGGCCCCGGTTCGGTGACCGTCGCCGGGCGCAAGAGGCCGAACGGTTTCGCGATCTTCAGCATGCCGGCTTCCAGTCCGAGCAGATCAGCCAAGGCCTCCCTGATTTCCGGGCGGCCCGCCCAAACGCCGCTCAACCAGAGGCAGGCGGGCGTCTCCCAGGCCGGCGTGGTACTGAGGATGGTGTAAGTGGCGCGCAGTTCCGCCGCCAACTCCGGCAGCCTGGTGTCGCCCTCCGCGCCCAAACCGGGCAAAGCCCGCGAAAACAGCACCTGCCCCCGGCGGACAAGAATCAAGGCCGATTCATCGCTGCGCAGTTCGATCAGGATCGCCGGACGGTCACCCAACTCATCGCCGTACCCATACCAAAACGCAGCCGCGGCGGCCAGGGGGCGCAGCCCGATCCACGCGGGGGACAGACCGGCGGCTGCGATCGCCGCCCGGCGCTCCTCGACGAGGTGGCGCCGGGCCGCGACCGCGTTGACGGGTTGATCTTTCCTGGCCCGCGAGAGACCCACGCACATCTCGTCCGGCGGGAAGGCCACCTTGTCCTCGAGCGCGGTGATCGCGGCCAGAGACAAATCCTTCAGCCTCAACGGCGGCAGTTCGAGCTGGTCGTGAACGGCGCCCGCCCGCGGCACCGCCGCGGCCATGGCTTTCGCCGTGAAACGCTGGTCTTGCCACAAGGTATGCAGGGCGGTGACCAGCGTCTCCGGAGTGGCCGGCATCCCGCCCGGACCTTCGTAACGCCCGGTGCATCTCAGGACCGGTCCGTCGCCGGTCATTTCGATCTCGGCCGCAAAGAGTCTGCCGCCGTCGTCGTCAAAGGCGGCTACCGTTCGCTGTCGCAATTTCATAAACCCCCGGTCCGTCGCGTGGACGGTACTCGTCCCTACTCGGGGCGCAATGGAAATTCCTGTCCCGGCCATTCCCGCCAGTATAGGATCCGGCAGCGCCAGCGGGTACTCTCCATCCGCGGGTGGTACCGCTCGACCACGGCCGCGATGCGGTGCAGGTCGCGGTCCTTGGTATAACCGACCACATCGATGCCGATCATGGTCGTCTGCAGGGTAAAGACTTGCTGCAATCGTTCCATGCTGACACCGAGCTTCTCGTCGTCCGTGTCCAGCAGGTTGTGGATGCCGTCGAGATCCTTGAACGGGCCGTTCTGCTGCTTGAGCTCCAGGATCGCGCGCGCTTTATCGGGGTTCAGGCCCAGCAAGTCCAGGGCGACGCGCAAAACGCGCTCGCTGGCGAAGTTGGGATTGATCTGGCCCGAGAAGGTCAGGTACGGCGCCAACGGTTTCCATTCGTTCTCCGTCATCCGGCCGATTTTTTGCCCAAGATCCTCCAAGGCGTGAAAGAGAACTATACCGTCCCGATCCGCCTTTTGTCTTGCGTCCGTGAACTGTTCCGTCAAGACCTCGTGCAAACCGGGATCGATCCCCGCCAATCGAAGGATCGTCGCCCAGACCTGGGGGGTGATCAGGTTAGGATTTGCCTTGCCGTATACAGTGGTATCGTTCTCGACGATCCGGCGTACGTCCTCGATGCCCTTGACCAGGAATACCTCCTCCGGGCAGAGGAACGGTCCGTTGGCGGGCGTCAAGGGTGGGTCAAGGCTCAGATAGTATTCGTCCTCGGCTCCCTTGGCGCGCGCCTGATTGTCCTCGTCGAGCCAGTCCAGAAGGGCGTCGGCCGCCGCCGCGTTGTCTTTGAAAAGCAGCATCAGACTGGGTTGGCCGGTTAGGTTCAGGTTGATGCGGCTGCCATAATCGAAGACCCTCACCGAGATGGTGCCATCCCCTGAGACGCTCGTCAAGGCGTCCTCATCGGCCAAGAACCAGTCCTCCCCCGGGATGTCCACCTCGTCCTCGTCCGCCATAAAAAGCTGTAGGCAACTGGTGACTCCCGCTTGGGCCAGGGCGCGCGCCTCGGTCTCGGAGCGCTGCTCGAGCGTATAGTAGACCTCGAGCATGCCCCGGGTAAAATAAGCGGCTACAACGGCGCTGATGATCGCCAGCGCCCAGATGACGATGACCAGGGCGGCGCCGGCCTGGAGGCGGCTAATCAAGGGGATCCACCTCCCGGTCGGAAACGGTCCGCCCCGCGTAGACCGGTAAGATCAGCGGGGGCGCGCCGTATAAGTGTTCCGGACGACCGAGGTAGGCCCGGATCCTGACGAGCGAAGGCGGCCGGCCCTCCTCCTTCGCCTGCCACTCGTTCCGCCAAGCCCGTTCCGTCGGATCATAATAGTGGATTTCGAGATGATTGACCTGGTCGGCCAGGATGATCTTGCTCACTTGCTCGCCCGCTTGGCGCAAGGGTTTCTCGATCAGGAGAATGCATCCTTCCTGGACGGCCAGGGTCAGGCGGCGCGGACCGAGTTCGCCCGCGGCCGTAAAGCTGAACCCTTTGCGGTCGCCTTCAAAGCCGGTCTCCCTGCCAAGGAGGCCCTGGTTGGCCGAGGCCAGCTCCATGCCGAGGCGCCGGCTGAGAACGCGCACGGCTTCACGGGCGGCGGCCAGCCTTTCCCCCCGGTCCCAACTGTCGGAGATCGCGGCCAGAGAAGAGGCGATCGCCAGGATGATCAGGCTCGTGATCAACAAAGCCGCCGTCAGTTCGATGAGCGTAAAACCCTTCTGCGCGTTAGAGTTCATCGCCGGTCAACGTCCATGCGATGGCGTTGCGCTTCCCTTCTCGGCCCCAGGTGACGGTGGCGGTAAGACGCACGAGTCCCAGGTCGCCGAGGGATTCGCGCGTCAGGGTCCAACGGTACCCGGGCGCGCCTTCGAAGACCCCCTCGGCCGCCGTTTCCTCGCCCGCTTCCGCCTGGGCCAGGATTGACTTGGCCAGGGTCAGCGCCGTACCGCTCTCCGCCGCCCGGGCTTCGAGGTGTGAAGCCTGCAGATACCCGGCATAAAGGATGGAAAGCCCGATACCGAGCAGGGTCAAGGCCGCGACCACCTCGAGCAGGGTAAAACCGGCGGTCCGTTTATTCCCACGCAATGCCGCCATCCTCCCGCACGGTAAGTGCGAAGCCGCGTCCCGAGGGCGTCGTCAAAACGAGATGCGCGCCGGCGCACAAGCCGTTCGGCCCAAAGACCAAGACTACCTCCCCGCTGTCTTCCGGACCACCGCCCCCGTCTTCGGTCGGCACCGGTGCGACCGGGGACGGCGTGGGGGAGGCCTGTCCGTCCAGTCCACCCTGCCCGCTGGTCCCTTCCTTGGCCGGGCCTTCCACGGCCAGGGAAAAGCCGGCCGGCAGAGTGCGGAGGACGGGCTCCCCGAATCCGAGATTGAGGGTGTACGAAGTCTCGCCAAAGCGGAGACTGGTTTCCCGCGTCTTGCCGACCGCCTCGGCACGCGCGGCTCTCAGATCGCGCAGGATCTGGTCGCGCCAGAGGCGGGCCTCGGTGCCGGCGGTTCCCTTGACGAACGAGGGTAAGACGACCATGAACAACAGGCCGATCAAGGTCAGGACCGCGACAAGTTCAATCAGGGTGAACCCGCGTCGCGTCCCGTTCATTGACTTCCCGCCGTCCAATTGGTGATGTCCGCGTTAATGCCTTCCCCGCCCTCGGCGCCGTCGGCACCGTAGCTCAGGATGTCGTAACTCTGCTTGTTGTGCTGGCCAGGGCAGATATAGACGTAGGGCCTGTTCCAGGGGTCGTTCTTGATGGGGTCATCCAGGTAAGGTCCATCCCAGTTTTCGGGGATCGGCGGGATGGTCGGCTTCTCGTAAAGCGCGGCCAGGCCCTGGTCGGTGGTGGGGTAGCTGCCGTTCTCGAGCTTATAAGTATTGAGGACCGTCTTTAGGCTGGCGATTTGGGTGCGGGCCACATTGGCCCGGCCTTTGTCCACCGACTTCAGCACTGTCGGTCCCACCAGCAGGGCGAAAGCGGCCAGTAGGATCAGGACGGCCGTGATCTCGATCAGGGTGAAACCTTGTTCGCTGCGCCTTTTCATGCGGGTGCCTCCCATATAATGATTCGTTGGATGCACATGGATATCTGCTGGAATCCACCCGTCCCCGCGGGGAACGGAAGAAAGCTTTCGTCCCTTCAAAATCCGGGCTAAATACCCTGTCTCGTGCTCATGCTGACGATCGGGACCAGGATCGCCAAGGCGATCAGCAGCGTCATCGCGGTCAGGCAGAGGATCAGCGCCGGCTCCAAGAGCGAGAGGAGATTCCGAACCGCCACCCGCACCTCGCCGTCATACCCCTTGGCGATCTGGTCCAGCATGCTTGGGAGTTCCCCGGTCTCCTCGCCGACCGCGATCATCTGGATGGCCAGCGGTGGCAGGATCTGCTGGGCCTCGAGCCGCCGGGCGATCCCGCCGCCCTCCTTGATCTCGAGCCCGGCCTGGGCGAGGGCGGCCGCCAGGATCCGGTTGGCGACCGTCTCTTTTACCACGGTAAACGCCTGCAGGACGGGTACGCCGGCGCCAAGTAGCATGGCCAGCGTGCGGGTGATTCTAGCGGTGTTGATCTTGATGTAGAGGTCGCCGAAGTAGGGCAGGCGCAGGTAGGCACGGTCGATCGTCTCGCGTCCGGCCGGTGTGCGCATGAACTGCCACGTGGCGAGCCCCGCCGCGGCGGCGCCGGCGGCCAGCCACAGTCCGTAAGCCTTGAGGAAATGGCTGAGCGTCATGATCGCCCGGGTGAGAGAGGGCAGACTCTGCCCGAGCTGGGTAAAGATTCGTTCGAAAGACGGTACCACCCAGACGAGGAGGACCGTCACGGCGCACAGGCTGACAAAGGCGACCACCGCCGGGTAGAGGACGGCGCCCAGGATGTAGGACCTGAGCTCGCGCTCCTCCTCGATGGTCTGCGCCAGCCGCTGCAGGACCACGGGCAGGACCCCGCCGGTCTCGCCGGAACGGACCATATTGACGTAGACGCGGTTAAAGAGCCTCGGGTGCCTGGCGAGGGCGGCGGAAAACGACGCGCCCTCCTGGACGTCGCGGCGGATGGCGGCGATCGTCCCGCCGATCCGGTCTTCCCGCGAGAGGCCGGCCATGATCGCCAGCGCGCGGTCCAATTGCAGGCCGGCGCCGACCAGGGTCGCGAGCTGCTGGGTGAAGGCCAGTGCATCGCGGCCGCGCGGACGCTTTTGCGATCGGGTGCGCGAGCCGGCGGCCTGGACCTCGGCCAGGCGGAGAGGAACGAGACCTTTGGCGCGCAGGGCGCTCATCGCCTCGTTCTTGCTCGGGGCCGTCAGTTGGCCGGCCGTCTTGCGGCCGCGCGGATCCGCGGCCTGGTAGGTGAAGTTCGGCAAGAGAACACTCCCTAATCCTGCGTCACCCGGAGAACCTCGCTCGGAGTGGTGATCCCTTCGATCACCTTGGCCAATCCGTCCTGGCGGAGGGTCAGCATACCCTGCTCGATCGCCTGCTCCCGCAAGTCGCTGGCGTTCTTGCGCGCCATGATCATGCGCTCGATCTCGGGCGTGGTGGCCAGGAACTCGTAGATGCCGATCTGGCCCCGGTAACCGACGCGGTTGCATTTCGGGCATCCCTCGCCCATCTGGACGGGATGACCGGCGGGAAAGCCGTCTCCCAGGCGGTCCAGTTCCTCGGCGGTCGCCGGCCGGCTGACCTTGCAGGCCGGACAGACGCGGCGCACCAAACGCTGCGCCAAGACGCCCATGACCGTGGAGGCCACCAGGTATTCCTCGACCCCCATATCCAGGAGGCGCGTGAAGGCGCCGGCCGCGTCGTTGGTATGCAAGGTCGAGAAGACCAGGTGCCCGGTCAGAGCGGACTGGATGGCCACTTCCGCCGTTTCGCGGTCCCGGATCTCGCCCACGAGGATTACGTCGGGATCGTGCCGCACGATGGTGCGCATCCCCTGGGCAAAGGTGAAATTGATCTTGGGATTGACCTGCATCTGGTTGACGCCCTTCAGTTCGTACTCCACGGGGTCCTCGATGGTGATAATCTTGCGCCCGGTCACGTTCAGCTTGCTCAGGACAGCATAGAGGCTCGTGGTCTTGCCGCTCCCCGTGGGGCCGGTGACCAGGATCATGCCATGGGGACGCTGAATGAGCCGGCTAAATTTTACCAGCGTCTGGCCCGTAAGGCCGAGGTCTTCAAAGGATAACAGCATGGCCTGGCGGTTCAGGATACGAAGCACGGCGCTTTCACCGTGCAACGTCGGGGCCACGGCGACGCGGAAATCGAGATCCCGCTCGGCCATGCGCATCCGGATACGGCCGTCTTGCGGCAGGCGTTTTTCGGTGATATCCATGCCTGCCATGAGTTTGATGCGGGAGAGGACGGCGGGGAAGAGCCGTTTCGGCGGGGCCTCGACCTCATAGAGTACCCCGTCCACCCTGCACCTGACCTTGACCTCGTCTTCAAATGGTTCGAGATGGATGTCGGTGGCGCCCGCCTTGACCGCGTTGCTCAAGAGCAGATTGACCAGCCGGATGATCGGCGCCTCGTTGGCGATCGACTCGAGCGCCGCCAGATCGGCCACGCCTTCTTCGCCGCCCCGGAGGATCAAGAAATCCGACTCGTCCAGCCCTTCCAGGACCCCTTCGACCGTCTCACCGGCGCCGCGGTAGTAGCGCTCCAAAGCCTCCTCGACGGCGGATTCCGCCGCGATGACAAACCGCAGGGGCATGCCTAGCATCTCGCGTAAAAGGTCCTGTTTGGCCAGATCGAATGGATTCGAAATGGCAAGAGTCAAGCGGCCGTTGGCGTAATCGACGGGTATGGCATGAAACCGCTCCGCCAGGCGGGGGCTGAGCGCAACAATGGTTGAAGAGGGTATCTCCATGGCGCCGAGGTCGCAGTAGTCCAAGCCCAATTGCTCCGCCAGAGCCTGTGCGATCTCCGACTCGGAAGCGAAGCCCTTGGCGACAAGTATCTCGCCGAGAGGGGCTCTCCTTTCCGACCCGGACTGAGTCTCCAGTGCCTGGGCCAGTTGAGCTTCGGTGATGGTTCCGCGCCGGATCAGAATCGTGCCTAACAAATCGCGATGGGTAAGCAACATGTCCTGCTTGTCCTCCAAGAGTGCCTACGGAGTAGATTCTTCGTTTGACGACATAACTCCTGCTGGAGATATGGCCGCCCTCCGCGAAAAAGCGCGAAGGCTGGTTTCCGGAGACAAAACGGCGTCCCGGTTTCTGCCGGGACGCCGTTTTGGGGCACGCTCATGGAGTCTCGATCGTAATCATTGGTGGGTGACCTGGAGGTCGTAGACGATCACTTCGCCGTAAGCGCTGGGTTCGTCGCCCTTGCTGGTATTGGACTGCGTGTAACAGCCGGCTTTGAAGTAACACCCCGATAAGCTCTTGGTTTGACTGTAATTGACCAGTTGATCGTTGTAATAGTAAGTTATTTTTCCGCCGCTTACCACCATCTTGCAGGTAAAGACGGTGCCCAACCGGTAATTGTCGGTGAGTAGATAACCATGCGTGTTATCGCCGTCGGTGATATAGAGACTGGAGCCTTCAAGTCTGAAGACGGTCACGTCATCACTGGCGTCATGAATCTGCCCGGCCACGACGTGTGGTTTCGCCACCGGAAGATGCGTGATCGCCTGCCTGATGTACATGGTATGGGTGCCGGAGGTGCTCTTCCAGCCGCTTCCCTCGGTATATCCGCTTCCCGTCAGGTATCCCGTCATTTCCCGCAATTCGGAACGCGGATAACTGGAACCGCTGGTGGTGGTTCCGCCGCAATGGGCGCGGAATTGGACTCCGTCTTTGGCGGGGGTCAGTTTGAAATAGGGATCGACCGAGTATGTATCCAATTGGGGCTGTTTGATCTCGGTGGGGCTCCCGGAACTACCGATCGGCAGCGTGATCTTCCAATTCGTCAGATCCAGGAGATCGGACGGATACTGGATGGCGCCGGTGGGGGTCGGCGTGGGAGTCGGTGTCGGCATCGGGGTGACCGGTGTCGGCGTAACCGGAGAACCGCCGCCGAAGACCCTGAACTCGCAGATGCTGGCCCAGCCGCCGGTGTAGTTGTAGCATCCCGTGACGGTCAAACGGACATAACGCGCATTGGCCGAGGCAAAGGTATCGGTCAATAGCGCTCCGCCCGTCGTGTTGGCCGTCCTGTTCACCACCTGTGTATAGGTGGCGCCGTCGGTGGAGACCTCAACCTTGTATTGATAGGCGCGATTCTGGTATGGAACGAGTTCCGTCTTGTTTATGGCATAAGTGGTGCCAAAATCAATCCGAACCCATTGCGGATAGGACGAGGCGGACCACCGGTTCACCGGATCCCCGTCGTTGATGTGGCTGGCTTCATTTCCCGTCTGTTGGCTCGAGTACGTGACCGGCTTACCCAGGGCCAGATTGCCGCTGGGCGTGGTCGGTGTCGGTGTCGGCGTTGGGGTGGGAGTGATGGTGGGTGTTGGTGTCGGCGTAGATGTCGGCGTGGAGACGATCGTGGGTGTCGGCGTCAAGGTCGGCGTCGGAGACGGACTCGGGGTGGCCGGTGTGCCGCCGCCAAAGACCCGGAATTCACAGATGCTGGCCCAGCCTTCGGTATAGTCGTGGCAACCCGTGACGGTCAGGCGGACATAACGGGCATTGGCCGCGGCGAAGGTGTCGGTCAGTAGCGACCCGCCCGTTGTATTGGCCGTCCTGTTCACCACCTGCGTATAGGCGGCGCCGTCGGCGGAGACCTCGATCGTGTATTGATAGGCGCGATTCTGGTACGGGACGAGTTCCGTCTTGTTGATACTATAGAGGGCGCCTAGATCGATGCGCACCCACTGCGGATACGGCGAGGCGGACCACCGGTTGCCGGTGTCGCCGTCATTGATGTGGACGGCCTCGTTGCCCGTTTGCTGGCTTGAGTACGTAACCGGCTTGTTCAGCGCCAGATTGCCGCCTGGCGAGGTTGGGGTCGGCGCCGGTGAGGGTGTTGCGGTCGCGCCCTCGGTGAGGGTGAAATCATCGACGCGGACGTCGCTGCCCGAGACCCAAGCGGCGTAGATTTCCACGCTCGTATTGGAAGCACCGGTGGTAAAGGTCACGCTGGCCTGGGTCCAGGACGTCGTGTTACTGGTGACCGATAGATCGGAACCGCCGTAGTTGCGGGCGCCGATCTTGCCGCTGGTGCTGGTGTTGACGCAATAGATCCACGCGCGCATGGTATAGGTGGTGTTGGGTGTGAGACCGGTCACGGTCTGATAGCACGTGCCGTTCGAACTCTGCAGTTTTGCCGATCTACTGCCGCTATGCACGTCACTGGTGGAGATCGCCACGTTGCCGGAGGTGGTCCAGCCGGTCCAACTGCTTTCAAATCCCGGGTTGGCAATGGCATAAGCCGAAACCGCCGAGGAATATGCCAAGAGCAAGATGCCGACCAGCAAGAATGAGATCCAAATCCCGCTTTTCCTCAACGAATTTCCCCCCCGCGTCATTATTAGTGAACCGAAAACGGCTTCTAGTTCCCTGAATCACTCCTTTCTTCGGCACGAATTTCCGTAGTCGATTTAGATCTTTATTCTGATATTTGATATTCAGGGAGCGTTGGGTCCCACGTCGGACGCGGTCAAAGGCCGGCGGAGCACGCTTTGGGCCGAATACTCATCCGCGCCGACGTCTTTGAGGGCGCGGGACTGTCCGTCCATGTCGTCGGCCACATATCCATACGAACCCACGGCCGCGTCAATGGCCGGGCTGGCCGGGGAGAGCTTCTGCAAGCCGTCCACCGTGACCAGGTTGGGGTCCACGACCCAGATCTGGTCTTGTGTCTTGGTGACCCCGAGCGTCGCACTGCTGGTTGGATAGGCGATGTTCCCCGCGTAGGTCAGATTGACTGGGGTCTTGAACTCCGTAAAGAGTTGGTTGGCGGATCCGGCCACGACGTTGTTGGCAAGCACACAATCCACCGGCGCCAGGCTATAGTTCTTGCCGATCTCGATGCCATATGTATTGTTGACGAAAGTATTGAAGACGACCTGGGCACGGTAGACCCGCCAGTGGGAACTCAGGGCGCCGCTTTGGTCCACGTCGCCTCCGTCGATCGATAGGGGGGCGTCGTAGCCCGAACCCGTCAGGCCCTCGAAATAGTTGTTGTAGATCCGGTGATCCTGCCCGTAGATCCTGATCCCGCCCGTGCCGGCTTTGCCCTTGCCTAGGAAGAAGTTGCCGTAAAAGCTGTTGCGGTTGCCGTGTCTGGAGCTAAGGACACCAGCGGAGGTCAGGAAGGTGTTGTACCGGACGGTGTTGTCGCAGCTCTTGACCGAGACGATCTCCGGATCGCCGTCACAGTTCTCGAAGAGATTGTACTCGACCAGGGTAAAGCCGCTGGACATGGAGATCTGGCTCCAGCCCACCCTGATCGCTTCCATCTCGTTTGTGGCCCGCGGTCCGCAGTTCCGGAAGTGATTGTGGTCGATGCGGTCGTATTGCGACGAATTCGCGGCATCCCCGTCGATGGTGATGAAGTTGCCGAGCTGATGTTTCTCCTCGAAGAGGTTGTGGTCGATCCGGTTGTGGTGGCTACCGGCTCCCTGGACGATGAGCCACTTGAGCGAGCCGCTCTCCGTCAAGCGGAAATGGTTGCGGGTGAGGCGGATATGATGGGAACTCGTGAGCTTGATGGTGCTGTTGGTCGTCCATTTTATTCCTTCGAAGATAAGATAGGAGCAGGACGCCGTCTCCAGCTGGCCGCTGCTTATTGTAACGCCCAGACGGTTTGCTGCCTTGACCACGATTGGGTTGGCTTCCGTCCCGTTCTTGCTCGTAACCTTGGCGATGGAATAGGTCCCATTGGCCAGGATGATGTGATCGCCCGCCTGCGCGTTGCTCAGGGCGGCGGCGAGGGCGGAGGAACCGGAGACATTGACTGTGCGGAGCGGCGCCGGCGTCGGCCCTTCGCTGGGGCTCGGCACCGGCGTGGCCGGCGGTGTCGGGCTCGGCGTGGTGGTTGGGGTGACGGTCGGCGCCGGTGATGATGCCCCGCCGCCAAAGACCCTGAACTCGCAGATGCTCGCCCAACCGCCGGTGTAATTATGGCAACCGGTGATGGTAAGCCTTATATACCGCGCGTTGGCCGTCGTGAACGTATCGGTAAGCATCGTACCGCCGGATGTGTTGCCGGTCCGGTCCACGGCCTGTGTATAAGTGGAGCCGTCCACGGAGAGTTCGATCTTGTACTGGTACGCGCGGCTGTTGTACGGCAGGAGTTCCGTCCAGGTGACGGCATGGACCGCGCCTAGGTCGATTCGGACCCACTGCGGGTAAGGGGAGGCGGACCAGCGGTTGCCCGTGTCGCCGTCGTTCACGTGCGTGGCCTCGTTACCCGTCTGCTGGCTGGAAAAGGTGACGGTCTTGTTCAGCGCCAGATTGACGCCGGCGGGCGTGGTCGGTGTCGGCGTTACAGTAGGTGTCGCTGAGAGTGTCGGGGTCGGTGTGAGCGTAGGAGTTGCAGTGGGTGTCAGCGTCGGTGTGAGCGTTGGTGCGGGTGTCGGTGTTGGCGCCGGTGTCGCGGTCGGAGTGGCCGTGGGCGGTGGCGTTGGTGACGCGGTGGCTGTATCCGTGACCAATACGTCATCGTAGGAGGTGATCCCATAGGTGTAGAACCCGATTTTGCCAGCGGCGATGCTGCCGTCCGTGGCGCTCACCATGAGCGCCCCATTGACGTAGCCCTTGATGCTCATGCCGTTCAATTCGATCTTCAGTTCATAGAAGGTGGACGTATTATAGCTAAACGAGGTATAGTTGAGCGAGGCGTCGCTCCCGTTGACGCGTTTGTAGAGGTAGACTTTACTGCCGTCCTTGAGGACCAGGAAGTAATAGTTTTTGTTGTCTTTGTACCGTGCGATAATGCCGTGCCGGGTGGCCGAGGAACCCGGCTTGACCCGGGCTGTGTATGTGTAGTTGGTCCAGGCGGCATTGCCGTTGACAACGATATACGTCTCCGAATTAGTATCGGTCTGCTTGGCGACCTTGTCGCCGTCCGTGGCGATCGTCCAACTGCCGTTGGCGGTGGGGTTGGTCCAGGAGCCGCTGGGGAATGAAGTATATGACTGGAAATTGTCCGAGAGCAGGGTCGCCGCCCATGATGTCGCCGTCACCGCAAGCAGGAGAAAAGCCGCCAGGGGAAGGAGTAGCAAGCTCGCGCGCCGCATAAGGATTCATCCTTCCACGTCATCCGTGACAAGATTGATCATCATGAGACCTGGGCTGCAAGCGGGATTACCCCGTCACATCTTGGTGACTCGTGTCATCAAAAGCGCTGGCATCCCCCCCTTTTGAAGTGCAAGACCGTTCGTGCTCACGAAAAGGGCGACCAGATTGTTATCAGGTGCTGAACAGTATGCTTTTGCGAGGGCGAAAAGAACGATGGGTGTTTTTGGTAACACGTGTCACCAAATATATGATACAGCAATTCCAGCCCTCCGGCAAGGGGGTAATCAAAAGCCCGGGGATCCCGGGCTCTGCGCGAAGCAAGATCGTTTAGTTAGAGGGGATTCAGGGGGCGATCAAAGCATTACATATCCTCAGTCAAACATGACGGTGATGGCGGCAACGACTTCATGAAGGAACTGCGCCTCTTTACCCGCAAGTTTCTTATCGGCCTGCGCGTTGACCTCGTGCAAGAATGCTTTCAACTGGTTACGGGCCGCACCCGCATTCCCCTTTGCCAGAGAATTAGCGGCGTTTTCGACTTTGACGCAGAGGCTGTTTTCGATGCCTTTCGGCAGGCCCAGTTCCTTGAGATAAGCGATCAGCCTCTCCAGGTACACGCGCGGATCCTCCCGGCCGATCTTGCGTGGATCCCAGGTGGTATCAGTTGTCAGATTGAGCGCGGAGGCGATATTCTCAAAGGGTACATACTTGAAATTATTGGAGCCTACGGATGCCTTGCCGGATGTATTTGGGTAATCCTGCGCGACGAAGAGCCCTTTCGGGAAGGACGGTCCGAGTGGGAAGTTCGTCACGTCGCAACCCTCGGTAGACGTACACATATCAATTTCCGGGTTGACACTATCCGTAATCGTGAACGAACCAAGATAATCGTTGCCTGCTTCACGAGTATAGACGGCAAAAGTGCTGTCGCCTTGGCTCGAGGCAATCAGGTAGCCGGTGCCATCCTTCTTATAATACAGAGATAATCCCTTGATGCGGATGGTGAGATGTCCATTGCGGGAATCAACCATTTTGAGCGGGACAGTGCCGCTGTCCCCTGGTTCGGCGCCATATTTATAGATGGCGACGGATTCTTTGGCGATATAAATCACGCCCTGGCTGTCGTCGGCTACGCAACTCTTGATGTAGCCGCCAAAGCTAAATGGACTTTTATGGCCCCCTCGTACCAAAGTACCCGTAACCTTCCCGCCAGAAACGAAGAGTTCATACTGCTCCATCTGACCATCGGCCCAGTTGACAAAGTAGTAATACTTGCCAGTAACGGGGCTGCGATACATGCAGCTTCCATTGGGAAATTTCCGGCTCAGGGGAATGCTGCCAACACTCTCAAGCAGCCTTGTGGTAGGGTTTACCTTGTAGAAACAGATTCTGTTACTACTGATATCGCTGCCAGCGATACACGCGCCGACCAGGGTCACCGGCAGAGGACCCAAAGGAAAATTATACCGGAGATCGACGGACATCATTTGTTCACCAGGGCTTGATTTGGCTGCGTCGCCGGAATTAAGCGCCTTCCCGTCGAGCCCCCAGACCATAAGGCCGCCTTTATTCCCTCTATCGTTCCCGATTATGGTGCTCAGGGAGGGATCGGTCGGATGAATCCAGATACAGCAATCGTCGGCACAATTACCCGCGCTGCGAACAGGATCGGTCTCCACGGTGGGCAGAACGCTTATGGGTTTCACAACCCCGTATACTGTGACGGCATTTATCAAGAGTGCGATGAAAAGAAAACCGAGAAGCAGTCTTGCGCGCATCTCTACGCCTCCTTTGCTGAAGTCTTCACGTTTGGGACATGGCAAGGGCGCCGTCTAGTGATGACAACCGCCGACATGATCTGATTCACGATGGCGGTCATATAGATATATCGGATGATTACCGAAATAAATTACCTGTTGACGCGAATATCAACACAGATTTTTTAGAATGTATTTTTGTCCGCAGCGTGAGTCAGGGACGGGGTATGCCCCTAGGGCGGGGAGACGAATGCTGCAGCGCTGCTAAGCTTTGCGAGGAGACTGTTTCGGCACGGCAGCTTGGCGCTCAATACAGGCCGTGAACCGGCCGCGAGCCGTGAACGAATCGGCGCCGACTCGGCGTGGATCCCAGGGGGGATTCATTAAAGACGACTATATCACGTGGGGCATTCAGAAACCCACCAAGATGGAGGTGGCGCCGCGGGATGGCGCCACCGCGCGCAAAGCGGGAAAACCTTTCAGTGCGTTACGTTCAGGTTATCAAAGGTCCCCTTGTCTTTCTTGGTACCAAAGCCAACCTTGCCGCTGGTGTATGTGGCATCCGTCGCCGTGGCCACCAGGACGCCGTCACGATAGACATTGATTGTGCCGCCGTGTCGTTCGACTTTGACCGCATACATGGTGTCAGCGGTGATCAAAGACTTGATGTCCGCCAGCTCTGTGACTGTCCCGTTGACGACCTTGAAGATGCCACTCGTGCCTCCGTCGTTGTTCTCGTTGAAGCTCGCGAAGTAGTAGTTGGTACTGTTTTGATAGCCGAAAATGATCGCGAAATCGTTCCAGGTGCTGGAGGTCCCGGTGACCTTGGCCTCCGCGGTGAGGTTAAAATCACCGGAGACCACGGTGTTATGGACCGAACGATTGTTGAGGTGAGTCGTTTCGCTCGTGACGGCGGTCGTGATCTGGTAGGTCCCACTCGCCACGTTCCAGGTCCCGTCGACCACCGTGAAGTTGGCCGCGGAAGAGGCGAAGCTCTCCGAGATTATGATCCCCGTGGTGGGCGTGGGTGTCGGGGTAGGTGTTGGCGTCGGTGTAACGGCCGGTGTGGACGACGGGATCGGAGTCGGGGTGGGCGTCGGCGTTGGCGTAATGGTGGGCGTGGGTGTGGGTGATGGGGGCGGCGTCACGCCGCCGCTGTCGCCGAAGACTCTGAACTCATTGATGCTGATCCAGTTGCCGGTATAGCCGTAGGCTCCGGTAACAGTCAGCCGCACGTACCGGGCATTGGCCGCCGTGAAGGTGTCGCCGATCACGGCGCTGCCGGTCGTATTGCTGGTCCGATCGACCACCTGGGTGTAACTCGTACCGTTGGTGGAGATTTCGATCCTGAATCGGTAGGCCCGATCGCTCAGTGGGCATACCTCGGTCCGGTTGACGCTGTATACTACGCCAAGATCGACCTGCAACCATTCGGGGTAAGTATCCGCCGACCAGCGGGTGGCCAGATCGCCATCGACGGCATGGGATGCTTCATTACCGGTTTGCTGGTTGGAATATGTGACCTGCTTGTTCAGGGCAAGATTGGACCCCGGGGGTTGCGATGGTGTTACCGCCGGGGTGGGGGATGTTGTCGGGATGGTTGAAGGTGTAACGGTGGGTGTCGGCGGCGGCGTCCCGCCCGTATCGCCGGGCGCAGGCACGGTCGGCGGCAGCCCCGGATTCTCGCCGCTGGCGAAGTCATGGGTAAGAGTGGTGAATTCGTTCGAGTAGTCCGTGGTGCTGTCCGTGTGGGGCCGCCCGCTTCTGGCCTGTGAGAGCATATGCGCGTCACGGTAATAACGGGCTGCGATCATGAGGGTTTCTTTCTTGCGCCATTCGAGCCCGTTGGCGTCGATCACGAACTGAATCGCTTTCTTGATCGAGCCTCTGCCGGCCGGCAGGCTTTTGCCGCCTGAAGTCTGGCCCACCGTGTTCACGATGTTCTCGTACAAGGAAGCGTCCCCGCGGCGGAGACAGAGTTCGGCCTGGCTGACGGCGCCGGAGAGTGTTCCCTCGGTGTAATGGTGGGCCGATGAGTCGAGAGACATATGGGTATCGTTGCAATTCGTGCTGCGCCGGATCTCTTCCGGGATGCCGCCGTCCGGGCGGATCATCGATACGCCTTCGCCGCAGTTGTCCCAGATATAGCCGTTGAGCCGGTCAAGGGCGGTCTGACGCATTCTCTGATACGCCTGAGCCGGGGTTTCGCCCTGTAAGTTGAGGTCCGTACGGTCCCAACAATAGTCCGCGATATACTGGCCGCAGTTAGTGATGACCCCGCCCCAGTTATTGCCCCGGGTGTACTTGAGATAGATGGTGGGATAGACCACGTTCGCCAGCCAGTTTTGGAAAGCGCGCTTGTCAGAACTGGACCAGTAATGCTCCAAGAGGTCGGCGGCTCTGACCCAGCTTGGTATGTGGCGGCCCATCGTCAGCGGACAGTCGCCGGAATCGTTGAAGTCCGTAATCCGGTAGAGATCGGTGATGGCGTTTTTGGCTCTGGACGCGTAGCTGGCGTCGCCCGTCAGGTGATAAGCCAGCGCGTACGCATAGACGCGTGCGCTGCCATTGGTGATGTACGAGGGATCGGTCGAGGCGCTGCAGCTCACCGTGCCGGCATTCGTCGAGGGCATCGAGCCCCCCGCGTAGGAGATGAGGCTGTTTACCGCAGATTTATAAGGCTCGATGTTCTGATCGGCCTTCTGCTTGATCACCGCCAGTTCCTGGGGCGTGGTCAGGTAGCCCCGGTAATTGCCCTCCACCGTATCGGGCACCGCGGATTGCCCGGTATCCGCGGAAAGAAGGATTGACAGTAAGACAACGGCAAACAAGATGCAGTTCACAATCTTGAAATGCATCCTCAAGATGCTTCCCCCCTTTATTCTTGCCTCAGTCATTTGTGATGTGCGTTGAAACAGTATGGTATGCCAGGTTTTTACGAAATTTTCGCTGATCCCTTGCTACAGGGGTAGCCCAGGCGGGCTACCCCTTCCGGTCATAGATTAATCGGAAGACCCGCGAAGCTTCCCGCCAATCCGGCACGACTCGTCTCCGCCATCGTGGGTACGCGCCTTTTGGTTGATTGGCGGCAAAATCGTGTGACGATTAGTTGGTCACCACTTCCAGGGTTGGCTTGTTCGCGGTCTCACGCGAACCGCACCGGACCATCAGGGCGGCCTGTGCGTCGTCGCGCAGGGCAAAGGTGACCATCTTGTCGCCGCCGTACTCCTGGGTGACGAAGGCCTTGACGTCAAAGGTGATCCACCCGGTGGCGCCGACGCTCTTGGTGCCGATCTTCGTCACGACGGCCGGCTTGTTGTTCCAGGTGATGCCGGTCTCGGTCCAACCGTCCGCGGTGACCTGGTAGAGGTCGGCCGGCGCCGGGGAACCGTTCGGCAGCGCGCTGACGTAGAGCTTGAGCGTGGCCGTGGAGACGGTGCCGGTGACGCCGCCCAGATCAAACTTCACGTAGATCCAGCGATCGTTGTCCTCGCCGGAGCCGTTCTTGATCTCGAGGTCCGCGGAGGTGCCGAAGTTGAGCGCGGCCGAGGCGCCGCCCCTGACATAGGAGTCGGCGGCTGCCGCCAGCGTGAACGTGCCGCCCCCGGGGGACGGTGACGGGGTCGGGGTGGGTGAGGGCTGCGGCCCGCCGTCGCCGAAGACCCGGAACTCGTTGATGCTGGCCCAGGTTGTGCTGTAACTCTGGCAATAGGTCACGGTCAGCCTGGCGTACCGGGCGCTGACGGTGGGGAAGGTGTCGGACAGAACCGCGCCGGTCTCGGTGTTATTGAGCCGGTCCACGACCTGGACGTAGTTGACGCCGTCGGTCGAGACCTCGACCTTGTATTGATAAGCACGATCGAGGTACGGACAGACCTCCACGCGCCCGAGGCTGAAGATGGCGCCCAGGTCCACCTGGAGCCATTGCGGCATGGGCGAGGCCGACCAACGGGTCCCGAGATCGTTGTCCACCGCGTGCCAGGCTTCATTACCGACCTGTTCGCTGGAGAAGGTCACGGGCTTGTTCAGGGCCAGGTTGGTGCCGGGTTGCGGCGTCGGGGTCGCGGTCGGGGTGGGGGTGATGGACGGTGTCGGGGTTACCGGTGACGGCGACGGCGTCGGGGTTGGGGTCGGGGTCGCCGGCGGCTGCGCGGCCGCCTGCACGAGCAGGTTGTCAAAGGTTGCCGTGTCGCTCTTGCAGCCGAAGCCGATCTTGCCGCTCATAAAGGTGGAATCGGTCGCGGTGGCCAGCAGGACGTCGTCGCGGTAGACCCTGATGGTGTTCCCGCTCCGTTCGACCTTCATCGCGTATGTGGTGCCGGCCGTGATAAAGGAGGTGATATCGGCCAGTTCGGTCAAGACGCCGCCCACGACCTTGAAGATGCCGCTGGTCGCGCCGTCGTTGCTCTCGTTGTTGCTGAAGAAGTAGTAGTTGTTGGCATTCTGGTAGCCAAAGAGCAGCGCGAAGTCGTTCCAGGAACTCGAGCTCGCCGTCACGCTCGCGTCCGCGGTGGCCGTGAAGTCCCCCGAGACCACGGTGTTGTGGACCGAGCGGTTGTTCAGGTGCGTCGTGGCGGCGGTATTGGCGGTGGTGACGCGGTAGGTGCCGTTCGCCACGCCCCAGGTGCCGTCAACCACGGTAAAGTTGCCCGCCCCGGAGGTAAAGTACTCTTCGATCAGGTAGGTTCCAGGAGTGGGCGTCGGTGTGATTGTGGGTGTCGGCGAGGGTGACGGAGTAACCGGGGTCGGCGTCGGCGGAGGGCCGATGGTAAGATCCAGCGTGTCGACCAGGGTTCCGCCGTCCTCATAGACCGCCATGTGGAAGGTGGTCGGGGTCATATCGACGATGGCGAAACAATAGTCCCGCACCGTTTTTTGCACATAGGACGCGCTGCCCGTAGAGTCGAGCTCCGCGCCGACGGTGCCGATCTGTAGATGGTGGATCCCCTCGTAGTAGCTACGCTGGTAGAAGTGGGAGTGGCCCGAGAAGACCGCTTGCACGCCGCGCGGCACGAAGATGTTGTGCGAGAGGGTCTTCGTGGCGGCGTTCTCGCCGTGGCCGCCGGCAACGTACGCTGTCTTGTGGTAGACGACGAACTTCCACGGCTTGGTCGTGGTGCGCAGGTCGTTGTCGATCCAGTTGTACTGGGCGCTGCCGACCGTGCCCACCGCGCTGTCGTTGGTGTCGATCACGCAGAAATGGGCGTCGCCGTAGTCAAAGGAGAAGTAGAGCTGGCTGCCGTTGGTGCCCTGGGTAAAGGCCTTGGTGGTCGTACCCGACGACTCATGGTTGCCCGGTCCGTTGGCCATCGGCGTCTTGTTCAGCAGCGTCATCTCGTTCGCGAGGAAGAACTCGCTCTTCCAAACAGAGTAGCTGCTGGTGTTGCAGAGGTCGCCGCCGAGCAGGAGCAGTTGCGGATTGTAGTTCAAGATACGGCCGGCGACGTTGTTATGGATACTTGTCTGCGTGCGGCAGTCGGTATGGACGGCAAACCTGAAGCTCGAACCGGGATTGGGCGCGGCGGTGAAGGTGGAATCGGCCGAGTACACGCCGCCCTGTCCGGCGCGATAGTGATAGAGCGCGCCCGGGGTCAGACCGGTCAGTTTGACCCGGTGTACGTAAGTGGATGAACCCGTCGAGAGGTAGAACTGGGTCGTGGCGCTGGAGCCGTACGCGGTCGTCGGACCCCATTGGACCGTGACCGCATCCGTCGTGGTGCACTCCAGGAGCACGTAAACGCTGTTGGTCTTATTATCGACGGCCTGCAGGTATGGTTTCATCCCGCTGACGATGGCGGCCGAGGCGGCTGTCGAGCAGACCAGGACGGCCAGGATCGCCATTGCGATGGCGGCGAGGCGTAGTAAGGGTCTTTTACTCGTCACATTAATCCCTCCGTCTGTTTTTGGTGGGATTACGTTGACGCTTCCTTGCTACCGCCGTTGGATCTCCTGATGACGATGTGACAGCCGTTGGGGCAACCGGGGCAAGCTGTTAGCCGTTTCATTGGCGTTGGTATCACGGCTGTCAGGCGTCGCATTTTCGGATCGGCGGTCGCGGCGGCGACCTGGTCGGTGCGGCCACGAAGATGCGTACGGCATTCATAGAATACACCGTTAGTATCACCTCCTTCCGAGGCGGTCTCGCTGATACGTCGTGAGGCACGACGCCCTGGCTTCAATGTAAAACCACGAATCGCTAAGTCACTTCGAGATCCTGGGATAGAGCAGGGAAGTGGTGTCATACGACCAGGGTACAGGGGATAACGAAGGTTACGCGTAAAGAATCAGGGATTCAACATTGGCGCTGGCGTGCTATCGCGGGCGGGGACCGGGAGGGCCGGTTATGATAAGATAATAATATGATGGTTAGATTGCGGTGAGGCCAATATTCAAATTGGTTTGACAATTAGTTTGACAAATATCGGCTATCGGCTACGGAACCGAATTAAGGACGGATTCGGTTCGCCGGAATGACTTTCGGGGTCTTTGCCACCATGGTCATCATACGACAAACGGGCGGGGGTGTAAATCCTCGTTTTTTCTGTACATCCTTCCTGGTTTACATGGCCAAGAGGGTTATGAATTCTAGCTTTGGATATCCATAATTAGCCTTGATTATGCATCAGATGACATTTTAGGCAGGAAGGACAGATCGTTCATTTTGTTCTTGTCGGCCATAATTGCGGTCGGAAATCGGTCAGATTGACGCTGGGTGACCTTAGTGATATGATCGATCTGTCACGGAATCGATCTAACGCCGCCTATTGCGGGGTGTGTGCATGATCGGACTGGGTGGGAACGGACTGCGGCGCGTGCCCATTGTTATCATGTTGTTACTGGCCTCTTGTGTGGCCGGCGCGCAAGGTTCCGCGGAGAACGAGGCGATGAATAGAGCCTTCGAGTATTGCGCCGCCGGCGATTTCCAAAACGCGGCGGCCGTGCTGGAAGAGATTCTGCCGCGGACGCAAAATGAGGAGCTATACTGGAAATTGGCCGAGGTTTACGATAGCAATCTCCACGACTACGGCAAGGCCTCGGCCGTCTATCGCAAATACCTCGATCGTTTCCCCGAGGGCAGGTTCGCCGCCGACTTCCAGAGACGGCTGGAATACCTCACCGCGCACCGCGGTGAATGGGATGTCTTGGCGCGTTACAAGGCCATTCTCGACACGTATCACGCGCGGCCTAGAGCTGACAGCATAGAAATGATGCGCCGGCTGCTGGCCGACCACCCCCGATCGTCCTTGACCGTCGAGATCCAATCCTGGCTGGCCTGGGAGTATTACCAAGATAAGCAGACGGGGTTGGCTCTGCAATACATAAATGAGGTCATGGCCCATCCTCCGGCAAGCGGCGAGGCCAATAAACTGACGGATGTCTGCCAGACGTACTCGATGCTCCTGGCCGAGACGCGCCACTACGGGAAAGCCATTCGCGTCCTGGAGGAATCGGGGAGGTACGGCTTGGACCCCGCGGTCTTCGCGGGCACGATCGCGACCCTCAAGAAGGAACGCCGGCTGTGGATAGGCTTCGTTGTCTCCCTGGCCTGTGTTATCCTTGCAATCGCCGCGATCGTTTTCTTGCGGCCGTGGCAAGAGAAGGGCTTCAAGACGGGGTGGCTTACGGTCCTGTCGGGGACCGCCCTCATCGTTATCAGCGCGTTGATCGCCATGTGGATCGTGCAATGGAGACAATACGGCACCTATAAGGTTTTCTTGGCCCTTGGCGCCGGCGGCGGCCCCAACTTGGTCCTGGCCAAGCTGCTGGCCCCCATGGCCCGGCGGATTAACCGCAAAGCCTATCTGGCGGCGGTCGTCATCCTGACCGTGGCTTGTATCTATATCCTGTATTACATCTACGACACACTCTCCGTATTTTACCAATTGCCCGACTTCAACAGCTGAGGCAGTAGGGAGGCAAAACCGTGTTCTCGAAGCGAAAAGGCAGGGTCCTCAAGGCCAGGCTAGGCTATAACGCCAACTCCAGCTCGCTGGCGGCCTTCGTCACGTACTTCCTCTGGGGATCGGCCGCCGTGGTCTTGCTGGTCAACACGATCGCCGCCGCGGCCTTCTCCGGGAAGGCGCGGCACGACGTCAAACAGGTTTGTGATGAGCGACAAAGTAGTTCGGTATGAGCAGTTCGGGGGGATAGTCGGACTCAAGGATCCCCCGGCCTTGCTATACGTCGACCGCGCCTACATGCGCAGGCTCGGCTATACCGGTTCGCCTCTCTGGTCTGCCTCGCCGGGCCACCTCTCGGCGCCCACCGAAGTTCACTTCTCCATCACCAATATATGCCCGCTCGGCTGCCGTCATTGCGCCGCCGATGCCTGTGAGAAGGCCGATGCGCGGGGCGAGATGACTACCGATCGGATCAAGCAGGCGCTGGATGTCCTGGCGTCGATGAAGGTATTCCATGTCGCCCTGGGGGGGGGCGAGCTGTTCGCGCGGCCCGACGCGATCGAGATCGCGGAGTATGCCGCTTCCCTTGGGATCGTGCCGAACGCGACGATCAACGGGTATTACATGGACCCCGGACTGGCCCGGCGATGCCGGGTTTTCGGGCAGGTCAACGTCAGTCTCGACGGCGTGGGCGAGCGGTACGCGCTCGTTCGGGGAGTGGACAACTTCGCGCTGGCCGACCGGGCGATCGGGATGCTCAGGGAAGCGGGGGTCAGCACTGGCGTAAACTGCGTTGTTACCAGGGTCAACTTCGATTATCTCGAGGAAGTCGTTTCTTACGCCGATGCTCGCGGCTTGAGCGAGGTCCTATTCCTTCGGCTCAAGCCGTCGGGGCGTGCCCGGAGCATCTACCATGATTTCCGTCTCACTCAAGACCAGGCCATAGCCTTCTATCCATTCCTCATGCGCATGGCCCGGAAATACCGGCCGCTCCTGCAGGCCGACTGTTCTTTCGTGCCGATGCTCTGTTACCACAGGCCCTCGAAAAAAACCATGCGCCTGCTGGGAGTGGAAGGCTGCGAGGGGGGCAACATCCTGCTCGGGATGCGGCCGGATGGATGGATCAACGCTTGCAGTCATTTTCCCCAGTACTATGGGGATATCTTCGCTCTACCCGACCTGTGGCAAACGCATCCGCACTTCGCCCAGTTCAGAGAGAGGCGGATTACCGAGGCGGCCTGCTTGAACTGCGGCTATTTCTCCATTTGTCATGGCGGGTGCCCGCTGTTTTCGATGTTCCTCGGCGGTGATTTCGATCTTCCTGATCCGGAGTGCCCCCGGCTCGCCGGGAGGGGGACCCGGTCCTTTTGAGCCGGGTTTTCGAGGCGAAAGCCACACCGGGCGGAGATTATCTCTGAATGGAGAGATACGGACATGGCAATACGCATGCGCATACCGGCTGTCCTGGCGATTGTCGCTTTGGCGGCGGCTTTGGTGCTTGGCTTCCGCGCGTTGACGCGGAGGACGATCGTGACGCAACCGCCAAGGATCATCCGGATCGGCCGGTTTGATGCCACCATCGCCTGGGAGACAAACCGCGAGGTCGTTGGGGAGATAAGGTACCGCGCCGGCGATGGCATCGAGCTCAAAAGCAGGGAAAACGGGCGGTCCCGCCGCCATGAGATCAAGCTGGGGGGTCTGATGCCGGAAACGCCCTATACTTACCGAGTCGATGGAACGGAGACCTCCTATACATTCAAGACCGCCCCCCTATCCGAGACCGCGTTCAGGTTCATGATCTACCATCGCGATCGTGCTTTCAGCCGCGAATCCGCCTCCGCTTTCGTCCGCGCGGTGGACTATCATCTGCCCGATTTCGCCCTCGTCGCCGGTCACCTTGCCGGCAAGAGCGATGACTTCCCCGCCGAGGAAAGCGCGTTCTTTCAAACCGTCAAGCACGCGGCGCGCATGCCCGTCTTTCTTGCGCCCGCGGCCGGCGACCTGGCCGATGGCGAGGCGCAACGGCAGTATTTGTCCAGTCTGCCGGGCGAGGGGAATGGTTACGACTACACCTTCGATTACGGGAATTCCCGTTTTATCGTTCTAGGCCCCGCCGCTTCCGCCGCCGTGGATCGCTTGGCGTGGTTGACGGAGAAGGCTGTCAACAACGCGCCGAAGCACGTCTTCATTATCCACGCGGGTGGATCGGGCGCCGGGGATCTGGCCGAAAGGGCCAGGCGCCTTCGGGACGAAGGCAAGGTCGAGGCCCTGTTCCTGGCGGACCGGTCGGCCGCCGCCGGAACCGGGGCAAAGACGGTCGCGGTGCTGGATGGCGTGCTGGTCGTGGATATCGACGGAGAGGGCGTTACCGCGGGTCTCTATTCATATGCCGGCGCGGAGTTGAAGACGGTGTCCATCCGTGAGATACCCGTGTCGGTCGCGCGGAGCTGCATATACTGCCGGAAGCTCCTGGATTCCAAGCGCTACCAGGAGAGCATCCAGTGGTATCGGGATTTTATCGCCAAGTTCGGCGAGAAATACATGGTCGACGACGCGCAATACGAGATCGCCAATATCTATGACCGTTACCTGCGCGACTACGGGTCCGCAATACGTGAGTACGAGACGCTCCTGGCCAAGTACCCGGAGAGCAACAAGGCATTGCAGGCGAGCCAACGCCTGGAATACCTCAAGAGCTACGATGATTTCGGGTTCGAGCCGCTCCGTATCTTCGAGAAGGCCAAGTCCGAGACGTTCCAACGCGACCAGGACAAGGCGGTCGCGGAAGTTGATTCCATCCTGACCCAGTACCCCGGCTGCCGCTTGGAAAGTCAGGTGCTCTTCTGGCTGGGGTATACGATCGCCCAGAAGGATCTGCGCCGTTCGTCATCGTACTATCAGAGCCTGATCCGGAACTATCCGGCATCGCGCGAGGAAGCGTGGGTCGCGCTGGGCGACGCTTATTACCTGCACCGGTACTACCGCGCGTCGTTGGACGCATACAATACCGCCTTCAAGTTGCTAAACGACCAGTTCAACTTCGCCCTGATTGACAAGATCCGCAAGAGCCAGCGGAATATCGTGCGCAAGGCCGTGCTGGCGGCCGTGTTTGCCGTGTTGCTTGCGTGTTACGCCGCCGCGCTCTGGATCAGGCCGCGGTTCTTTACGGGCGGCGAGGTCAGACTCATGCTCAATTTGGGAGTGTTTTACCTACTCGCGGGGGGAGTCGTCTGGGTGCTCTTCTTCCGCGGCTATCCCGAACTAATCCGGTACTTCCCGGTGCTCTGCGCGACGGCCGCCACCATACCCGCCGCGGGCGCGGCACTCTCCCGCAAGCTCTTCGCGCGCGTGGGGAAGGGCCTCAATCATCTCTGCACCGCGGCGGCCGTTTTCGTCCTGACCGGCCTGGTAATCTACATTATGCTCTATTACTACCATTACTTGCCGGCATTCGGCATCTAGGCGAGGCGGAGAAGATGTTCAAGAACGCGAAGTGGCTACTTGCAGCCTTGGTGGCCGTGCTGTTGGCGGCGTTCTTCCTGTGCCTCGCGCCGCGCAAGACCTTCCTGGGCCCGGGCCAGGCCTTTCCCGAGATACGCCTGAAGGATCTGGACGGTAACGCTTTCTTCTATACGGATACCAGGGGTAAGGTCCTGCTCGTCAATTTCTGGGCGACGTGGTGCGGATACTGCGTGGAGGAACTGCCCCATCTCGAACGGCTGTGGCAGGATTATGCCGATGCCGGGCTTGTTGTTACGGCGGTGCTGGAGGACCCGAACAACATCGATCTCGCGCGGGATATCCGGGCCAGGAACGCTTTGACCTATCCGATCCTGCTGGACGAACGCGGCGGGCTCATGGGCAGGTTCAATGCGAGGGGGCTGCCTTTTTCAGCCCTCGTCGACCGGCGGGGCGGCATCAGGTTCATGCACCTGGGTTTCAACGAGAAGGACATGCCGGCCTACGAAAAGGAGATACGGCAACTCCTGGCGGAGAAGTGACGAGACGGACCTGGTTTTTACACGCATTAGTGCCACGATGCCAAGTTTACATGGCCGTATAAGCTTTGGTTTACTAACGTGTTTTATTGAGGGAGAGTGGCCCAGGGATGCCGAGGAACCGGATGGTGCACATGCTTGCCGCGGCGGCCATAGCCGCGCTCCTTTTCGCGCCCGTGCGGGCGACGGGGGACGATTTCCTTGTCCGTCCGTTCCTGAGGGATGTGACCAATGACTCGGCGACCATCGTCTGGGAGACGGCCGGGGAAACAGCGGCCGTGCTAAGCTACGGCACGGCCATGAGCCGGGTTGACAAAACGGTGGCCTTGCCTCCGGCGAGGTTGCAGCGCGTAACCTTGCGGGACCTGAAACCCGGTACCACCTATTATTACCGGGTTGAGGCGGGCGGAAGCTCAACGCCGCCGGGTGATGCCGGCTACTTCTTTCGGACCGCCTACCCGGGCACCGAGCCCTTCGAGTTCGCGGTCTACGCCGACACGAGTTCGGGCAGGAACGGTTACGATCTCGACCACGGACGCGTGATCCGATCCATCCTCGGCCATTCGCGCCCCGCGTTCGTCGTGGTGAACGGGGACATGGTCACGAACGGGCGGTCTCCCGAAGACTGGCTTCGTTTCCTCCAGGTGGAAAGCGATCTGATTCGGAGCGTGCCGATCTATGCGACGCTGGGAAATAACGACCAGCACGGCAGGGAGCTGTTCCACAAGTATTTCATCTCCCCCCGTGCGACTTCCTGGTATTCATTTAACTACGGTGGATGCCATTTCATCGTGCTGGATATCCTGCGCGGACAAGGCGAACGTTATTACAGTTCCTTCAGGCCGGGCAACCCGCAAATCACCTGGCTCCTGGCGGATCTGCAATCGCCGGACAGCAGGAACGCCAAATTCACGATGGTTTTCTTTCACGCGCCGGTCTTTTCTTCCGACGGCGCGGAAAACAGGGTGCTGCGTGAGATGCTGCACCCGCTCTTCAAGAAATACGGCGTGGACATCGTCTACAACGGCACCCACAGTTACACCCGGGCCGAGCTCGACGGCATCCAGTACGTCATTTCGGGCGGCGGCGGCGCCGAGATCAAACCGGTAAAGCAGGGGCGGCGCCCGGAGATCAAGGAGACGGCATACCTCCTCCACCACCTGCGCGTCAGCGTCAATTATCCCACGGTCAAGGTCGAGGTGGTTGACACTAACGGGACGGTCTTCAGCACTTTCACCTACTGGGATCCGGCCGCGCGTGGCGGTGCCCAGCCGGCCGGCGAGCGGACCGCCGTGGCGGAGGCGCGGGATGGTGCCGAGGGCGCCGGGCGGCTGGCGGTGTCGGTCTTTTCCCTGCCGAGTTGCGGGTATTGCCGTACATTGCTCGAACGCGTCATTCCCCAGGCGGCCAAGGAAACGGGTGCCGAGGTAAAAGTCTCCTATTATCCGCTCGATGAACCCGAGAACCTGGAGCGGCTCATCCAGATCGAGGAACTGCTGGGCGATACCGATAACGAGCTTCCGGCGGTGGTCATCGGGGACCGGACCATCCTCGGCGGCAAGAAGGAGATCGACGCCTATCTCTCCACCATGATCGGCCGCTACGCGGGGCAAGATGGAGGCGGCGGCGCGCCGTCCGAGCGGGCGGCTGACACAAAAACGGCGCTCGTGGAACGGTTTAAGACATTCCGGATCCTTCCCGTGCTCGCGGCGGGCCTGATCGACGGCATCAATCCCTGCGCCTTTACGACCATTATCTTTCTCCTATCCTACCTGGTCTATCTTGGCCGAAAGAAGCGGGAAGACCTGATCGCGGGCGCCGCGTTTTCCCTCGGCGTGTTCATTGCCTATACCGCCCTCGGCCTGGGTTTGTCCCAGATCCTAAAGACACTCAGTCTGCTCCGCGCCGCCGGCACAATCGTGAGATACCTGACGTTCTCCGCGCTCCTGATCTTCAGCGGTCTAAGCTTCTACGACTATCTCCTCTACCGGCGGGGTAAAGTCACGGAGATGCGTCTGCAACTGCCCCGGTTTCTCAAGCGCCAAATCCACGCGCGCGTGCGGATCCAGACCAAAAAAACCACCATCGCGTTGAGCTCCCTGGGCCTCGGCTTTGTCGTTTCCGTGCTCGAGTTGGCCTGCACGGGCCAGATCTACCTGCCCACGATCGTCTACATGATGAGAGTCGCCTCCGAGGCCAAGAAAGCCTTGGCGCTCCTTCTCGTCTATAATCTGGCTTTCATCCTGCCGCTGGTCGCGGTCTTCGTCCTTGCGTATTTCGGCCTGACCGCCGAAACCCTCGCGAAAGCCTTCGGCCAGAAGGTCGGGGCTCTGAAACTGGCCACGGCGTTGTTCTTCTTGGCGCTGGGTGGGTTGGTGCTGTTGGTGTGACAAATAGGCAATAGGCAATGAGGCAATAGGCAACAGGCGAAGGCAAACTTGTCAACCGTAACTATATCGGGGTCGGAATCGGGGTCGTAAGATTTTCATGGATTTCGAGCGCGGTTTATTCTCGATACCGATGCCGATACCGATACCAACCCCGATTGACCTTTTTTCAAGACATGGGCCGCTGTGTCAGAATAATCTAAATGAAGGGATGGTAATCATGAAACTCTTCCAAGGCCACAGATCTGCGATCGGTATAGCCGTTGTTCTGGCTGTGGCGCTCTCGTGTCTGACCTGGGCCGCCTTCAGCGATGACCCGGCGCGCATCGGGGAAGTGGTGCAGTCCTATCTGAAACTGGTGGAGCAAAGGAGCGCCAAGCCGCTCGACTTCCCGAAGATCAAAGAGCTCTATGCCGCGCTGAGCCCCCTCTTCTTGGAGGCGGAAGCGATCCTGCCCGGCCTCAGGCAAGAGGCAGACGGCTACCTCGCGCGCGCCGAGAAAGCCCCGGTCAAGCTGCCGCTCTTGCAGGGAGTGGAAAAGAGCGCCCAACGGGCCTTCGTGGCGCTCATGGAGCGGTCCTTGAACAAGGTCAAGACCCAGTCCAACAACACCGCGGCGGCCCTGGCCAGCCTCAAGGCCGCGAAAGCCCTCTATGGCGGCATCGAGAATACCGCCTTACGGCGCGGCGACTACGTCGGTTCGCAGAGGCTCTTCCAGGACCGGGTGCTTTTCGCCTTCACATATCTGGAGGACGCGGTCAAGGCCAAGAACACCAAGAACATCGACGCTGGCATCGCGGAGATCCTCGGTGTGGTGGATAAGGTTTACTTCCTGTCCGTGCTCTACGAGATCGATGGTATAGGGGCCAACCGCGGTAAGAACGAGGACGTGGTGGCGGAAAAAGTGATCGAGGGAACGGTATTCTTCAAGATTATCAAGGCCTCCGCCAAGAACGCGCAGGCCGTGGCGGCCTTTGAAGCGGAACTCGCCAAACCGCCCGCGGAGATGAATCTCCAAGCCCTGAAGGAGTACCTAAAGATCGCCTATCCTGATCTGGCCGCCGAATTCAAAGCCAAGATGTAAATTGAGCGACGATAATCGCCGTACCATGTCGCGCGCCCCGTCCGCGCTCATTTGATTCCCGCGACGCGGCCGCCAGTAATCCTCCGCAAGTCCGCCGGCGTGAGCTTGAAAACCGCGTTCGGCGTGCCGGCGGCCGCCCAGATTTCCCCATGCGCCAGGAGGTCTTCGTCGATGAACGTGACCGGGGTCTCGACGTGGCCGACCGGCGGGACGCCACCGATCGCGTAGCCGGTCTTGGCCCGGACGAAATCCGCATCCGCCTTCTGAACCGGTTCGCCGGACAACGCCGCCAGCCGGGTCTCGTTGACGCAGTTGCCGCCGCCGGTCATGACCAGAATGGGCCGGTTCGTCTCGCGCCCCTGGAAGACGAGCGACTTGACGATCTGCTCCACGCGGCAGCCGATGGCCTGCGCCGCCTCCTGGGCCGTGCGCGTGCTGGCCGGTAGCTCGACCACCTGGCAGGATAGGCCCAGGCCGGCGAGGACGTCTTGGATCTTGCGCGCATTGGGGCTCAGTTCTTCGGGCATCTACTTTCCACTCCTTGCGTTGTCGGGGATCCATCCAGGTGTTCAATCTCGATCGGGAAATCTCCCGCCAATTATCTAGAAGCCGTGTGAACCCCCGGTTTTCTGCGGCTCGAATCTGAGGCTTGTCCCATGCTTGGTGGCCGCCGCGGCACCCATGCCAATAAGTCATGTTTATTTGGGCATGCGGCGCGGGAGAGTCCGCAGGAAGCTTGCCGCCTGTTTGGGGCGCGTGATCGTATGGTCGGCGATCAGATTGAGGGCTTCGAACAGCTTGATCGCGGTCGCTTCGTCGTCTTCCCGGTCGATCAGCCCCGGCTTGAGCGCGTCCTTGCCCAGCACGCGCATGAGGCGGAGCCCCTCCCGTATCTCTGCCGGGAGCCCCTTCTTGACGAGCGCGTCGAGGGTCCGCTCGAGATTGCCTGCCTTTCCGCCCAGGGTTTTGCAGAATTCGCTCAGACAGAGCCGCAAGATCGCGGCGGCACTGCGCGGTGAGCGGTTCAGGATCGCCTTGGCCTCGAGGTATCCTTCCCTAACTCTGGCGGGCAGGTCCGCATTCGGCGACGGGACGACGTCGCGTTCCGGGAAGAGCATGCGCGGCCCGTACCAGAGGGAGAACTTGCCGCAACCGAGACAGACGGCGCGCTTGAGTTCGGGGAGGTGCTCGCAGTGCTCCTCCGGATGGTAGCATATGAGATCCTGCCATTCCTGCTGGGCGACGGTGCCGCAGTGCGGGCAGAGAAAGGCTTTCGCCCGGTATTCCGGCTGATTGGCTTTGGCCACGGTTCTCTTCTCCCGGTGATATGCGCCTACCCTTCATCATACACCGGCCGGCGGGAGGCCGTCCCCGGGCGCGGTTAGGCTAATAGCCCGACTCCGGATCCGCGAGGCCCGTGTCCTGTCTGACCCAGTCCGCCACGAGATAATGTGAGAAACGGTTCGGTTCCTCGCGCACAAAGACCTCTTTCAGCCCCGCGTTGATGATCAACCTGGTGCACATCTTGCAGGGTCTGGTTCCCGGAACGAGTTCGCCACTCCTGGCGTTGACGCAGGCCAGATAGAGCGTCCCCCCCAGCATATCGCGGCGGGCCGCGTGAATGATGGCATTCGCCTCCGCGTGTACGCTGCGGCAGAGTTCATAGCGTTGGCCCGCGGGGATGCCTGCCTTTTCACGGGGGCATACGCCGAGTTCCAGACAGTTCGGCGTCCCCCTAGGCGCGCCGGCATAACCCGTGCTTATGATCTGGTCATCCTTGACGATCACCGCCCCAAAACGGCGGCGGAGGCAAGTGCTGCGCGCCGAGACCGCCTCCGCCAGGCGCAGGTAATACTCCTCTTTACTGGGCCGCTCGATCACGGCGTTTCCCTCCCCATTCCCCGGGTGGATACCGCCGCTTCATAGATGGAGAGCAGTTGCCCGCTGACTTTGTCCAGCGAGTAGCGGGCCACGGTCGCAACGGCCCGTTTGCTCATCTCCGCGCGTTTGCCGCCGTCGCCGAGCAGATCCAGGGCGGCGCGCGCGAACTCCTCGCGGTCCATGCCGGTCAGGACGCCCTCCCGGCCGTCGGTGACCGTATCCACCGCGCCGGAGGCGCGCACCGCGACCACCGGGAGGCCGGCGGCCATCGCCTCCAGCAATACGAGCGGCTTAACCTCCGAGACCGAACTCATGACGAAGAGGTCTGCCGCGGCTAGGTATGACGGGATGGCCGGGTAGGGCACGGAGCCGGGCAGGATCAGCCGGTCGCCGAGCCCGTGCTTGGCGCCTATTTCCCTGAGCCGTGCCTCTTCGGGTCCGGAACCCACCAAAACCAGACGAAGCGGCATTTCCGGCGAAAGTGTGCACATGAGGGCAAACGCTTCCACCATAAAAGCCAGATTCTTCTCCACCCCGAGCCGGCCGACGGAGATCAGGACCAGGTCGCCGGGGGAGAGGCCGAGTTGTCTCCGTACCGTCTCACCCTCCTGGAGCGTGAACCCCGAAAGGTCGATGGGGTTGGGCAGGATCTGGATCTCTTTGGTCACCCCGTATTCGTGCAGCAGATCCCGGATCGACTCGGCCGGGGTCGTCACCACGTCGGCCGCCTGTGCGAACTGTACGATGCGGCGGCGCGTCAACCGTTTGACCAGGTTCTGATTCAGGGGGACATAGTGCGCGTATTGCTCGTACTGGGTGTGAAAAGTAAAGACCAGCGGCACCCTCAGGTGTCTCGCCATGCGGAGCGCCAGCGGCCCGAGGACGAAAGGATGATGGGTGTGGATGATGTCCGGCCCGAATTCCTTCAAGGCCCGGCAGAGGCGGGGCGACCAGGGCACGGCCACGGGGAACCTGACCTTTCGCGTCAGATCCACGGCGGGATAGCGGAAGATGCCCGTCTCCTGGTCGTGATAGCCGTAATAATCCGGCGCAAAAATGACGACCTCGTGTCCCTGGGCCATTAGACCCTGACGGAAAAGGGCAATGGCGTTCACGACACCGTTGATGACCGGCTTATAAGCGTTGGTGTAGACGGCAATCCTCATCGCGGGCCTCCTGTTCTCATCCTACGATAGCGGGGCCAAAGCCTCACAGAGATCGCGCAGGAAGGACTCCACGTCCGTAACGATCCCGATATTCTGAAAACTGCCCCTGTCCGCGAGCTTGGTCGCGACGGCGGGGTTGATGTCCACCGCGATGAAACGGACGCCGGCCGGCAGCATATTGCCGGTGGCGATCGTATGCAGCATCGAGGCCAGGGCGACCACCAGACCCACCCCGTCCAGCTTGGCCCGCATGGCATCCTGCGCCGCGACAACGTCCGTGATGACATCCGGCAGGGGACCGTCGTCGCGGATGGAACCGGCGAGGACATAATCCACCCCGTGCGTCACGCAGGCGTGCATCACACCCTGGGTCAGAAAGCCCTGGGCCACGGCGGCCGGTATCGAACCAGCCCGCCGGATCTCATTGATCGCCCGCAGGTGATGCTCGTGCCCGCCGCTTTGCACGGCGCCGGTGGCAAGGGAGACGCCGAGGGACGTGCCATACAGGGCGGACTCGATGTCATGCACGGCCAGGGCGTTCCCAGCGAAAAGTACCTGCAGGAAACCAGCCTCGATCAGGCGCGTCAGATACCGTCCACAACCGGTGTGGATTACGGCGGGGCCCGCCACGAAAAGGATTTTACGGCCGGCGTCCCGCGTGGCGCGAATGGCTTGCGCCACCTCGTGGATGAGGACCTGTTTCGGCTTTTCCGACGACGCCTGGCTGGTCATAAACTCAAACGCCTCTTTGGCCCGCGAACGCTCAAGCGCGGTGACCCGCACCCCTTCATGGCCGACCACCACGAGATCGCCGCGCTTTACCTTGGCCACTCTGAGGGCGCGCGCCCGGCCGGAAACGGGATCATAGACGATGCCGCAGTCCATCTCCGCGTTGTCCACCTTGACCCAAGTTCCATCCAGGTAGATCCATGTCTCCAGATTCGTGGTCGCGTAGAATCCGCGCGGAAAAACCCCGTCCACCTCGGCCGGAACCAGGCGGACCGGACGGCGTTCGACCACCGCCGCTCCTAGACGCTGTACGCTCTCGATCAGCTCCGACAGCTTCTCGGGCGTAGGCGCGCTCACGCGCAAACGGGCGTAGCTGGGGTCGGTCTTTTGCACGCCGACCTGAAAGGCCTCGATGTTGAAATCGCACTCGAGGTCGAGGATGGTGTCGAGCACCCGCGGCAGGATGAGCGAGTCGATGATGTGGCCGGCTAGTTCGATCTCCTCCGATGGCACGTGGTCTTCCCCTCCTGGGTTTTATTCACTCCACCAGCCGGATCAAGCCTGCCAGGGCGAGAAGGTCCTGGGCGTTGTGCTCGACGATGCCCCGGATGATTGCTTGATCCTGGGTCCGGACGAACTTGTGATAGAGTTCGGGGATCATATAACCCGGCACGTCGTCCGCCCGTCCTCCACATGCAAGTGCTACGGCCTCCACGGTGGAGAGGCGGCAGTCCGGTAAGAGGCCGCGATATTTGCGGCGCGCGTGGCGCAGCAGATCTAGATGGATGTGGTCCAAGCGGCAGGCCAATTTGTGCGCCATAAAGCGTCCGCTCAGATAGGGAAGGTCAAAGGCCCGCCCATTATAGCTCACGATCATCTTGAACCGGGGCAGATGCGCGGCGACGGCCGCCAAGAGGGGCCGTTCCTCGCCAAAATGCCTCGCCAGGAATTGCACCAGATGAAGCTTACCCTCCGCCAGGTAGAGCAGGCCGACCAGGAACAAAGGCAGGACGCTGTATAGCCCGGTGGTCTCGATGTCAAGGAAGACAAGGTCCTCCGGGGTAAAGAAGGAGAGCAGGTCCTTGTCGCGGGCGCCTTTACGCTGGAGGTGCCGTACGTCCTTGAGCGCGATGGCCTGGAGGATCTCGCCGGCCTGAGCGGACCAGCGCGCATGATCGGCCAGCTGATCGAGGGTGTCCACCCCCAACGCGCGCAGCCGTTCTTCGGTGCGAGGTCCCACGCCGTAGAGCAGGCGCAAATTGCGCCTGAGCCCCTCTGGTTGAGGGGGCGGCAGCTCGATCGACCCGGGATACGTCCGCCGGATTAAGTAATAGGCGCCATCCCCGTCCTCCACCGCCAGCCCGCCCAGAAGGTCCGCCATGAGCGGCGGGGGCGCCCCGGCGCTCGGCGTCTGCCGGCCGGCTCTGAAGTTGCGCAACCGGTTTTCCAAGGAAAGGGGCATCCGCCAAACCCCGTCCTTTCCAAGACTCCGATCGGACACGCGTTGATCCAGGTTATGCTCTTAGGAGCAATGTGATAGACCCCGGAGAACCTCTTCTAATGACCCTCGTTTTGATTCGTCACCCGCGCCAGGATCTCCTTTGTCGCTCGCTTGTCCAGAGGCTGGTTGTGGTTGCCGCATTTCGGGCTCTGGATGCAGGACGGGCAGCCATGGGCGCACGGGCAGGCGGCCAAGGCCTCGGCGGCGCGCGCGATGAATTCCGGCAGGCCGTTATAGGCCCTTTCGGCAAAACCCATCCCGCCCGCGGCGGCGTCGTACACGAAGATGCACGGCCCGCCTGTGTCGGGATGGAACAGGGTTGATGACCCGCCGACATCCCAACGGTCGCAGAGAACCAAGAGCGGCATCAGGCCGATCAGCAGATGTTCCAAGCCGTGAAGCCCGCCCGCGGCGTCCAGTCCCCGCCCGGCCAGGGCCTCGATGGGCGGGCGCGCAAAGGCGAGCCAGAACGCCACCGTGTCGATCGCGCGGGGTGGGAGCTGGAGCGGATAGGCACCCACGAGCGCGCCGGTGCCCGTCTGCCGCCGCCGGTACCCGGTCACCTGGGTGGTAACCCGGACCTCGCCCAGCCGGGCCGTGCACTGACCCAGGTCCCGGCGATCGTGTTCCTCGACGACTAGGACTTCCGTCGTCTCCGTGGCCTCGGTATAATAATCCACCCCGGTCCGTTCCAGGAGAGCAAAGTTGCCCTCCAGATCCAGCGACGAGACGAGATAGGTCTCGCCGCCGTGCAGGTAGACCGCCCCGGGATGCACCTGGTTGTGCGCGCCGGCGGCATCGATTGTGCCGATCGTCTCGCCCCCCGCGACCAGGCGAATCTGGCCGCTGCTGCCGCGCAGGCTGACACGGCTGGCCGGGTAGCCTTCGCCGGCGTAATACCATCGGCCCTCGCGCTTGTTCTCGGTCAGACGCCCCTCGCTCGCCAGCAATTCCGCCAGCGACAACGCCGATTCGCCCCAGAGCGCCTCGTCCGCCCGCGAGAGTGGCCACTCAAACGCGGCCGCGCTGAGATGGTCCACTAGTATATAAAGATTGGCCGGGTCAATGGACACCTGTTCGAAGGGGCGGCCGAAGAAATAGTCCGGGTGTCCGAGGAGGTAGCGTTCGAGCAAGTTGGGTCCGGGGATGAAGATGCCGAGCGATGGTTCGCCGCCCCGTCCGGCGCGTCCGGCCTGCTGCCAGAGTGAAGCCATGGTGCCGGGGTAGCCGACCAAGACGGCGGCTTCCAGTCCGCCGATGTCCACCCCCAGCTCCAGGGCGCTCGTGCTCACCACGCCCAGGAGATCGCCGTCAAATAGCTGCCGCTCGATGGCGCGTCTTTCGGACGGAAGGTATCCGCCCCGATAGGCGCGGACCTTGCCCGCCAATGAGGCTTGGCCGATCGCCTCGAGATGGCGGGCGAGGTAGACGAGGAGCCACTCCGTTACCTGGCGGGCGAGGGTAAAGACGATCGTGCGCACGCCTTGCCCCAGTAATGCGGCCAGGAGCCAGGTGGCGTCCTCGAGGTAGGCCGTCTGTGTGAGCCCCAGCTTGCTACGTTGTCTTCGGTAAGCGTCCCAGAGCACAAAGGCCCGTTCGCCTCGGGGCGCGCCGTTGCCCCGGATCAGGTTGACCGGGGCTCCGAAGAGGGCTTCCGCATGCGCCGCCGGATTGGCAATGGTGGCGGAGGCGGCGATGAATCGGGGGTTGCCGCCGTGCGCCGCGGCAACGCGGCGCAAACGCCGGAGCGTGTGGGCGACATGCGTGCCGAAGACGCCCCGGTAGGTATGAATCTCGTCCACGACCACGTAGCGAAGGTTGGCAAAAAACGCGCCCCACTGAAGGTGATAGGGAAGGATGCCGAGGTGGAGCAGGTCCGGATTGGTCAGGAGGAGGCGTGCTTCTTCGCGGAGCCGTCTGCGCTCGTTTCGGGGTGTATCGCCGTCGTAGACGCCCATGGGCGTCGCGCCGTCCGCCAGGGTGCCGAGCTTGCCCAGCTGATCGCGGGCCAGGGCCTTGGTCGGGAAGAGATAGAGCGCCCGGGCGTCCGGGTCCGCGGCGAGCCCCTCGAGGACGGGCAGGTGAAAACAGAGGCTCTTGCCGCTTGCCGTCGGCGTCTCGACAACCACGTTCTGGCCGCGGCGCACCGCCTCAAGCGCAGCCGTCTGGTGCTCGTAGAGCGAGGTGATGCCGAGGGACGATAGTCTTGCGGCCAAGCGCGCGGGAAGCGGCTGCTCCGGGGCGGTATAACGCCCCGGCTGGGCGGGAGTCACGCGCCAGGAAACGATCTGCCCGTTGTACGAGGGGTTACCCTCGAGCACGCGGAGGAGCCCGTTGATGTCCAGCAGTTTGTGGTCTCCTCCTTTAAAAGTATCCACCCCGGCATCTGCCGGGACAACCAAGGATGAAAATGAGACGGCTTCTGCGTTTGTCAACTCACCCCCGCCCTGCGGGCACCCCCTCTCTAAGCTTAGAGAGGGGGACGGGGGGTGAGTCTGATGCCATTTTCAAACCAGAGATGTGAAAAAGGCCTTCAGAGCCAAAATGAGGAGAGTATCGAAACTACGAAACACGCGCAGGGCGCGAAAGCAGTCATCACATCTTGACGACGGGAAATCATGCCGTATTGTTCTGAGCCGGCTCTTCGAAACCGTCCCGCTTGTCAAGGCGCAGGAGGCGTTTGCGCGTCATCTTTGGCGGTCGCCGCGCCGGCGTCCGTCTCCGCCGGCGGCGCTTTCTCGTCCTTTTCCTCCACGGTAAAGGTTATGTCCGCCTTGACGAGCCGGAAGGTATCGTTTTCCACCGAGATTGTTATCTGCTCCGCTTTGATTATTTCATCCTTGTGGGTCAGGGTCGGCGCGCCGGTGAGCGTCAGTTCTTGGTGCTCGTCGTCGTACCGCATCTCATCCGCCGTGGCGCTGAAATCCTTGTGTTCCATGGAGACGTGACCTTTGGCGGTAAAGCTCTGTTTTTCCGAGGCAAAGACCAGCTCGTCCGCGTTCAGCGAGAATCCGTCCTTTGTTACCTTGCCGGTCTCGTCTTTCTCCTCTTCCCTCGTCAGGCGAACGCCCCCGCGGAAGGTGCCGTCCTTCGTCCGCCGGAGGTAGATCAGTTCCTCGGCGAAGACCGTGGTCTCCTTCTGCTTGAGTTGGACCCCGCCCGTCAGCACGATCGAACCGCCGTCCTTGTCATAGACCGCCTTTTCGGCCTGGATGACGGTGCTGCCCTGGGTGATGGTTACATCCCCCTCTAGGACAATCGTCTCATTCCCTTTGCCCTTGATCTGCCCGGAGACCCGATCGGCATGCGCGCGTATTTCCTCCGCGGCCTGCCCGAACGCATGGGTTAACGCCAACACGAGGGCGATGAATGCGATGAACATATGCCGGCGTTTCATCCGGAGTGCCGCAGGCACCACGACCGGCCGGGGTTTCGGCGCCAAAGCACGTACGCGGCAGATCCGCGGGTAACCGTATGTACCGCCACTTTCGGGATCTCGGTTCATAAGGTCAGGTCAACCCCCTCCCCCTGGTTCCCCTGCACGGAAAACGTACCATCCCTGACGGAGTATGTAACCTCGGCGGCCCGCATGGTGCCGCCCGACCAGCGGATCACGGCGTTTCCCTTGAGCGTGACCGTCTCGGCCGCGAGATCCGCAGTCAGGCTATCGGCCGTGAGACTGACCTCTTTGCCCTCGACCTTGACCGGCCCGGGGATCGTGAGACTCTTCCGCCGGAGATCGGCCGTCACGAGCGCGGCGGTAAAGGTTGTCCCGTCCGACAGGCGCCCGTCAAACCCGCCGCTGATCGTCAGGCGCTGGGGCAAGACCTCGTATCTGACCTGTCCGGCACGGAATACACAGCTCGGTTTCTCCGCCTCGTAGATCTGTCCTTCGGAGATCTTTTCCGCTATGAACGTCATCCCGTCCAGGGAGCGGGTGATTCTCTCGGCCTTGAACTCCCAGGCGCGCTTGCCCTGCCGGCGTCCGACCACCCTGGTCAGGCTCAGTTCCGTCCCCGGGGCGGCGTAGAACGGCGGCCGGATCTTCGGAGCCGGTGGCGGCCAGAGCGCGCCCGGGAATGGCAAACGCAGTCCGCGTAAGGCGAAAAGGCCCATCACCCCCAGGGCAAGGAGAAAGAGAGACCGCCACGTCGCACTCGCGCCCTTCATGGCAGGATCACGGGCGGCGTAAAGCCGAGGCCGCTGTCCGAGTAAGCCAGTTTCAGCGGGTAGTCCGGGAAGGCATTGATCGAGATCGAAAGCGTGATCTCGCCCCGCGTCCAATCGTATCCCAGGCTCAGTGTGCGGCAATGCCAGCGATAATTGACCGTGGCCAGGGACTGGGTCCAGGTTTCCCGGAAAAGATCGTAGCGCGCCTTGAGATCGAGAGACAGATTTTCGCCCAGCGACTGCTTGAGATTCCCTTCAAAATCCAGTCTGGTCCACCGCGCGACCAAGGGATCGTACCCCGTGTTCAGCAGGAACGACCAATCTTGCTTGGGGCGCCAACCCAGGGCAAAGGAAGTCAAGCCAAGGGTCTTGAGTTGCGGATTGTAGCTTGAGTTCAGGGTGAGCCTGTCACCGCCGGGCGAACTCCAGGCAAGGTTGACCGCGATCGGTTGCCAGATGCCGGTGGCAAACGCATAGCCGGTCGTGAGGCTTCCCTGCCAGCGCTCCTTCTGAAAATAACCCCTCATGCTCAGGTTGGCGCGCGGGCTCACGGCATCACCGGCAAAGAAAGGCGGCGGGGTTCCCTCAGCGAAGGTCCAGGACAGACCGGTCTCCACGCGCAACGAGGACCCGAACCTGGTGACCAGGGTTAGCTCGGGCGCGAGCGCGCGTACCGTTTCGCCGCTGTCATAGAACCGTTCCTTGGCCCAGGCCCACGCCTCGAGGGAAAACGGCCCCAAGGCTCCCAGACGCCATCGCTCGCGGTCCAGATCGACCGCGAACCGCTGTCCCGCCAGGGACAGGGTCTCTGTCTCTTGTTCCCGCCGCTGGTAATCCAGGGTGAGTTTATACTTGCCCAGGATGGGGCCGGCGTCGATCTTGGAAACGGACAGCGTTACTTGCGGCAGCAGGCTCTGCGTATAACCCGGGCTGACCTGGTTTCGGAGCAGGATGTTGAGGCGGCCCCAGTTCCAAGTCTGCGCGAACCCGGCGTCGTAGTTTTCCCTGTGCGAAACAACGGTTTGGGAGTCCCCCGCATAGTACCAGCGCCCGCCCAAGCTTAGCTGCCCGCCGGCCCACGGCCGCCAGGCGCCGCTTGCGGCCAAGTCGAGGCTCCAGGTCTCATGGCTGGCCGTCTCGTTGGACAGGTAGTTCATGGTGAGTTGCGGCCCGCTTCCTTTTTGCGGGGAGATCTGGGTGCCGAGCTGGTAGTTACGCGCCCATTGCCCGCCGGCGGTGGACTGCTCGAGGTAGGATAGATTGCCGCGGAACTTGTAGTCCCCCAACGGCATCGAGAGCGTGGCGCCGACGCGGTAGTCGTCCCCGCCGGTGAGCTTGTTGTCCAGGTGATAGAGGGAAGCCGTAAACTCCGTCCCGGCGGCGATCTCCCAGGTGTATTTCAAGCCTTCGCCCACGCCCTTCCGCTGCATCAGATCGAGCAGCAGGGCCCCCGACTGACGGTCGCCCACAAAGAAGTTATAAGCCAGCTTGAGGAAGAGGCCTTCTTCGTTATTGTACCCGAAGCGCGGGAACTGGAAGCTGTTCTCCCGTTCCCTGAGCGAGATGGCCAGATAAGGCAGGTAGAGGAGCCGCAGATGCCCCTCCCAGTAAAAGACCTGCCGCAAAATGAGACGATCCTTGGGGAAATACTCGATCTTGCCCGCCGTGAAGTGATAATGTGGCTCCGCCAATGAACACGTGGTCAAGGAGAGATCGATCGCCGTCGTCTTGTCGTCGGTGCGGATCAAGTCCTGTCCGGAGAGGTAGATGCTCCCCTTGGTCTTTTCGTCCCTGACCTCGCCCGTGAACGGCCCCAGATGCGCGTCGCCGCTGTCAAGGTCGAACGAAAGCTCCGCCAGCTTGATGCTCTGGTCCTTCTGGGCGAATGTCACATTACCCTTCGCGAGCAGTGTGTTTCGTTCCATATCGATCTCGAGACGGTCGGCGGTGATGACGGTCTCTTTGTAAGCCAGACGGGCATGGCCGGTGGCGACGAGCGTCTGCGCCTCATAGTTGAAGACAACCTCGTCGCCCTGGAGTCTGGCGGCTTCGGCGGCTCTGGCGGGACGCGCCGCGGCGAGGGTCAGGACCACGAACATGAAAAAGACCAGCCAAGGCGTGTGGAAGCAAGGCAGTCCGGAACTCGCCCCCGGCCTGCGGCCACTCCTTCTCTTAACCAAGAGAGGGGGGTGGGGGGTAAGCGGCCTTGGTTTTATCACACCAGACGAGAAGGTCATTCTAACCTCTTCACCAGTTGTATGCCTACTTGACCAGCGTGACAAGGAGCACGCACGCCACCGTGCCAAAGAGAAGGTTGCTCCCCCATGCCGCCAGCCAGGGCTGGATGATACCCTGCGTCCCCAGCGAATACAGGACCGTCAAAAGCAGGAAATAGCTGAAATATAGAATCAGGGCGGGCGTGAATACCGCCAGCCGCCCGGCGCGGCCTCCCAGGCAGGCGAAGGGGATGGCCAAGGTCGTGAAGACGAACAAGGCGAAAGGCGAGGCCAGTTTCAGGTGGTATTCCAGCCAATAGCCGTTGGCCGGGATGTACCCCTGGGCCGGCCGCGCCAGGTCGTCGTATTTCTCCGCCATGGCGCGGAGCTGGGCGCGGTTCATCTCGCGCGGGCCGAGTTGGTTGGCGAAGAGGTGGGACCAGTCGCGCTTCGTATTCACCGTCATCCGGTCGAAACCGCTTTCAAAGGTGACATACCCATCCGGACCCACCTCGTGCAGGACGCCGCGCTTAAGGATCCAGACTTGCCCCTCCATCCGGCCTTCCAGGGCGGTGATGAAACGGGGAAACGCGCCGGGATTTTCCTGGTAGACGAGGACGTTTTTCATTTCCCCCGTGCGTTTATCGATCGAGCCGATATAAAAGTGGGTATTGTCCGGACCGGCGATGAACGTTTGCGTGGCGACGAAGTTGTAGATGCGTTCCCGGGTCAGTTTGGCCCAGGCCTGCGCGTACCGGTGCTCGCTGGCGGGGACCATGTGGTTGTTCCAAAGGAAAACGCCGTAGGACATGGCGAGCGTAAGGGCGAGCAGCGGCCAGACGATCCGGGGGAAACTCCACCCGCTCAGGCGGAAGACCTGGAACTCGCGTTCGCGGACCATGCGGCCCAGGGAGAGGATGACGGCGAAGAGCCCGGCGCCGGGCATTACGTCCAGCAAGACCATGGGCCAGCGGTTGGCGAGCAGCCAGAGGACCATGGCCAGCGGGACCCGGTAGTTGACGAGATTGGCCGCTTCCTGATAGAGGGTGAAACCGATCATAAAGATCGAGATCCCCACGGTGCAAAGGGCCAACTGGCCGAGGTAATCCAGGATGATGTACCGATGCACGGTCTTCACGCGGCAACCCCCATTGGCGAAAAACCCTTACCGCCCGCGCGTGTCGTCCGCCAAGCCCGGGACCGGCTTTGGTTAGTTCGCCTCGGGCGCGGGATAATCCTTTTTCGGGCCGTGTGGAGTGATGGAAAGACCGGCGAAGAATCCAGTATTCATCGAACCGGTTCGCAGGATCATGAGCCTGAAGTGTCGAAGCGGCATTCTTCGGGCAAATCCTTGCCTTCCTTCCCCCTCTCCCGCACTCGCGGGAGAGGGGGATTGAGGGGGAGAGGGCCTTCATCGATCAGCGATAATGAGTTTTTCACACCGCTTCTTGAAGCAATGTGATAACCCGTCGAATATCCCACACAATGACATGAAAAGGGAGCGATCTACTTGCCACGAAAAGTGACCCTAATCCCCGGAGACGGCACCGGTCCCGAACTGGTCGAGGCCGCGCGGCGGGTCATCGAGGCCACCGGCGCGGCCATCGAATGGGATGTCCAGGAGGCGGGCGTCGATATCATGGAAAAGGCGGGCACGCCCCTCCCGGAGGCGGTCCTGGCCTCGCTGCGCGCGAACAAGGTCGGCCTCAAGGGTCCCATCACGACCCCCATCGGTACCGGGTTTCGCAGCGTCAACGTGGCCCTGCGGCACGCCCTGAACCTGTATGCCTGCGTGCGGCCGTGCAAGATCTACCCCGGTGTACGCACGCGCTACAGCCAGGTGGACCTGGTAATCGTGCGGGAGAACACCGAGGATCTATACGCCGGCGTGGAATTCGACGCCGATACACCCGAGGCGAAGCAGATCGCGGCCATGGGCGGGAGCAAGATCAACCCCCACGCCGCCATCTCCATCAAGCCCATCTCGGCCGACGGCACGCGGCGCATCGTCCGCTACGCCTTTGATTACGCCGTCCGGAACAAGCGGCGCAAGGTCACGGCCGTGGCCAAGGCCAACATCATGAAGTATACCGACGGCCTCTTCTACCGGACGGCCCGGGAGGTAGCCGAGGAGTATAAAGGCCGGATTGAGTACGAGGAAGTGCTGGTGGACGCGATGTGCATGCAACTCGTTCAGCGGCCCGAGGCCTTCGACGTCCTGGTCCTGCCCAACCTCTACGGCGACATCCTTTCGGACCTCTGCGCGGGGCTGGTCGGCGGCTTGGGCGTGGCGCCGGGAGCCAATATAGGCGACGGGGTCGCGCTCTTCGAACCGACTCACGGCTCGGCGCCGAAATACAAGGGCCAGAACAAGGTCAATCCCACGGCGACCATTCTCTCCGGCATGCTCATGCTCCGCCACCTCGGCGAGGATGAGGCCGCGGACCGCCTGGAAGCCGCGGTGGCCAAGGTCCTGCGGGAAGGAAAGCACGTCACCTACGACCTAAAGGCGGACCGCAACGACCCGAGCGCCGTGGGGACAAAAGAGATGGCGGACGCGATCGTGGCGGAGATGAAGAAGGCGTGAGGCGTGAGGCGGAAGGCATGAGGGGATAGGCAAGAGGCAAGAGACAAGAGGCAAGAGGTAAAAGACAAGAGGCAAGAGGCAAAAGAAAAAGGCAAAAGACAAGCATGTCCACCGTGGTATCAGTGAAGGCGGATGTAATTGGTATGTGAGGCGGGGCGGTTCGAGCCCGCCTCTTTTTGTCGTTGTTCCCGGTGCCCTTCCCCCTCTCCCGCGCTCGCGGGAGAGGGGGACCGAGGGGGAGAGGGCCTTCATCGATTCCGCGATAATTTTTCATGTCTCTATTTGGATGGGCCGGCCTGGGACATCCCGAGCACGCTCTGCCAGATGCGCTCGGGCGCCGGCATGACCGAGAGCCGGGGCAGACGCACCAGTTCCCAGCCGGCAAAGAGGGAATCGGTCTTGATCTCGGCCAAGGTTACCGGCCGGGGCAGCTCGCCGCGGGGCGCGAGATCGACCACGACCAGGCGGTGGTCGGCGGCGTGCGGGTCGGGATAAGGCGGGGAGACGGCCTCAGCCAGTCCGACGACGGCGCGGTGCTTGCCCGTATGGTAGATGAAGACCCGGTCCCCGGGGCGGACTTGGGCTAGATTGGCCAGGGCGCGCGGGTTCCTGACGCCGTCCCAGGTACCGCCCCCGGCCTTGGCCAGGTCCTGGTAGCTGTACTCTTCCGGTTCGGTTTTAAAGAGCCAATATTGCAAGGCGATGCCCCTCGCTTCTTTTTTGGCGTTGGCAGCAGCGCAAAAACCCCGAACTCACCCAATGGTTCAGGAACGCATCCGGGTCGGGCGAGGCATCCAGCCTTTGCGGCCATGGCTGCTACGGCGTCGTAGGCGGCACGCCCCTGGAACGGAAAGCCGTGGTTGCGTGATCCGCCGGATGTTGGGGCGCAATACATTGCGCCCGATCTGGATCTAGTGTCCCCAGGATCGCGCCGCGCACGCTACCGCAGATGCTCTTGCCAGCGGCGGTACACATCCGGCCGCAGGCGCGCGGTCCAGGCCAGGAATTCCTCCCGCTTACCCAGCCGTTCCAGGTCGTAGAGCAGTTTACGCGGGAAGGTGCGATGGTCCTTCATCATATTGGTCGGATCGATGACCCGGAGCCGTCCGTCCGGCGTGAGGATGACGTGGGACAGCCTGAGGTCCGCGCGGTGAAAACCGAGCCGGATCAAGGTTTCGTGCATTTGCAGGATTTTCACGGCCAAGTCCCGGGTGAGAGGATGCGCGCTGAGGTAATCAAAGAGCGCCGTTCCCTCGATATACTCCCTGATCACGTAGCTTCGGCCCCAGGAGTGGACGCGGGGCAGGAGCGGATCGCCGGCGCCCCGCGTGAGGGCGGCCAGCTCCCGCCGCTGATATTTGGCATGGTTGTAGTACTTGACGCACCGCGTCCCATCGAGCCGGTAGACCCGGCCTTCTTTGCCCGCGCCGACGAAGGACAGAACCGCCGGATCGGGGAGGGTGTTTGCCACAGGCATGGTGGTGCTCCTCTCGCTATCGTTTGCTAAGAGCATACACCAAAAAGACCGGATGTGGACTGTTACAGGAGCACGGTGGGCGAGCGGCCCTCGTCTCCATGCCTTCGTCAGCGGGATTTCGCACAGAGGTAAATTCCTACAGCGCCTTTATACGTCGTGTTGGCAGGGTGCATCTTCGTAGGCACAAGAAAATGGCCTTTTCCAGTCCTACGTCAAGTTTACAGGGTCGTATAAGCTTTCATATGTAGATTAGTCTGGGTCGCGGGAGGCACTATCCGTCCTCCCGCACCCTCCCGGACCAAAGGGTGTGGTCGCACACCCTTTGGAATCCCGCGACCGGAACCAAGGTTCCTGGACCTCCTTATGAGAAGGTCTTTATCCACCTCACCGTCCGTGGTTCGGGTGAGGGACCGTTCGGCGCATCCTTTGCGCCTCAGTACTCCGTTGGGCTTCGAAGCCAACGGCGTGATTGCATCCGGCAATCAATGCCGTGTGGCTCGACATCCATGTCTGCGCGCCGTAGGCGAACATTAAGACCATGAACGCCGAGGCCTCAAGGATGAGGAGGCGCACTCTCCTGACCAGGATGGTCGTGCAACCGCGCCGGGTGCGCCGGACACGACTTCCTCGACATGGCTTGCGGCCTCAGGGGCAAGCAGCTCTAGGCGGAAGGCCGTTTTCGCGCGCAGACGTACACGCGTCCGTCGAGCACGAAAACGGCCGACAACGACGAGATGCGCAGCCCATCAGGCCGCACCGGCGCACCCGGCGCAGACCCACATATCTGCCACAAGGACTTGTCAGATGAAAGCTTATACTACGGTTTTTCGGTCAGATCTGAAAAGAAGTCGTAGAAGATTTGTAAAAAGGATCGATCGCGCCGTTACGGAAGTATTACACCGGACTACCGTGGCAGAGTACCCTGCCGTGCCCAACTCTACAAGTGAGGAAGCGTCTTGCCATGAGATTACGAAATGCCACCGCCGAACTATACGTTCCGGACGGCCGGCCCGAGGGAGAAGCGCTGCGACGGACGACCCATATGGGCGTCGCGGCCCACCAGGACGACCTGGAGATCATGGCCTACCACGGAATCCTTGCGTGCTACGCCCGGAGCGACCGGTGGTTCCTCGGCGTGACCGTGACCGACGGCGCCGGCAGCGCGCGGGATGGTCTCTACGCCAAGTTCACCGACGAAGAGATGCGCGCCATCCGCCGGCAGGAGCAAAAGAAAGCGGCCGCGATCGGGGAATACGCCGCCATTGTTCTGCTCGATTATACCAGTGGGTCGGTGAAGGACCCCGCGCGACGCGAGGCGATCGAGGATCTCAAGGAGCTTTTCCTGGCGGCCCGGCCGGAGGCCGTCTATACCCATAACCCCGCCGATAAGCACGACACCCATGTCGCCGTCGCCCTCCGCACGATCCAGGCCCTGCGCGAGTTGCCCGCGGAAGTCCGGCCGGCCCGCCTCTATGGCTGCGAAGTCTGGCGCGACCTGGACTGGTTGGTGGACGAGGACAAGGTGGCTCTGCGCGTGGATGCCCATGAGAACTTGGCCGCGGCATTGTTGGGCGTCTTTGACTCCCAGATCTGCGGCGGCAAACGTTACGACCTGGCGACCCTGGGACGCCGGCGGGCGCATGCCACCTACCACTCTTCACACGGCGTGGACGATACCGCCGGTCTGACCTTTGCCATGGATCTCACCCCGTTGGTCGCCGATCCCGGACTCTCGGTCGGGGCGTATGTCGCCGCCTTCCAAGAGCGGTTCCTCCGGGAAGTGGCCGCGCGGCTGGAGAGGCTGGGGCGGGAGTAGTTATTGGCGCCTTGTGTTGCCCTTGGGGAGATCGTAGTCCCAAAGGAGGGGCGATAGATTGACCATCATGCTCGAGGAGATCAAGTCCCAGCCGGAGATCCTGGCTTCATTGCAACGGGAAGCGGAAGGTGAGCTAGATGAACTAGCCGCGCGGGTAAGAGAACGTGGCGTGGATCTGATCGTGCTGGCGGCTCGCGGCACGTCGGACCACGCGGCGATCTTTGGCCAGTACTTCTTGGAATATGTCACCGGGATCCCGGTGGCTCTTGCCGCCCCATCCATCGTCACGTTGTACGAAAGGCCCCTGCGCCTGTCAAACGCCCTCGTGATCGGCTTATCGCAGTCGGGAGAAGCCGCCGATGTCGATCTATACCTCGCCGCCGCGCGCGCAAGCGGCGCTCTGACGGCGACGATCACCAACGCGCCCGGGTCGACCATGGCCAAGCATGCCGAACACCTTCTGCTCTGCCGCGCCGACGTCGAGCGCGCCGTGGCCGCCACCAAGACCTATACGGCGGAGATGGCCCTCCTGGCCATGCTCGGTCTGGCCCTGGCCGGCGACGCGGGCGTATCGGCGGCCTTTGCCGATCTGCCGCGCTATATGGCAAAGACGCTTCGCCTGGAGGAGACCGTCAGGGCCCAGGTTGAACGTTACGCCTTTATCCGGGAGTGCGTCGTCTTGGCGCGAGGCCTGAACCAGGCCACCGCCCTCGAGACGGCGCTAAAAATCCAGGAGACGAGCTACATCGGGGCCAAAGGTTACTCCGCCGCGGACTTTTTGCACGGTCCCATCGCCATGGTCCACCAGAACTTTCCGGTTCTGGTCTTTGCCCCGACGGGGGCGGCCAGGGACGGCCTGGCGGAAACCGCGGACAAGATCAAGGAACGCGGGGGAGAACTCGTCGTCTTCGCCGACGATCGGGGGATTCTCTCCTTGGGCCGTACTTCTTTTGCCTTACCGCATGTGCCGGAATTGTTCTCCCCATTTACCTGCATCGTGGCGGCTCAGCTCTTCGCCTGCTTCCTGGCGTTGGCCAAAGGATACGATCCGGATAAGCCCCATGGCTTGACCAAGGTGACGGTGACGAGGTAATCCATCTCCGACGCGCCAAGGAAACGGCGCGCGTGAAAACGCATCACGCCGGCGGCCGATCCGTTGGCGGTATGCCGGAATCCGGCCTTCGCCGGTTACCGGACAGAGACGGATCTTGCCTGGGACCGGCAGCCGCGGTCCGCAGCGAGGCTGAGCTTGTGGCGAAGCCAGCCCGCCCGCCTCACGGCGGGTTTTTATTTTGCATGTCGGTTGCCCGGGGTCGTCGGCCGCAGCGGCTGTTGTTTACAGCCGGCAGGAGATCGGCGGTTCTCTGGCGAATAATTTAGTCAATATGATAACACGTGCCTAGCTTGGCATATGACGAAAGGGGGCGGAGATGGGATAACGAGACGGTGTCTTGGTAGCGGCTCAGCCGGGATGCGATGAAGACGATGCAGCCGATGACGAAAAGGAGGATTACGCATGAGTAAGCAAGCACGTTCGGTCTTTGGGATGGTGTTCCTGTTTCTGCTCCCCCTCTCCCTGACCGTCGGCGCGATCCCGTTCGCGGAGAGCTTTGACGCGGCCGCCCTGGATCAATTTCCGGCCGGTTGGGAGGACGGGGGCGACATCAAGGCCGTCTGCACGGTGGTGGACAAGACGGTAATGGCGCCGCATACCCCCCCGCATTGCTTGAAGATGGCCGACGACAGCCCCGGCGGCGCGGCTCAAGCCAGCAGATGGTTCGGTAAGCAGGAAAGGGGATCCATTCGCTTCGCTTTTCTCAACCCTTCTTCCGGGGCGGGGGACTTCTATTGCACATTTACCAAGGACGGCGAACGGGTCGTCGATATCAGCCTGAGCGGCAACGGCAACGTCAAGTACCGCGACCAGGAGGGCGTCCTCCAGGATTGCGGCGTCAAGTATGAGCGGGATGCCTGGCATATGGTGACGGTGGCCTGGGATGTGGCGACGGGCAAGTTCGCCTATACCGTGGATGACAAAAAAATCGGGGATTTCCCGATGATCAAGAGCATCGCCCCGGACCGGGTGGTCTTCAAGCTCGGTTCCAGCAATAAAGTGGAGATGAGCGGTTACCTGGACAGCATCGAGCTGAAGGCGGAGTAAGGTACATAGGGGCATAACGGCCAAGCGAAGGCCCCCGCTCCGGAGGGAGCGGGGGTTTTTTCTGTGACTCTTTGCTTGGGGCCGAGATCGGTATCGAAATCGATGCGCCGCACCCGAATCATCGGAAGACCTTCGATCCGATTCCGACCCGATACCGATCTGGCCGCTCAAAATGGCTTAGCGCAGAAAATCCTCGCGTTGCGGGGTGAAGACGTCGAGGATGACGGAATCCTCGAGGGCGGTCACCGTATGGGGAACATCAGGCGGCACATAGTACGTATCGCCCGCCGTCAGGATGGTCTTCTCTCCGCCGATGAATCCCTCGAATCTGCCCGCGAGGATGTAGCTGACCTGCTCGTGGGGATGTGTGTGGGGGGGCATGGCGACGCCTTTGGCGAAGCGTACCTCTACAGTCATCAGCCCGCCGCCGCGGGCCAGTACCTGCCGAGAAACCCCCGGCGCGACCGTTTCAACGGGTTGGGCCGTTTTTGGAAAGAACATCCTTCTCACCCTCATCGTATTACGAAATACTGAGTTTTCTAAACGTGATTATATGGAAGCGCGCGGATAACGTCAAGCAAAGGTTTCTTGCCGTTTTATAAAACAGGGTCCATAAGTGATTTTCTGATCCGTGCTCGTGCTCAGCGAAGCGGTCCACCCTCCACCCTCCGCAGTAGCATCTTGAATGCCACATGGGTACTGCTGCGGAGGACGGGCCTACGCGCCGTAGGGCTACCATCTATAGCAAACGGCGCTTCAGCCCGCAGGCGGGTGCTCGCACTCGTACTCGTACTCGTGATTCGAGCACGGGACGACTGGGATCACGCGCACGAGCACGACAGTTGATCGCACCGCGTCAGAGTCTACACAACCTATGAGGCGGAGCAGTTGACCTAGTATCTGTGTTTGTGGAGGTATCGGGATGCCGCTTAGCGTGGAATTACGTGAGATCTGCAAATCCTACGGCACCCGGATGCTCCTGGACCATGCCTGCCTCGCCGCGGAAACGTTTCCTTTGATACGGACAAGGGTACGCTGGACTTGATCAAATCCGGCGAGATCAGCGCCTCCATCGCCCAGGGCACATGGAGCATGGGTTTTTGGTCCATGGTCTTCCTCTACTTCACCAAACATAACCTGGTCAATCCCATTGACGGCTGGAAGACCAGCGGCATCAACCCGTTGCCGGGCTATGTGGATACCGGCACCAACGTCGTCACCAAGGCCAATGTGAATGCGTTCTACGGCAAGTAATACCGCAAATGTCTAAACATCAAGCAAGATAGGCCGCGGATAGCGGCCTATCTTTATTCATACCGCACGGATCACGGCCCAGGAACGCGTTGGGGTTGGGCGAGGCAGGCCTCGCTCCTCAAGAGACCGGCGAATTATCGTACCACAACGGCACCGCGGCGATGACGGCACCGATCTTTTTGACGCGCCACTCCACGCTGGCCACTAGGACCTCGCCCGACGGCATCCCGCGGACGGCAAAGCCTTCGGCCACCATCGCCCTGATCCGCGCCTCGATCTCCCCGCGCGAGCAATGGCCGCTGCATTCCATGATCACGCCGAACCGATCCGGGGCGCACCGTCCGACGGCAACGGCGGCCGCGATGAGGTCTCCGGGCGTGCTGCTGGCGATCGTGCCATAGGCCACCGGAAGCAAGCTTCCCGGGGGAATGGTCAGTTGCGGCCTGTAGACAGCGCCCGGCGGCAGGATGCTGGAGACACGGAGCAGGTTGAGATTGCCAATCCCGGCGTCCAGGAGCGCCGCGTCAAAAGCGTTGAGGGGGCTTGCCGCCTCTCCGGCTCCGGACACCAGCGTAAAGAAGGAGGGTGTTTCCAGCATCGAGGTCCCCCCACCACGTGGGTGTACACCCCACGGAATCCTTGCATTTTATGCAGACTGGATGGCGGGGGTGCGCCCCCGGCCGGGAGGGCCAGCAGCCTATGTTCACCGGGTAGACCGGATCGCCGCGGGCGGCGCGGCTCTAAGAAAGTCCTCGATCCCTTGGGCGATGGCGCGGCCGAGAGCGTCTTGGTACGCGGCTGTTTGCAGCCGCGCCGCCTCGGCCGGGTTTGATAGGAAACCCACTTCCACGAGGACGATTGGAAAGGACTCCGCGGCCAGGAGCGGGTGATCCGGCATCACGAGCGGCTCGGGGTTGACTGGGCAGAGCCCTTGCAGGCGCGCGCCGATCGCCTTGGCCAGGCGCATGCTTTGCGGGGCCGCGGGTGGAACGACCATCAACGCGCCGGTCGCGCTCGGATCGCGGCACCAGTTGGCATGGACGCTCACCAGGGCCCGGGCGCGGGTCTGACGGGCGGCATCCACGCGGGCCATGAGGTCCCGCCCATAGGTCTCGCCGAGGGCACGGTCGTCGGCGCGGGTCAAGTGCGCGGCATATCCGGCCTCTCTAAGATGGGCGGCCACGCGGCGGGAGATGGCCAGATTCAGATCCTTTTCCAGGTTGCCACGCCCGTCCTGGCAGCCGCCGTCGATCCCCCCGTGACCCGGGTCCACCACCACCGCCGGGCCGGCGCGGACGGCAAGGAACAGACGGCCGCATATTCCCCCGAGGCAGAAGAGGGGAACAAGGGCCAATCCGGCCACGAGTCTTCGGTCCAGCAGCATAATCATGCCGGCGACCCTCCAAAGGTTGTTCTGATAATGTTTATGCGG
>JBLNCE010000008.1:0-2560 GCA_050260415.1 Bacteroidota bacterium | reverse complement strand
TCACCACTTCATACCGCCGCATCATCTCGTGGTCCTCGTGCTCAAGGATGTGACAATGCCAGACGAAGTCCCCGGCAAAATCGCCAAAACGGGCGATGAACCGCGTAACCTCGCCTGGGTTCGCCCGCACGGTATCCTTTGGTCCGCGTTCGTCGGCCTCCGGCGGGACCGGCGGTCCGGTAAAGACGAATTCGCCCGTGGCCGTAAGCCGGTCGACATCGAAGGGCTGGCGGTCAAGGATCAGGAACCGGATAAGGTGCGGATGAATGGGGTGCGTATCGGCGGTCAGGTTGATCAGGTTCCAGATCTCGACCGTGTCGAGCCGCGGGTACTCGGTGTCGGAGTCGCCCCAAGCGAGCGGGAGGGGCCGTCCCGAGATGCTGCGGATGCCTAGCAGCGGCAGCACGCCACCCATATGGCCCTCGACCTCGTTGAGGGTGAGGTCCCGTGTTTTGACCGCTTCGTCCGGCGACAGGGAGAGACCCTCCGGCAGTTCCGTCGGGATGGCGCTCCGATCCCTGGCCTTCAACGGCAGGACGACCCGGAACTGCATGATCAGGCTGGTATTCTCGTCGGGCGGATCTCCGGCCGGGAACGGGGTCGGGGCGTCGTTGGTCAGGGTGAACGTCGCGCCCTGGTGCGCGGTGAAGTCGATAATCACGTCGGCGCGCTCAGCCGGCGCCAGCAGGATCTCATTCAGTTGCACCGGCCGCGCAAGGAAGCCGCCGTCCACCCCGATCTGCGTTACGGACAGCTCCGGATCAAAGCGCAGGCGGTAGAACCGGGCGTTGGATCCGTTCAGGAGCCGGAACCGGTAACGGCGGGGCTGCACCTCCAGGAACGGCCAAACCTTGCCGTTTACGAGAATCGTATTGCCAAAAAACTCCGGCGGCACGCTTTCCGGGTAGAAAAGCGAGGCGTCCGGGTTGAAGGAACGGTCCTGGATAACCAGTGGTACCTCGAAACAGCCGCTCGGGAGCTTCAACGCGTCCTCAAACCGGTCGCGGAGCAAGTAAAACGCGGCCAGCCCGGCGTAGACATTCAGTCTAGTGATCCCCACGGCGTGATCGTGATACCACAAGGCCGTCGCCGGCTGCTTGTTGGGGTACGTAAAGACATTGGTCTTGAAAAGCGGACCCGTTTCCACCAGCCCCGGGGTGAACCAGACGTCCGGGTGGCCGTCGAAGATGGCGGGCAGGTTGGCACCGTGCAAGTGTACGACGGTGCGCACATCGGGCCGGAAAGACTCGGCCCCGTGGACGCTGTGATCGATCGGCAAAAGATGGGTGGTGGGCAGATTGTTGAGATACCGGACCCGGATTGCCTGGTTTCGCCTGGCTTCAATGGTGGGACCCGGATACGTGCCGTTGTACCCCCAGACCGTGGTGGGGAGAAAATCGCGGTGGAGCTGCTGCTGGAACTGGCTCATAGTTATTCCGTACAGCGGCTTCCCTCGCTCTATGCCGATGGGACGGAGCACCGCCGGGATCGGGACGGGGTCGACAAACTTTGGCACCGTGTCGGGAATGGCGGGATTGACGTGCACCATGTGGCTACCCCTTTCATGTTTGGGACAATAACAAGTCATGGATAACGGCCGCTCCTAGACAAGCTCTGAGTTTGCCGCCGAAGAGAGCTAGTGGAGGCACTCTCAGAATCTGAGTTACATTCAGTAACAAGATATGCTAGGAACACTGTCTGGGATTGGCGTTGAAAGCATGACGTGGCAGGGCAATCGGCAGTGCATGCCGCGTGAACACTGGGCGCGGTGACCATGAGCGGGATAATATACATTCTTGCGCAGATATCCGATGGATTACGAAGGATAATACGTGTACTGCTTAAACAGCCTTTTCGTCCGTATAAGCCCCGGTGAATTGGCTGTTATAAAGGTCCGCGTAGAACCCGCCCTTGGCCATCAGTTCTTTATGGTTGCCCGTCTCGATGATGCGGCCGTTATTCATGACCAGGATCTTCTCGGCGTTGCGAATGGTCGAGAGCCTATGCGCGATCACGAAGCTGGTCCGGCCCTTCATCAGCTCGGTCATGGCCTTTTGGACCCGCATCTCCGTGCGCGTGTCAACACTGCTCGTCGCTTCGTCCAGGATCAGGATGGCCGGATCGGCCAAGATGGCCCGGGCAATGGTCAGGAGCTGTTTCTCACCCTGGGAAAGGTTGGAGGCTTCTTCATTGAGCACCGTGCTGTAGCCCTCAGGCAGCGCCCGGATGAAATGGTCCGCATGCGCCGCTTTGGCCGCCTGGACGATCTCTTCGTCCGTGGCGCCCTCGCGACCGTAGGCGATGTTTTCCTTGATCGTGCCGTTGAAGAGCCAGGTGTCCTGCAGCACCATCCCGAACATCCGCCGCAGATCCTCCCGCCGGAGTTCCCGGATGTCCACTCCATCCACGGCGATCTTGCCCTTGCTGATCTCGTAAAAGCGCATCAGGAGGTTGACCAGGGTTGTCTTGCCGGCACCCGTCGGTCCGACGATGGCAATGGTATCGCCCGCCTTGATCTGGAGGTTCATGTTTTCGATCAAAGGCACATCCTCGACATAGC
>JBLNCE010000007.1:0-27574 GCA_050260415.1 Bacteroidota bacterium | reverse complement strand
CTGTAACGCCTATCGTGGGCATGGCGCCGGGCATAGATATAGGCGAAGGCGTTGACACTGAGAGCCACCGCGTGCGAGGCCATATGCAGGCCGTCGGCAAGTAGGGCCATGGAGCCAAGGAGGATTCCTGCGGCGATCTCGGCCACCATCATGCTACCGGTAAGGGCGATGACAATCATGGTTCGCCGCTCGCCCGGTCGTCTCTGGTCCTGGCCGAACGTGTGAGCGTGTTGCCAGAGGTGAAGGTCATTGAGGTGCATTTTGCATCTACCTTTCGTGATCTTTGCCACTTAACGGCACGGGCATGAGCGGCGGCGAATAGCGTGAGCCGTCCGCTCAATGCGCTTGCTATGCTTTTCGTGCATGAAGCGTGGCCCATATCCATCTGCGCCACACACAATCCGCCGTTGCGAAACCCGCGTCCCCAGGCGAAATGGGAGGGGCCGGCGACCACTCTATTACATATTTACCTCCCGATTACTGGTCAAGATCGTGAAACGTCATCAATACCGGGTCGTTTGTTATACAAAAGGGCAGAGGAGGGGCGTTAAGATGAATATTCTTCCCATAGTTGTCGCGGCTCTTGTGATGGGTGCTTCGATTTTCGGCTTTGGCCTAGCGGCCAAGGCCACGTTGCCAAAGGAAACGGCGCCAAAGGAACAGGTAGAGCAGCCGGTGGTGGAAAACGAAGAGGATATTGTCCGAAAACTAGTGGAGGATTTCGGTAAAAAGCTCCAACTGGTCTCCCTTTCCGCCTCCCCGGAGATAGCAGGCCAGAGTATCCAAGAGAATTACAGCGCCTTTATCTCCCCCGCCCTGCTCTCCAAATGGCTGAGGGATCCGCAAAAAGCTCCCGGACGAATGGTCTCCAGCCCCTGGCCGGACCGGATCGAAGTGTCATCGCTGACCAAAGTCGCGGAATCCCTTTATAAAGTCAGCGGCAACATCGTGGAAATCACGAGCGTGGAGAAAGCGAACGGAGGAAGCGCCGCCACGCGGCCGGTCATTCTCATGGTCAAGAAGATGAACGGACGCTTTCTGATCGATGAGGTCACGGCCGGCGCCGAAATCGTATCCCAGGCGGTCATCTATCGCAATACCCGGTACGGCTTCGAATTCTCCCTGCCTGAAGCTTGGCGTGGTTATTCGATCGTGACCGATAAATGGGTAGGCAATGCGATCGGGGATGCCCGGATCGTCGAAACTGGTCCGCTCCTTTCGATCCGGCATCCGAATTGGACGGCAGAGAATCCACGACAAGACATCCCGATCATGGTCTTTACGCTTGCCCAATGGACCGCGCTGCAACAGGAGAGATTTCACATCGGCGCGGCCCCGATCCCCCCAAGCGAGCTTGGGCGGAACCGGTCCTATGTTTTCGCCCTGCCGGCCAGGTATAACTTTGCCTTTCCCACCGGCTTTGAAGAAGTCGAAGCGATCTTGAAGAGCAAACCGCTCACCCCTTTAGAATAAACCCGGCCCCGATCCCGCGTCAAGCGCAACAGGGTTTTGGCGCTCACCCCCCGGGTGTCCGATGGGGGTTTGAGAATGATCTTCCCAATGCAGCCCAGGAATTCATTCCTGGGCGACCGCGGCGATGAACTCGTCCGGCGGCCGGCAAACGTGGGCCTCGATCTAATGGACCACCCTCATGAGCGCTGGAAGGGGTTTCTGGCTGATTCCCGCTATCTGGCGGGCCGTTCGCGGGCAGAGAGCGATGACCATCCTGTGGTCGGCATCAGTCCGCCCTGAGATATTACCACAAATCAAGACAGGTCGCGGGATCCCTCCCGCGGCCTGTCTTGGTTTGTGCGGTTTTGACTTTCGGTTTTCCGGCTCCTGACTTCGCGGCTTTCCGGCTCGTGACGCGCGACTGTGTCTTCGTTATCTCTTGACCTTGAACGCATCCATCCCCGGGTAGACCGCCTCGTCGCCCAGGATCTCCTCGATCCGCAGCAACTGGTTGTACTTGGCCACCCGGTCCGTCCGCGACGGAGCACCGGTCTTGATCTGGCCCGCATTGGTGGCCACGGCGATCTCGGCGATCGTCACGTCCTCGGTCTCCCCGGACCGGTGCGAAACCACCGCGGTGTAGCCGGCGTTCTGGGCCATCCGGATGGCGTCCAGGGTCTCGGTGAGCGTGCCGATCTGGTTGACCTTGATCAGGATGGAATTGGCCACCCCAAGGTCGATGCCTTTGGCCAGCCGCTGGGTATTGGTCACGAAGAGATCGTCCCCCACGAGCTGTACCTTGCCGCCCAGACGCTCAGTGAGCATCTTCCAGCCGTCCCAGTCCTCCTCGGCCATGCCGTCCTCCAAGGAGATCAGGGGGTAGTTCTTGGCCAGTTCCGCGTAGAAATCGACCATCTCCGCGGAGGTCTTGACCATGTTGGACTTCCAGAAGAAGTACTTGCCCTTCTCGCCCTTCTTCTCCGCCGCGTCCCAGAGCTCGGTGGCGGCCGGGTCCATGGCGATGTAGACCTGTTTGCCCGGCGCCAGGCCGGCCTTGCCGATCGCCTCCAGGATCACGTCCAGGGCTTCCTGGTTGCTCTTGAGGTTCGGGGCGTAGCCGCCTTCGTCGCCCACGGCCGTGCCGTAGCCCTTGGCCTTCAGCACGCCCTTCAGAGCGTGGAAGACCTCGGCCCCCCAGCGCAGGCACTCGGAGAAGCTCTCGGCGCCCACCGGCATGATCATGAATTCCTGCAGATCCACGCTGTTGTCCGCGTGCTTCCCGCCGTTCAGGATGTTCATCATCGGCACCGGCAGCACCTTGGCGTTGCAGCCGCCGAGGTACCGAAAGAGCGGCATCTCGGCCGAGGCAGCCGCCGCTTTGGCCACGGCCAGGGAGACGCCGAGGATGGCGTTGGCGCCTAGGTTGCCCTTGTTGGGCGTGCCGTCCAGCTCGATCATGGTGCGATCCACCGCCGGCTGGTCAAAGGCATCGAGCCCCACCACCTCCGCGGCGATCTCCTCGTTCACGTGCTTGACCGCGTTTTGCACGCCACGTCCCAGGTAACGTGATTTGTCCCCATCCCTTAGTTCCACGGCCTCGAATGCCCCGGTGGAGGCGCCGGAAGGCACGGCGGCCCGGCCGACGCTGCCGTCCTCCAGTTCCACGTCCACCTCGATCGTGGGATTGCCGCGGGAGTCAAGGATCTCGCGGGCGATGACATCAACGATCGTGCTCACTTCAACATCTCTCCTTTTACTCCTCAAAAAGTAGTTTGGCACAAAACTAGCGATTCCCGGGGCCGCGATCGGAGCGATCGAGCGAACGCTTGGCGCTATTGTGCAAGGGGCACGGTGTGGTAACCTAACCCCCGACCCATTCCCTGAAGAGGCCTGTGCCAGAAAGGTTCACCGAACCTCTACGGCGCCCCAGAAGGACGCCGCCATACAGGAGCAATGCAAATCCTCGGAACTGCCGATTTGTGAAAACGCGGTGAATCATCGCGTTTTCACAAATCACTTGATTAAGGAAGATTTGCTTTGCTCCAGGGAAGCCCTTCGGGCTACTCGTGGTCCGTTCTCAGGGCCGTAGGCCCTTGCCAGGCGCAAAGCAAATCTTCAAAACGCCCGCGTGATGAGAACGCGATGGTTCAACGCGTTTTCATCACGCGCTGAAAAGGTGGATTTGCTTTGCGCCTGTGTAGCGGCGGTCTTTAGGCCGCCGGGACGGAACGTTTTTCGATCCCCATTTGGCACAGGCCTCTGATCGGGAAGGGGGGGTTAGGTCGTTATCAAGCTTTCCCCCGTCATCTCCGCCGGCTTCGGCAGCCCCATCAATTCCAGCAGGGTCGGAACCACATCGGCGAGGATCCCGGAACGCAGGCGGACCTTTTCCCGGCAACCGGCGAGAATGACCGGGACCGGATTGGTGGTGTGGGCCGTATAGGGTTCTCCAGTCTCGTAGTCCACCATCTGCTCGGCGTTACCGTGATCGGCGCAGATCAGCGCGACCCCTCCCCTGGCCAGCACAGCCGGCACCACCCTGGCCAAGCAGGCGTCCACCGTCTCCACGGCTTCCACGGCGGCCTCGAAGACGCCGGTATGCCCGACCATGTCGCAGTTAGCGTAGTTCATGATTATCGCGTTGAACCTGCCGCTCTCGATCTGGGCCAGCACCGAGTCGGTGACCTCCACGGCGCTCATGGAGGGTTTCCGGTCGTAGGTCGGCACCTTTGGCGAAGGGATGAGGATCCGCTCCTCGCCCGGGTGCGGGGTCTCCTCACCGCCGTTGAAGAAGAAGGTGACATGGGCGTATTTCTCGGTCTCCGCCGTGTGCAGCTGCGCCAGGCCGGCCTTGCTCAGGACCTCGGCGAAGGTGTTGACGATGCGCCCTTCGGGCGGAAAGATGACGGGCGCCTCGATGGTCTCGTCGTACTGGGTCAGGCAGGCGAAGTCAACGTCCGGATAGCCGCCGGGCCTGGCGAACCCGCCGAAGTCCCGGTCCACGAAGGCGCGGGTGATCTCGCGCGCCCGATCCGGGCGGAAATTGAAGAAGATCAGGCCGTCGCCGGGCCTCGCCACGGCCATCGGCTTTTCGCCATCCATCACCACCGTGGGCAGGACGAACTCATCGGTGGTCTCCCGGGCGTAGGACTGCTCCACCGCCTCCGCGGCGCTGCGGGCGGTCTCGCCCTCGCCGTGCACCATGGCGCGGAAGGCTTTCTCCACCCGGTCCCAGCGCTTGTCGCGGTCCATGGCGTAGTAGCGTCCGGCGACCGTGGCGATGCGGCCCGCGCCGATCTCGGCGCATTTCTCCTCGAGCTCGCGCAGGTAACCCAGGGCCGACTGGGGCGGCGTGTCGCGGCCGTCCAGAAAGGCGTGGATGAAGATCTTATCAAGGCCGGCCTCTTTTGCCAGACGGATGAAACCGTAGAGATGATCGGTGTGGCTGTGGACCCCCCCGGGCGAGACGAGGCCCATGAAATGCAGCGCGGAGCCGCGTTCCTTAACGCGCCGCAGCACGCCCTGGAGGACCTCGTTCTTTTTCAGTTCGCCGTCGCGCAGGGCCCTGCTGATCCTGACCAGGCTCTGAAAGACCACCCGCCCCGCGCCCATGTTCAGGTGGCCCACCTCGGAGGTGCCCATCTGTCCTTCTGGCAGCCCGACGGCCTCGCCCGCGCAGAGCAGCTCGGCGTGGGGGCAGGAGGCAAAGAGGCTGTCGAGGTACGGCGTCCTGGCCTGGGCGATCGCATTGCCCTCCCGGCGCGGGTTGATGCCCCAGCCGTCCAGGATGATGAGAGCGGCGAGGTTATGAGGCAAATCATTCACGCCTTCCGTCAACTAAAGTCTGCTGGATAGTTCAGGAATCGAAGATCTGAAAGCCTGTGATTTACGCTTGCTTGTGCCTATGCGTAATACCTGACGATCGGCACGAAGCTCGAGGCCTCCAGACTGGCCCCGCCCACCAGGGCCCCGTCGATGTCCGGATAGGCCATGAATTCCTTGATGTTGCCCGGTTTGACGCTGCCGCCGTAAAGGATGCGCACGGTCTCGGCGGCGCTCCGCCCGTACATCCCCGCGATCGTGGCGCGGATCATCGTGATGACCTCGTTGGCGTCCGTCCCAGTGGCGTTATGACCCGTACCGATAGCCCAGATGGGTTCGTAGGCGATGACGAGCTTTGCCGCGTCGGCGCCCAGGCCGGCCAGACCCTGTTCCACCTGGGAGCGTACGTAAGAGTTGGTCTCCCCCGCCTCGCGCAAGGCCAGGGACTCGCCCACGCAGACGATGGGCGTGAGACCGTGGGCCAGAGCGGCCTTGGTTTTCCTGTTGACCGCGTCGTCGGTCTCCCCGAAATACTGGCGCCTCTCCGAATGGCCGACGATGACGTAGCGGCAACCCAGGTCTTTGAGCATCGGCGCTGAAACCGCGCCGGTGTACGCCCCCTCGTCTGACCAGAACAGATCCTGGGCGCCCAGGGCAATGCGCGAGCCCTGCAAATACTGCTGGACGGCCGCCAGAGCGGTAAACGGCGGACAGATCGCCACTTCCACCCGGTCCTCCGCGCCGATCTCACGGACCAGATCGCCTGCCAACTCCCTGGCGGCCGCGGTGGTCTTGTGCATCTTCCAGTTGCCAGCGATGAACGGTCTGCGCATGATGAGTCCTCCATCAGGCGAATTTCGGCTTGGATTAGCCTATCGATCGGTCAACGCCGCCACGCCCGGCAACTCCCGCCCCTCGAGGAATTCGAGGGATGCGCCGCCGCCGGTCGAGATGTGCGTCATCCGGTCGGCGAAGCCCATCTGCTCCACGGCGGCCGCAGAATCGCCGCCGCCCACGATGGTGACGGCCCCCGACTCGGCCATTGCCTGGGCGACAGCTTTGGTGCCGGCGGCGAACCGGGGCACCTCAAAGACGCCCATGGGGCCGTTCCAGACCACGGTCTTGGCTCCCTTGATCGCCGCGGCGAAGAGTTTGATCGTGTCCGGGCCGATGTCCACGCCTTCCAGATCGGCGGGGATCCGGTCGGATGGCACGATCTTGCTCATGGTGGGATTCTTGAGGTCATCGGTCACCACGGTGTCCACGGGGAGGAGGAGTCTGACGCCCTTTGACGCAGCGGTTTGCATCATCTGCGCGGCAAAGGAGACATTCTCCGCATCCAGCAGCGACCTGCCGATCTCGCAACCCTTGGCCTTGAGGAAGGTATACGCCATCCCGCCGCCGATGATCAGCGTGTCGACCTTCTCGAGCAGGTTGGTAATCACGCCGATCTTGTCCTTGACCTTGGCCCCGCCCAGGATGGCCACGAAAGGCCGCTCCGGACGGGAGATGGCTTTGCCCATGATCTCGATCTCTTTCTGCATGAGGAACCCGGCGGCGGCGGGCCGGAGGAACTCGGCCACCCCGGCCGTGGAAGCGTGCGCCCGGTGGGCGGTGCCGAAGGCGTCGTTCACGTAGAGATCCGCCAGGGAGGCCAGCTTTTTGGCGAACTCCCGGTCATTCTTCTCTTCTTCCGGGTGGAAACGGACGTTCTCCAGGAGGAGCACATCCCCGGGGGCCAACGCGTCGACCGCGGCCTGAACCGCCTGGCCCACACAGTCCTCGGCCATGGCCACGCTGCGGCCGAGCAGTTCACCCAGGCGCTTGGCGACCGGGGCGAGGGAGTATTTCGGGTCCGGGCCGCCCTTCGGCCGGCCGAAATGGGAGGCCAGGATGACTTTGGCCCCCTGTTCGCAAAGATACTTGATGGTCGGCAGCGCGGCCACGATGCGGGTGTCGTCGGTGATCCGGCCGCCCTCGTCCACCGGCACGTTGAAGTCCACGCGCACCAGGACCCGCTTGCCCCGGACGTCGAGGTCCTTGACGGTCATCTTGTTCATAACGCAACCTCCTTACTACCGCGAGTCATGAGTCACGCGTCGCGAGTCCCGAGTCCTGCGGCGGACCGAGGCGAGGCTGCTCGAGACTCGCGCGATGAGACCAGGCGACTCAGAATCTATTCGCGATGTACGACGCCAGATCGCAGACCCGGCACGAGTAGCCCCACTCATTGTCGTACCAGGCGATGACTTTCACCATGTCGCCGTCAATGACCATGGTGGACAAGGCATCGACGATCGAGGAATGGGGGTCGCCGTTGAAGTCCTTGGAGACAAGCGGCTCCTCGGTGTAGGCCAGGATGCCCTTCAAAGACCCCTCCGCGGCGGCTTTCAGCGCGGCGTTCACTTCCTCCACGGTTACTTTCCGCCCGAGATCCGCGGTAAGGTCCACCACGGAGACATTGGGGGTCGGGACCCGCATGGAGAAGCCGTTCAGTTTGCCCTTGAGCTCCGGCAGGACCAGCGAGACCGCTTTGGCCGCGCCGGTGGTGGTCGGGATCATGGAAAGCGCGGCCGCGCGCGCCCGGCGCAGGTCCTTATGGGGCAGGTCCAGGATCTGCTGATCGTTGGTGTAACTGTGGACCGTGGTCATCAAGCCCCGTTTGATGACGAACTTCTCGTGCAGGACCTTGGCCACCGGAGCGAGACAGTTGGTGGTGCAGGAGGCGTTCGAGAGGACATCGTGTTTGGCCGGATCGTACTTGTCCTCGTTCACACCCATGACGATCGTGATGTCCTCGCCCTCGGCCGGGGCGGAGATGATGACTTTCCGTGCGCCCCCCTTGGTGATATGGTTTACGGCGCCCTTGACTTCCTTCCCCTTCTTGTTCACCCCGTCGTTCTTGACCGTAAACAGCCCGGTGGACTCGACGACGATCTCCACGCCTACGTCCTTCCAGGGAAGCAGGGACGGATCGCGCTGGGAAAAAACCTTGACTTCCTTCCCGTTGACCACGATGGCGTCGTCTTTGCCGTAGACCTCGGCGTCGAGGTTACCGTGGACCGAGTCGTGCTTGAGGAGATACGCCAGGGTCTTCGCGTCGGTCAGGTCGTTGACCGCCACGATCTCGAGATCCGGATTCCGCTTGAGCGCCGCGCGAAAGACATTCCGCCCGATGCGCCCGAAACCGTTGATGCCAACCTTCACTGCCATTTTCGAACCCCTCCGATCTTATGTTGGTGATCGCCGGCCGGAGCGGATGTAGTATGCCCCATTGCCTGTCGGCCGGCGTTTCGCCACCGTTCCTGGTCCCGCCCGGCGGTGCGTCTCGCCGCACGGCGTTGTATGGGCACGTCTTCCGCCGCACTCATCCAGCGGTCACCACCTCGGCACTTACGCCCGGCTGCCTTCGCTCTTGGCGCCGCACAGGCGGGCGCGCAAGTCGAACCATGGCTCAAGCTTCGCTCTCTTTCGCGATTGCCGTCTGCGACACGAGTTCCTTCGCCACAGCCTCGTCCGTGATTACCACGTGCCGGCCGCCGCTGGACAAGATGGCCCGGGCCGCCCGGGCTTTGCTGCGGCCGCCCCCCACCATCACCACGTTGCCGATGGCGGGGAGGTCCTTGTCCTGCAGGCCGACGCTGCTCGTGGCATGCACCAGTTCTCCATCCGCGGTGAAATAGTAGCCCAGAGCCTCCCCCGCCGCGCCCCGTTCCAGCAGCTCGGCGATGAATTGCGGCGACAACCCGCGGCGCCGGGCCATCTCCTCGGCGACGCCGATGCCATGGAGCAGGATATCGGCGCGGCGCATCAGGTCCACCAATTCCTTGACCTTCGGCTCACCGGCGATGGATTGCATCAGTTCCGGGCCAAGGTCATCCGGGGCGTGTAGCAGGCGGTAACTGCCGCCGAGCCCCTTGGCGAAGGCCGCCGCCACGGTATTGGCCTGCAGTTCGACCTCTTCCCCCAATCCGCCCCGGGCGGGCAGGACCAGCAGGTCCCGCCGAACACCGGCGGGGCGCAGCGCCGCCGCCACCTCGGCCATGGTGGTGCCGCCCGTCACGGCGAGAATGGCGCCGTCCTTGAGGCGGTCGCGCAGGTAATCGGCGGTGACCCGCGCCAATTCCTTCTTGACCGTTTCGTCCCGGTCGGCATCGCCCGGTACGACGATCGCCTCCCGCAAATTGAAGCGGACGCAAAGCTCCCTCTCCCAGCGGGAAAGACCGCGGAGCAACCGCACGTAGGCTTCGAGGTCCCAGAGAACCGATTCCCCCGCCGGTGTGAGCTCGACCCCGAGGCTTCCGACGACGAGCAGCTCGCGCTGGCTCAAGAAAGTCAATTCACGACGGATGCGGCGTTCCTGACAATGCAGCCGCTCGGCCAAGGCGCGCCGGCCGATGGGTTGGGCGAAATAGACCGCGCGCAGGATGTCGTACCGCGCCAGGGAGAGCCGTCCCGCTTCCGGACAGACCTTGTGCTGCAAAGCCACCACCATCTCGCCGGTCACCCGCGTCACCACCTGGCCGCTTTTTGTCCCGCCAAGGACAGAATCGTCCCACCAAGATAGTATGTTCGCGGAGGCGCACCCGAACTCCTTCCGCGGGCGGAAAGTTTTTTATCCGAGATCTTGACAGTGAAAGAGAGAATGAACCGTGCCGGTCCTTCGGCGCCCACCGGCGCGGCGACCGAAGGCGCGGGCCGCCGAGGTACTTTCGGGTCCGGGTCTATGCGTCCCCCAATATCTCCCGGGCATAGTCGCGCAAGCCGCGAAAGCGGTGGTTGACGGCGGACTTGGAGAGGGGCGGCGCGAGCAGGCGCCCCAGTTCTGCCAGGGTGGCCTCGGGGTTCGCCAGGCGCGCCTCGGCGACGGCGCGCAGCGGTTCGGGGAGATCGGCCAGTGCTCCCCTTCTTTGTAACGCCTCGATCAGCCGGATCTGTTCGACGGCGGCCGCGGCCGATTTGTCGAGGTTGGCGGTCTCCGCGTTGACCAGGCGGTTCACGCCCCCCCGCACCTCCTTGAGGACCCGGACCTCCTCGAATTCCAGGCGTCTGGCGTTGGCCCCCACCAGGCTCAGGAAGCCGGCGATGTCGTCCGCGTCCTTGAGGTAGACGACCTGTTTTTGTTTGCGTTCGGCCAGGTGAGCCTTGAGGCGGGCCAGGTTCAGGAGGTAGCAGAGGCCCAGGGCAAAATCCTCCGTGCTGGCCACGATCTCCAGATGGTAGCTATTCCCCCGCGGGTCGCAGACCGATCCGCGCATGAGATACGCGCCGCGCAGAAAAGAAGCCCGGCAGCATTCCGGCTGCAGGAGGTGGCTCGGCAGATCGCCGATTAGGCGCCCCTCGGCGTCGAGAATTCCGAGTTCGATGAGCAGCCGCTTGGTTTCGTAATCGGCCGGCGGTTGGACGTGGTAAGTGCGCCGCCGGCCGAGCACCACGTGCTCCTCCACCACCACCTCGGCGGGAAGTCCGGCGACGGACCGCAACAAGACGACGATCTTGCGCGCCACGTCCGCGTGCTCGGTCTGGATGGAGAGGGTGAAGCGCTTGTTGCCCAGCAAATGGAGGCTGCCGCCGGCGCGCAGGACGCCGGCCAATTCCGCCCAGGCGCAACACCGCTGGCCGGGGCGAAGGCGGGCAAGCTCGGCGCGGACGGCGTTCGAAAAATCCCTCATCCGATCACCGCTCGATCCAACGTCCGGACATCGCGCCGGGTTCCTCCGGGTCTAGGGCGTCCCGTCGCATTCATAGGATGTACAAATTCCCGGGGGGCGAGGCGATAGCATGATGGATCTGATCTGGGGGCTCCTGCTGGCGTCGGGCGTCGCCCTCTCCCTGGCCCGCGGCGACCCGGAAGGAGTGACGAACAGCGTCCTCCGGTCGGTGGAAGGCGCCGTTGCCCTGGCGATTGCCCTGGTGGGGGTCATCGCTCTCTGGTCCGGCCTCATGCGCGTCGCCGAGGAATCCGGCCTGCCAACGCTCATCGCCAGGATCCTCCGGCCCTTGCTCGCCCGGCTCTTCCCGGGCATCCCCGCGGGCCATCGGGCTATGGGGGCGATCGCCATGTCGATCGGCGGGAACCTGCTCGGCCTGGGCAACGCCTGCACCCCTCTCGGGCTAAGAGCCATCCAGGAACTCCAGAAACTCAACCCGGCCGCGGATGAGCCGTCCGATGCCCAGTGCACCTACCTCTGCCTCGTCATGGGCGGCCTGACCATTGTGCCGGCCACCGTCATCGCCTTGCGCGCCCGTTACCACAGCGCCATGCCGACGGCTAGCCTGGCGCCGACCCTCTGCGCCACTTTGGCCGGGACCGCCGCCGCCCTGACGGTGGACTGGGTGGCACGGCGTCTGCGCCGGCGCGCGGGAGGAAAGCGTAGATGAGCGCCTTGTTGCATCTCGTCTCGCGCTGGGTCCTGCCGATCCTCTTGGCCGCCATCCCCCTCTGGGGGCTCTGGCGGCGCGTCGGGATCTATCAAGTCTTTATCGACGGCGCGCGAGACGGCATCCGTACCGGTCTGCGCATCGCCCCCTACCTCCTGGCGATGCTCGTGGCCATCGGCGTCTTTCGCGCGGCCGGCGGCCTCAAGCTGCTCGTCGGGGCTCTCTCGCCGATCCTGGGACCGCTCGGTATCCCCCCCGAGGTAGTGCCCCTGGGGATCATGCGTCCGCTCTCCGGCTCGGGTTCGCTGGGGATACTGGCCGATCTCCTGCAGACGCACGGGCCGGATTCCCGCCTCGGACTCACCGCTTCCGTGGTGCAGGGCAGCACCGAGACCACCTTTTACGTCCTCACCGTGTACCTGGGCGCAGCGGGCCTGCGCCGGCTGCGCCATACCTGGTTGGCCGGGCTGGCCGCGGATCTCGCGGGCTTCCTCACCGCGGTCGCCGTGGCGCGTCTTTTCTTTTGACAAGGTGCGCCGAGTCTGCTATAATCGATTTTGCCGGTCCGGGGTGTGGCTCAGCTTGGTAGAGCGCTTGGTTCGGGACCAAGAGGCCGGAGGTTCAAATCCTCTCACCCCGACCATCACCATTGTGAACAAAGGCCCTGTCAGGCGACAGGGCCTTTTATTCCGCTGGCTCGGCGTCGTTCTTTGTCAGGTGGCCGCTATCTCGGCTGCGCGAACCATGTCTTTGATCTTCATCAGCCTGGTCCTGGTGGCGCGCTCGTTCTCGTCGAGTTTCATCGCGATGAAACGCGCTTTTTCCTCCAATTGCGGGATGAGCACGTATTCCAGGGCATTGACGCGCCGTCGCGTACGCTCGATCTCTCCCGCCAAGAGCTCGACGGCTTTCTCCGCTTCCACCAGGCGGACCAGCGCCGCCAGGGACTCGTTCAGGCGCGAGATGGCTTCATCCAGCTCCCCGCTGGTCTCGGCAAAACCGTAAGGGAAGGAATCGGCCAGCCTCTCCTGATGCAGCCGGAAGACAGGCACGGAGACGTTGAAGATCTTGCGCACCCCGGCCTCGAGACCGATCCGGCTGACCGGAACGGAAACCGCCAGATCCGCGGCGGGCTCGCCCATGAGCGCCCGCGCCATGAGAAAAGCCGATCTGGCCCGGGTCAAGGCCTCCTCCACGGCCTCGCGAAGCTTGCGGTTTTCCTCCACCAGCGCCATAAAGCGCTTCATCATCTCGTCCAGCTTATCCTTGAGGAGTTTATGACCGCGACGCGCCGTGGCCAACCGCCGACGCAGGCGGGTCAACTCCATTCTTGTCGGATTCACGCGAATTTCCATTCCGTTTGTCCTTTCGTTGAACTCACCCCCATCGTGCGCCAACCCCTCTCCTCCGGGAAGCGAGGAGCCGGGGGGAGTTCATGAACTTGAATTCAGGGGAGAGTCGAGCTGGCCGCGATGGATACTTGGTTGACTCCGACCGGGCCTGAACTCGCCGCCGGCCTGCCGGCCGTCCCCCGCCTCAGGAAACCTCGCCTTTTCCGCGCCAGTATTTTTCGAGGAAGGCGTCGCGGATCCGCTTCAATTCGGCCCGGGGCAGAAGCCCTAGGAGATCCCAGCCCAGATCGAGCGTATCCTCGATGGACCGGTTCTCATCTTCTCCCTGCCGCACGTAGCGGTCCTCGAAAGCCTCGGCGAAACGGGCGAAGATGCGATCGGTCTCGGACAGGGCGGCCTCGCCGAGGATTACCGCCAATTCCTTGGCTTCCTTGCCGCGGGCATAGGCCGCAAAGAGCTGATTCATGGTGTCGGCGTGGTCCTCCCGGGTCTTGCCGGCGCCGATGCCCTTGTCCTTGAGCCGCGAGAGGGACGGCAGCACGTCGATGGGCGGAAAGATACCCCGCCGGTGGAGCTCGCGGCTCAGGATGACCTGGCCCTCCGTGATGTAGCCGGTCAAGTCGGGAATGGGATGCGTCTTGTCATCCTCCGGCATGGAAAGGATGGGGATCTGCGTGATGGAGCCCTTGCGCCCCTTGATGCGGCCCGCCCGCTCGTAGATGGTCGCCAGGTCCGTATAGAGGTAGCCGGGATAGCCGCGGCGGCCCGGCACCTCCTTGCGGGCGGCGGAGATCTCCCGCAGGGCCTCGGCGTAGTTGGTCATGTCGGTCAGGATGACCAGGACATGCATGTCCTGCTCAAAGGCGAGGTACTCCGCGGCGGTCAACGCCATGCGCGGAGTGGCGATGCGCTCGATGGCCGGGTCGTCGGCGAGGTTCACGAAGAGCACGGCCCGTTCGATGGCCCCGGTCCGCCGGAAGTCGGAGACGAAATAATCCGCTTCCTCGAAGGTGATGCCCATGGCGGCGAAGACCACGGCGAAACGCTCCTCCCCGCCCAGAACCCTGGATTGGCGGGCGATCTGGGCCGCCAGGCGCGAGTGGGGCAAACCGGAACCGGAGAAGATCGGCAGCTTCTGGCCGCGGACCAGGGTGTTCAGGCCATCGATGGCCGAGATCCCGGTCTGGATGAACTCGGACGGATAGTCGCGGGCGTAGGGATTGATGGGATTGCCGTTGATGTCCAGGCGCTTCTCGGGGATGATGCCCGGCCCCTTGTCCTTCGGACGTCCGAGCCCGTCGAAGACCCGTCCCAAGAGATCCAGGGAGACGGGCAGCTCAAGACTATGGCCGAGAAAACGCACCCGCGCCTCCGCCAGATTGATGTCCGCCGATCCCTCAAAGAGCTGGACGAGGGCCTTGTCCTGGTTCGCCTCGAGCACGCGGCCCCGGCGCAGCTCCCCGCCGCGGATCTCTATCTCCACCAGTTCGCCGTATTTGACGGCCGTGGTGCCTTCCACCAGCATGAGCGGGCCGACCAGTTCCCTGGCGGTGCGGTATTCCTTGGCCAAGACGATACCTCCCCGAAAGAGACATGGGCTAGAGGAGCAGGACCATGTCTCCGCATCCTCGATGTTGCCCGATCTCTGCAAAGTGGTGTGCTAAAGCCCCATTCCAACCCCTCCCCCGGGAGGGGCCTCTGGATATTGAAGGGCGGGGACACCCGTCTGCAAATGAATACTGGCTCATTGGCTCCCCTTCCCCTCAGGGAAGGGGTCGGGGGTTAGGTCGCGGCGGCCTGCCGCTGTCGGCCATAATTGAGTTTTTCAGACCGCTTCTAGGGGGTATCGGTCATGAGCCCGATGCGTCGTCTGTGGTTCAGTCTGCGCGGCGTTCGCCATTACCCCGATCTGGTGGCGGATGGCTTGCGCGGGGCGGTCCGCTATCTGCTCGCCTTGGTCCTCGTGCTGACCGCGTTACGGGGCATCGGGCAGTATCGCGAGATCGGCTTCGTGCTCCAGCGCTCGTCGCAGATCGTGGCGACCTGGCCGGACTTTAGTCTGGCCAAGGGCCGGTTCTCGTTCGCCGGGGCGATGCCGTACACGATCGCGGACAAGGACCTGGTCGTGATCGTCGATACGAGCGGAGAAACAGCGCCGGATGTGCTCGAACTCTATCCAGGCGGGAGCGGCGTCCTGTTGACCGCGACCGGATTTTACTTTCGCGGCCGCGGCCGCCAGACGGCGGGGGGCCGATGGGCGGATCTGCCGTTCGAAACCACCCGGGACAGGCTGGCGCGCCTCCTGCCAGGCCTTCATTGGCCGATCTTTGCCCTGGCCGTGATCTGGTCGCTTGGCGCGGGCGTGGCCGCCAAGGCGCTCAGTCTCGTCGTACTGGCCCTGGCCGGTTGGCTGGCGTCGGGCGCCCGGGAGTTGCGGTTCGGGCAGGCGGCGACCGTGGCGGCCCACGCCATGACCGGCTCCATCTTGTTGGCGGCGGCCAAGGACCTGTGCGACATTGTGGCGCCGGGTCTTATCCCCGGCGCGAAAGGCGGCGGGCCGAGCGGCGGCTACTTCGGGCTCATATACTGGGGACTGGCGATCGCCTGGACCGTGCGCGCGGCCCTGGCCGTCAAGAATGCGCGTTGGGCCTCCCGGCCGGCCGCAAGGGAGGAAGAGCGCAAAGAGTTGGAGCTGATCTGAGGCCGGCCGCCGGCTCGGCCTACCCTGGATGGTGTGGGGCCTTGCGCATCAAGGCCCCACGCCTTTTATTACAGGCGGGGTTCACTTGATATACAAGACGTTCTTGCGGTAGGTTCCCGGCGTCACGCCCTCGATGCTCTTGAAGACCCGGATGAAGTAGTTGGTGTAGGAAAATCCGGTCTGATGGGCGATCTCGTCGATGGTCAGCTTTGCTCCGCCAATAATTCCTTGGCCCGGTCCACGCGCCTCTTGTTCAAGTAGTCGTTGAAGTTTTCGCCGGTGGCGTCCTTGAACACCCTGCCCGCGTATGTCCGGCTCAGATGCAGCCGCGCGGCCAGGGTGTTCAGATTGATCAAGCCATGATGGTATTGACGATCTTGCCCTCCATCCGGGCTGGATACTCGAATGCCTCCTTGTCTTGCCGCGCCACGGAAGAATCCATGATGTGCGAATGATGCGTCAACTTGTATGCGAGCGCCGCGGCGGCCTCCTCGTAGGCGGCGGGGAGTTCATCCAGGCGGTGTTTGATCTCGCTCAAACCGATGAACGTAAACGACCGCATGTAATGCTCGAGCCGGTGGAATATCCTGTCGGCGACCGCCGCGAGCTCCGATGAAGCATCGCGGCGCGGCTGTTCCTGGCTGAATTGAACGATCAGCCCCGTGGTGTCAACGGCGATTTCCAGGGGTTTGATCTGGAGATCGGCGGCGGAGAGATCGGAAAAAAGCCATCAAGATGACGGCCAGGATGCGGATGATGTTCTTATGATTTCTAGTATCGCTAAGTGGCTTCAGAGCCCTGAGGCCGCGGAAAGAGACCACGCCACACCGCGCTGAACGGCCTGTGCCTGGCGGTGGTGCGGAGCGCGCCTGTGACGGGCGCCATCCGGATCAGGGCGGAATCCCCCGGTCTGACCGGAGGTGAGGTTGTTATCAACCGTGAGAACCCAAAGGTCTGAGATCCTTGGCGGCCCCAACATAGGACCGACTGATGACACGGTTTTTCGTTCCTTTGTCGGGGTGCGGCCTGCCGCACCCTTGGCCCATGATGCAAACCGGATAACATCGCGCATTGGCTTTTTTGGAAAAGGGTGATAAAATGATAAGATGATACGGGACGCGCGGGGACGGAGCTGAACCATGGCCAATCACGACTTGATGCGAACCACCAATACGCTTGAGATCTTGAAGTGCGTCAGGGACGCGGGGCCGCTGACGAAGAGGGAGATCCAGGCAAGAGTCGGTCTGAGTTGGGGCGCCGTCTCCAATATCACCGGGGATTTGCTGCGAAGAGGCTTGCTGGCGGAGTGCAAGCGCAAAGAGACGTCCGTGGGAAGAACGCCATCCATATACGAGATCAATGGTCAGAGAAACCTGTGTATCGGCCTGGACATCAACGCCGAGGGCATCACCGGGGTCTTAACCGATCTGAAGTGCCGTTCGATCAAGGAAACCAGGCTGAATAACTTGGAAAACACCAGGGCGGGCATCCTGGATCAGGTTGGGCAGGTAATCCGGACCCTGAGCGCGGATCTGGCGGGGCGGTTGATCGGCATCGGCGTCGCCATGCAGGGCAGCGTGGATGCGGAACACGGTGTCTCCGTCTTCTCGCCGTACTTTCCCGACTGGCATAACGTCCCCATCAAGAAGCTGCTCGAGGACGAATTTGGGATCCAAACGCGCGTGGAGCACGATCCAAACTGCATGGCGCTGGCCGAACAATGGCTGGGCGTGGCAAGGGAAGTCAAGAACGTCCTCTTTGTCAGGATGACAATGGGGATCGGCCTGAGCATCATGATCGACGGGCGTATCTATCGCGGCGCGGACGGTAACGCGGGGGAGTTCGGGCATATCATCATGAACCCGGGCGGCCTCCGCTGCACCTGCGGCAATTACGGCTGTCTCGAGGCATATGCTTCCGGCAGGAGCATCCTGGCCCGGGCCATGGAGGGGATCAGGCTCGGGCGCTGCGGCGGCGTGGATCCGCCCGCCGACGGCACCGAGCTGAAGCTGGAGACGATTGCGGACGCCGCCAGGCAGGGCCACGCTTATCTGGCGGGCCTCTTTGAGGAAGCCGGGTCCTATCTGGGGATCGGCCTCAGCAGCCTGGTGAACATCCTTAACCCGGAGTTGATCGTCATCGGCGGCGGGCTGGCCAGGTTCGCCGACCTGTTCCTGGAGCGGGCGAAGGCCGCGGCCATGGATAAGGTCTGGAAGGGTTGCCGGGTCAATCTCGTCCTCTCTTCCCTGCCCAATAACGCGGCCGCCATCGGCGCCGCGGGCATGATCGCGCAAGACGTATTCGCCGGGAGCTATCCGTCGCTCGTGGGGTGAGTGCCTGACCGCCGGGTCCCGGACGGCGCCGGCCGTGATCTGGCGCCGGGAATTATATCAGATTGTGATAGTGCGCGGACGGTGATGCGCCGGATTAGCGCTCTCACGCGGCCCATAATGTCAAAATATGATAGAAGTTGAGGTGGCAGTCTTGCAACGGCTCAAAGTCGGATTCGTCGGTACAAGTCAGCTCAGTTTCCCCGGCGCCAAGGAAGCCCAGTTCGAACGCTCGGCGCGGGAATTGCGCGGTCTCGCGGTTCGTTTCGGCTTCGATCTGCGCGTCTTCCCCGAGATCCTGGTTACCGCGGAAGACGCGGAAAAAATAGTGCGCGCGGCGGAGTCGGAGGGCGTCGACTTCTTTCTGGTGCAGTGCACCAGCTTTTCCGGGGGATTCCTGGCGCCGGTCCTGGCCCGGATCAAGGACGCCCGCCTCGGACTATGGGCGATCCCCGAGGAGACGAACGAGGGGCCGGTGCCGTTCAACTCTTTCTGCTCCATCAATATGTACGCGAGCATCATCGGGCATTACCTCAAGGAATACCGCATCCCCTGCAAATGGTTCTACGGAAACGCGGGCCAGGACCTGCTGGACGAGCGGCTCAGGGTGACCGTCAGCGCCCTGACCGCCATCAAGAACATACGCCGGGCCAAAGTCGGCCTGGTCGGCGGCATCGCCCCCGGGTTCGACGATCTCTACTTCGACGAGCGCAAGCTCGAACGGAGATTCCCGGGCCTCAAGATCAACCGGCTGCACGAATTCGCGGAGATCAAGGATCAGGCCTTGCTCTACAAGACGGACGCGCTGTCGCCGGTGATCGAGGCGTTCGTGGGCGAGGCCCGGGGTGTGCATGAGAAAGCCAAGCCGCTCCTGGAGACGAATGCCCGGGTCTACCTGGCGTTCAAGGACTTTATCCGCGAGCAAGGGTACGACGGCCTGGCGGTCAGTTGCTGGCCGAAATTCCAGACGGACTTTCGTTTCAGCGCTTGCTCCGTTCTGGCCAAGTTGAACGACGACGGCGTCGTGGCGGCCTGCGAGGGCGACCTGCCGAGCGCGATCAGCATGCTGATCCTCAAATATCTTGGGGGCGAAACCCCCATGCTCATGGATCTCTCCGATTTTGACGAGCGCGATCAGACCGTCCTGATGTGGCATTGCGGCCCCGCTCCCAAGAGCTTCATGGGCGAAAAAGGCTTCACGCTGGGCGTCAACTACCACGCCCTCCCGCATGTCAAAGGCGAAGAGCCGAACAGCTGCGGTATCGTGCGGGACATGGTCTTCGCGCCCGGGCACGCGACCATCGCCCGTCTCACCGGGGAAGGCGAGCGGCTCTTCCTGGCGGAGGGCGATTTCCTGGCCGGCGATAAGAAGAGCTTCCACGGAAGCAGGGGGTGGCTGGGCAACCTGCGCCTGAATCGGGAGGCCATCTCCGTCCGGGATCTGGTCAACACCGTCTTGGTGCGGAGATTCCAACACCATTACCCGATCGTGCCGGGGGACGCCGGGTTGGAATTGATGGAACTCGCCGCCTGGCTTGGGATGGAACTCGTGGAGCGGGTTCCTTACCAGCCGTATCTACAAAACACCAGTTTAGATATGGGGGATGCAAGTTGATTACCGTCTCAGAAATGATGCGGACCGTCCGCGCGCTCGAGGAGAAAAACGGGGAGAGGTGCAGCCTGCTCGGCATCGGGCCGATGTCCAGGACCGTGATCCGGGCCGCTTTCACCCTGGCCAAGGAGAAGGACTTTCCGTTGATGTTCATCGCCAGCCGGAACCAGGTGGACGCGCGGGAACTGGGGGGCGGATACGTATGCGGCTGGGACCAAAAGGCCTTTGTCGAGGCAATCGGGCAACTGGCCGCCGAAACGGGTTTTGACGGCCTTTATTTCATCTGCCGGGACCACGGCGGTCCCTGGCAGAGGGACAACGAAAGGGAAGCCGGGTTGGCCGCCGAGGAGGCGATGAACCTCGGCAAAAGGTCTTACCTCGAGGATCTGCTGGCCGGTTTTCACCTGCTACATATCGACCCGACCAAGGATCCCCATCTCAAGGGCGTGATCCCCATGGATCTCGTGCTCGAACGGACCGTGGCCTTGATCGAGCATGTCGAGGGGGAGAGGCGGAAGCGAAACCTGCCGCCGGTGGCCTATGAAGTGGGCACCGAGGAGACCAGCGGCGGCCTGACCTCGGAGGAAGCTTACGCCTCTTTCATCAGGAAACTCACCGCCGTCCTGTCCGCGCGAGACCTCCCGCGGCCCGATTTCATCGTGGGTCAGACGGGAACGTTGACGCGCCTGACCGAGAACGTGGGGCGGTTCGACGCCGCGACCGCGGCCAGGCTTTCCGCCACCGCCAGAGCATTCGGATTGGGTCTGAAGGAACATAACGCCGATTATCTCTCGGACTTCATCCTCTGCTACCATCCGGCCCTTGGCATCACGGCGGCCAACGTGGCGCCCGAGTTCGGGGTCGTCGAGACGGAAAGCTATCTGCTGCTGGCCCGCCTCGAAGCGGACGCGTATGAGAAAGGTTTCATCAAAACCAAGTCACGCTTTGCCGAGGCCATCGCGGGACAGGCGGCCCAGGGCGGCCGGTGGCGCAAGTGGATGGTCGGCGCGGAGAAGGACCTCTCCCCTGAGGAGGTCGTCAAGGATGCGCGCCTGGCGGATCTCGTCACCCGCGTGAGTGGGCATTATCATTTCGAGCATGAGGAGATCAAGGCGGCGTTGTCCGTTTTGTACCGCAATCTGGAGAGCCTCGGGATCAAACCGCAAGACGTCGTCCAGAACCGGATCAAGCAGTCGATCGGCAGGTATGTGGAGTGTTTCAACCTAGCCGGCCTCACCGGTAGGATTACCGGCGCCGCCGTGCCGAGCGCGGTCAATTATTCGTGAGTTGGGGTTGAGGTGTGAAGAACCTCATGCGCGCTGTACGAAGAAGGCCCTCTCCCCCTCGGTCCCCCTCTCCCCGCGAGTGCGGGAGAGGGGGAAGGAAAGCTGGAATTCACCCAGAGAACGCTCATTTCTTCCCCTCCCCCGCTCGCGGGGTCGCACTTTTTCACATCTTGTGAGTACGACTTTGACGCCATCCTGTCGCTGAGGAGGGGAAATAAAGGGGAGAGGGTACATCTTCGAATCGCGAAAGAAACGGCTTTTTCACAGCTCTCCTAGAAGCAGCTGGTTTTCTCGGGGTCGGAATCGGAATCGCGATCGGGATCGATATCGTTGAGCACGAACCCATTGCATAGTATACCGGTGCTCATTCGACGTGTACGGGTCATGTACGCGCGACGCTTCGTCCCTTGTGTCATAGAGGCTGTTATATCATCCGAGGACGAAGTTATCATTTACTGGCCGTAACAATTGTCCTATAGTAGCATCAGTAACAGTCCAACCGGAGGAATCCACACCTCCGCTACAGTTGGGAGGAGAACAATGAAAATCTTCATCGACAGCGCCAACATCGAGGAGATACGGCAGGCTAAAGAGCTGGGGATCATCTCCGGCGTCACGACCAACCCCACGCTCATGGCCAAGGAGGGCCGGGATCCCGTCGCGGTGCTCCGCGAGATCGTGGCCGTCGTGGACGGGCCGATCAGCGCCGAGGTCATCGGCCTGGAGGCCGAGGAGATGGTGCGCGAGGGACGGGAACTGGCAAAACTGCACGCCAACATCGTGGTCAAGATCCCGATGACCCTGGCGGGGTTGCAGGCCGTCCACCGGCTCAAACATGAAGGCATCAAGACCAACGTCACCCTGGTCTTCTCCGCTTCCCAAGCATTGCTGGCCGCGCGGGCCGGGGCCACGTTCGTCAGCCCCTTCATCGCCCGGCTCGAAGAGGTGGGCAACGACGGCGTCGGTCTGGTGCGGGAGATCGTGTCGATCTACCGGAGTTACGGCCTCAAAACGGAGATCATCGCCGCCAGCATCAAGACGCCCAACCATGCCCTGCAAGCGGCCCTGGCCGGGGCGGATATCGCCACGATTCCCTGGCCCATGCTGCAAATGATGGCCCAGCACCCGCTCACGGACCGTGGCATCGAGATGTTCCTTAAGGATTGGGGAAAATTGCAGAACCGGTAATTCGCAACACCAGTGCGTGGGCGGCCAGATACCATGGTTTGACGGGATAAACTCAAGAAGAAAGCTTGGTTCAGACGCGGGTCCGTTTCACGAGCGACGAGCGACCAGCGACGAGCTGCGTTTTCCTTACTAGAAGTGCACCCATACTATTCGCCAAAGGCCAGAAGATCATCTTCTTCGGCGACAGCCTGACCCGGCGGGGAGGGGTGCTCGCCAACCCCAAACTGGGCCGGAGGTTCCAGTCTACCACCGGCAGCGAGTGGGAAGAAACCGGCATCACGTGGAATAACAAGCCTTCCCCCGTATCCCAGGTGGCGTCATTCAAGACCGCGCCCGTCCTCAATAACTGGATGGAGGCCGATGTGACGGGATATGTGACCGGGAACGGCATATAATCTTTCCGTCTGGTTTCTATTGAAAAAGCCCAGATGATCTGCGCTTCCAGGGAGAGCGAGGATCCCCAATGCCGCCCGGTGCTGGAGATCTTCTCGGGCGGCGACGCGCCGGCGCCGGCTGACTCGGCGGCCGCGGCCTCCACGGAGACCGTGGGCAGAACCCTCAAGCACCCGGCGGACAACGCTCGGCTGGCGGCCTCTTCCGCCGCGCCCACCACGCCGAACTTGGTGGTGAACGGTTCGTCAAAGCCCAAAGAGGCCTTTCTGGCCTTCGATCTGCCGGGCCTGAACTGCGATGTGACCGGAGCCAAGCTGCGGCTCTACCATAACGGCGGCGGCGCGTCCGGCGGCAAGGTCTTCCTGGTCGCATGTGCGGGAATACGCGGGGAACGCCACCGTAACCTTCCCAGGCATACAAGGGCGTGACCGTCAGGCCCGACGTGAATTATATCGACGGTAAGCGCCAGGAGGCCCCCCATGCCGATCTGGCGACCGTGGGTGTCAGGGAGAAGGATATTCCCGCCGCTCTCCAGAATCGTCATACATGGGAGGATGTTTTCCCGTACTGGGATACCTCGGGGATCTTGAACGCCAGGGATTACGGGGTCACCGGCGATGGGGCCGAGACGGATTACACGGACCAATCCCCTGCGCTGCAAAGGGCCATCGATGACGCCAGCGCCAAGAACAGGCCCCTCTTTCTGCCCAAGGGCGTCTACCGGATCGCGCGGTGCTTGCGTTTATCCGCATCTTCCTCGGCAACCCCGTGCTGCAGGAGATGCCGGAAGGCGCCGCCTTGCCCGAACGCCCCACCACGTGCTATGCTCTACTGTGGCAGGCCGGCCACGACTCGGTGATCCGCAACGTATTCATCAGGAGACCGGGGAAAGGGGGCGGCGGCGCGGTCGCCGACGGTCCGCCCAAGGTCTTCAGGGGCAACGGCGGCGGTGCCCCGCCTCTTCCAGGGCAAAGGTGAGGGTATAGCATCGATAGTCGCGATCCACAATGGTGATCGAGTCAAGAACGGGAGCAAGATGGTCAAGCATCTGATCTTTCACGAGTTCATCCGCAAGCATTTTGGGAAATACTGCCTGGGAATGGCGGCGCTGATTGTCGCCGGTGTCTTGCAGCTCGCCGTGCCGAAAGTCCTGGGCGTTATCATCGACCTTTTGAAGCTGAGAACGGCGAGCCAAGCGCGGATCGTCTGGCTGACCCTTGGCATGCTTGGTTTGTCCGCGATCCTCTTCGGCCTGAAGTTCCTTTGGCGCTATCTCCTAATGGGAAAAGCCCGCGACCTGGAGTGCTTCTTGCGGGAAAAGCTCTTTGCCCACCTCCAAACCCTCCCCGCCAGATTTTACAGCATGAAAAAGACCGGTGACCTGATGGCTTACGCCATCAACGATCTGAGCGCCATCCGGCAGGCCTTTTCCTTCGGTTTGGTGATGCTCGTGGACGGGGTGCTGATCAACGCCGCTTCCCTGCTGGTGATGGCCAGGACCATCGAGCCGCGGCTGACGGCCATCGCTTTGTGCCCATTGGTCCTGGCCGCGATCCTCATTCTCATCCTCAAGCGACCCCTGCGCACGAGCTTTCATAAAGTCCAGTCGGCGTACGCCGCAATCTCCGACAAGACGCAGGAGAATATCTCGGGCATCAGGGTCGTCAAGGCATATGTCCAGGAAGAGCAGGAAATCGAGAAGTTGGGCCAAGCCAGCCTGCATCGGCTGAGAATGATGCTGAACTTCGTCAAGCTCTCGTCCATAATCGGTCCCGCGGTGGAGATCTGCTTCGGCTTGAGTTTTTCCTTGGTGATAATATTTGGTGCCAGATATGTGCGAAACGGCGTAATTTCCCTTGGCGATTTCATCGCCTTTAATACATATCTAGCGATGTTATCCAGGCCGATGAACCATTTGGGTAAGATTGTCGAATCCTGGCAACAGGCGCTGGCTTCCATCACCCGTCTGGATGAGATTTTCTTGAGCAAGCCCGAGATCCTTGATACGGGCGCGATTCACGCTCAGCCTCGTTTCGCGGGGGAGATACTCCTCAAGGATCTCGATTTTTCATACCCTGAAACATCAAGCGAAGCCCTGCGCGGCATCGATCTGCGGGTACCGGCAGGCAAAACGCTGGCCGTCATCGGACGGACCGGTAGCGGCAAGACCACCTTGATCAATTTACTGTTAAGGCTCTACCCGGTGCCGAGAGGACATATCTTCATCGACGGCGTCGACATCAACGAGATCCCCCCGTCCGTCTTGCGGGAGAACATCGGCTACGTACCGCAAGACAACTTCCTTTTCTCGGCAACGATCCGGGATAATATCAATTTCTTCAGAGACGTCTATGCCGAAGAGGAAACGATCCGGGCGGCGAAACTGGCCAGCGTTTACGATAACATCATGGCGTTACCGGAGGGTTTCGGCACGGTGGTGGGGGAAAGAGGCATCACCCTTTCCGGCGGGCAAAAGCAGAGGATCGCCATTGCCAGGGCGGTCATCAAGGATCCTTCCATCCTGGTGCTCGACGATAGTCTCTCCGCGGTCGATACCAGGACCGAGGAGGAGATCCTGGCCAATATCAAGGAGATTCTGCGGGAGAGAACCGGGATCATCATCGCGCACCGCATCTCCACCATCAAACACGCGGACGAGATCGTCGTCATGGAAAACGGCGCCATCGTGGAGCGGGGGACGCATGCCGACCTCCTGCGGCGGAAAGGGGAATATTACCGCCTTTACCGCGCCCAGTTGGCCGAGGAATCCCTGGCGGAAGGGCCGGAGGATGAATACGAAGGTATGACCGTATGAACAGACACATCTTCTTCAGAATACTGTCCTACTTCAAGCCGTACCTGCTCCCGGCCGGTCTCTGCCTCCTGCTGGCGGCGGTCATCAACGGGGCGGAACTGGCCGGGCCCTACATCATGAAGCTCGCCATCGACGGCGTCATCCTGGCCGAAAAGCCGGAGATCGACATCGAACTGATCGGACTGCTCTATCTGGGGGCGGTCTTGGTCGGGGCTTCCACCAATTACGCCCAGGCGATTATCTTGAACACCATCGTGGAAAGAATCATACACAATATCCGTATGAAACTCTTTGCGCACATCCAGGCCATGCCGCTCTCGTTCTTCGACCGTAATTCCTCGGGGGGAATACTGACCAGGGTGACCAATGATGTAGAAGCCTTGCATCGCATGTATTCAGGCGTGCTGGTAGCCTTGTTCAAGGATGTTTTCTTATTGTTGGGCATCATAATCGCCATGTTTGAACTTAATATAAGGCTCACATTGATAAGTTTCACGGTGATACCGATCATCATCAGTGTTACATATCTGTATCAAAAGCGAGCCGTGAAAAACTTCAAGAAAATCAGGGCTCTGATCGCCAGGATCAACGGTTTCCTGGCGGAGAACATCTCGGGTATGCGCCTCGTCCAGATCTTTCACCGGGAACGGGAGAAATTCCGGGAATTCGTTCAGCTTAACCATGAATACAACCGGGCCAACGTCTACGAGGTCGTCCTGATGGGGCTCTTCAGGCCGGCCGCCGAACTGATCAACAGTCTGGGTGTGGCGGTCCTGATCTGGTATTGCATCCCGGGTATTTTCCAATCCACCGTCGAGATTGGGGTCTTGTTCGCGTTCATTACCTATTCGAAGAAGTTTTTCGGCCCCATAAACGACCTGGCCGAAAAGTACAACGTCGTGCTCTCGGGGAGTGTCTCCGCCGAGAGAATCTTTGCCCTGATGGATAACTGTGAAGGATACGAAGAACCGGAGAAAGGCCTGCCGCTGCCCGAGATAAAAGGGGAACTGGAATTCAGGCACGTTTGGTTCTCGTACAACGAACGGGACTGGGTTCTAAAAGACGTGAGTTTCAAGGTGTGCCCAGGCGAGACCGTCGCTTTCGTCGGCGCGACCGGATCGGGCAAATCGACCATCATCAATCTGATCGGGCGTTTCTATGAGGCGCAGCAAGGCGAGATCCTCCTCGACGGGGTGAATATCAGGCACTATCGCCTGGGTGAGCTGCGGAAAAAGATCGCCGTGGTGATGCAGGACGTCTTCTTGTTCTCGGGCGACATCGAATCCAATATCCGGTTGAACAGCTTTGAGATCTCCGAGGACGAGGTGATCCAGGCCGCCGAGTACGTGGGGGCCGACCAGTTCATCGAGAGACTGCCGGAAAAATACCATGAGACGGTCAGGGAGAGAGGCTGCACGCTCTCCGCGGGGCAAAGGCAGTTGCTCTCTTTTGCCAGAGCCATTGCCTTTAATCCGGCGATTCTCGTCCTGGATGAGGCCACCGCCAATATCGACACGGAAACCGAAACGTTGATCCAGGAATCGCTGGTAAAGGTTTCGCGCCATCGCACCACGCTCGTCATCGCCCATCGGCTCTCCACGATCAGGAACGCGGATAAGATCATCGTGATTCACAAGGGACGCATCAGAGAGATGGGCCGGCATGACGAATTGCTGGCCAAAGGCGGGATCTATAAAAGTCTGTATGATATCCAATACGCGTGAGTGAGTAGTGACCGCAAAAGCGTTGTGAAAAACCGTATTCTCGCTGTACCGAGGAAGACTCTCTCCTCTCGGTCCCCATATGCGCTAACTTTAGTCTTCTTACTACGCTTAACTGGTCTTCCTCGGGGTCGGAATCGGTATCGCGATCGGAATCGATACCGCTGCACTGGATATCCTCGAAGAAACCTTCGACCCCGATTCCGATACCGACCCCGATCTCAGTCTTTTGGACCTGAGTTAGCGCTTATGCCCTCACCCGTTCGCGGGGTTCGCACTTTTTCACGTCCTGTGAGTGCGACTTTGACGCCATCCTGTCGCTGAGGAGGGGAAATAAAGGGGAAAGGGTACATCTTCCGGCCGATGGAGGACAATATGACCGTCTTCGGTCTCGGCCGGTTGAGACGCAGGAAGTCCTTGACGCTTGCGCCGGCCCGTTTCACGATCGGCTTCGCGGAAAGCGGGGTTGACGCGGAAGGGGCGATCGGCGAGATCGTCAGGGATATGGCATGATTATAATT
>JBLNCE010000006.1:0-21291 GCA_050260415.1 Bacteroidota bacterium | reverse complement strand
ACTAGTTTATATTGCTTGAACCCGTAATCGAGAAGCGTGCTCGTTTCCCCGTATGTGTCGCGCGAACGAAGAACAACCGCGATGAGCTGACGCCCATCCCGCGTGGCCGAGGCAACCAGGCAGTGGCCGGACTCGCGCGTGTAACCCGTCTTGACGCCGTCCGCGCCTTCGTACCGCCAGAGCAGCTTGTTATGGTTGATCAGCCGGCGATCCCAGTCTTTGCCGGGCCAGGGAATATTCTTGACCTTGGTCTCCGCGATCGCGGCAAAAACGGGATTGGCCAAGGCCGCGCGGGTGATGAGCGCCATGTCGTACGCTGTGGTCAAGTGGCCGGCCGCCGGCAGGCCGTTCGCATTCATAAAGGTGGTCGCCGTGGCGCCCAATTTGCGGGCACGAGCCGTCATGAGCTTGGCAAAATCCGCCTCGCTGCCTGAGACTGTTTCCGCCAGGGCCACGCAGGCATCGTTGCCGGAGTTGAGCATGGCGCCGTAGAGCAACTCCTCCACGGTCAGCTTTTCCCCTGGCTCAAGCCAGAGCGAAGATCCATCCGCCTTACTGGCGTTCTCGGAGACCGTCACCACCTTTGAGATTGGTACTTTTTCCAGCGCCAGCAGCGCAGTCATGATCTTGGTGGTACTGGCCGGGGCCAAGCGGCGGTTCTGATCCTTGGCCCACAAAACCTGGCCGGTCTTGGCCTCCATGAGGACCGCGGCCCGGGCGTTGACCTGGGGCGCTCCCGATACTTGTTGAGCCGTACCCAGCTCAGCGGCCGCAAGCAAGGCCATGGCCAGCGCGAACCATCTTAGTAACCGCAAATCTTTCCCTCCGCATGGGGTTGGCACGGACAACTCTCTTCGCGCCGAGTGGGCGCATCCCTGCCAGAAACCTCTGGAAATCGCGTTTTCAAAGAGCGTTTCCCGCATCCGATGCGTGAAATTCCGGTCCAACGAAAGTATAACCAACCATCGACGCGGTTATACGAAAAATGAACGAAGTCATATAGGTTGGTATAATTCGTATTAGGATATTTCTTCTTCTACCATGAAAGACGAAAAACAGACTAAAACGGTAACAAATAATACTTTCGACCCATACGATTTCCGTAGAATATGGATTATCTCTCTTTCGCGTATTTTGGTGTGTTTCGTTAGTGAAGGGATCTCTGTTTTACGGTTGACGAATAGCAACTAAAAAAGGCGCCCCGCCGGTGCGGGACGCCTCTCGTCAAGCAGTTTCTTCCTTTTTCTTCTTACGTGGTTCCATCGTGGTCAGGAGCGCCTCACTCGTGCCCTCCACCATTTCCTTCGTCACCATGCATTTCTTGACGTCGTTACGCGACGGTATCTCGTACATCAGCTCCAACATGAGCTTCTCGATGATCGCCCGCAGGCCACGCGCGCCCGTGTTACGCTTGATCGCCAGCTTGGAGATGCTCTTTAGCGACTCGGGACAAAAATCAAGCTCCACCCCGTCGAGTTCGAAGAACTTCTGGTACTGCTTGACCAAGGCATTCTTCGGTTCGGTCAGGATGCGGATGAGCGCCTCTTCGTCCAGGGCGTCCAAAGCCACCACGATCGGCAGCCGGCCGACGAATTCAGGGATCAACCCGAATTTTAACAAATCTTCCGGCATGATCTGCCGGAGGATCTCGCCGACCGGTTTCTCCTGCCGGGTCAGGATCTGGGCGCCAAATCCCATGGTTTTCCTGCCCGTGCGGTTCTCGATGATCTTCTCCAGGCCGTCGAAAGCGCCGCCACAGATGAAGAGAATATTGGTGGTGTCCAACTGAATGAACTCCTGGTGCGGGTGTTTGCGGCCACCTTGGGGCGGCACGGAGGCTACCGTCCCCTCGAGGATCTTGAGCAAGGCCTGCTGCACGCCCTCGCCGGAGACATCCCTCGTGATGGACGGATTCTCGGATTTGCGCGCGATCTTATCGACTTCGTCGATATAGATAATGCCTTTCTCCGCTTTGTCCACATCATAGTCCGCCGCCTGAATCAGCTTCAAGAGGATGTTCTCGACATCCTCGCCCACGTACCCGGCCTCGGTCAGGGACGTGGCATCCGCGATGGCGAACGGAACATTCAGGATCTTGGCCAACGTCTGGGCAAGCAAAGTCTTGCCGCAGCCGGTCGGCCCCAGAAGCAGGATATTGCTCTTCTGCAGTTCGACGTCCTCAAAACGATCCTCGGAATTGATGCGCTTGTAGTGATTGTAGACCGCGACGGCCAGAGTCTTCTTGGCATCCTCTTGGCCGATCACGTACTGATCCAAGATCGTCTTGATTTCCTTGGGCTTTGGGATATTGCCCAGATCGAGCGAGACCTCTTCGTTGAGCTCCTCATCGATGATCTCGTTGCAGAGTTCGATGCACTCATCGCAGATGTACACCCCCGGCCCGGCAATCAGCTTCTTGACCTGTTCCTGTGCCTTGCCGCAGAAGGAGCACTTTAGCTGCCCTTTTTCATCCCCGAACTTAAACATCTGCTCACCTCTCTAACGGGAGGTTATTGCTGGCCAGGATTCTTGGCCATGATCGTGTCGATCAAACCGTAAGCTTTGGCTTCTTCGGCCGCGAGCCAATAATTGCGCTCCACGTCCCGCGCGATTCTCTCCACCGTCTGTCCAGTGTGGTTGGCCAGGATCTGGTTGGTCAAGCCACGCAGTTCAAGGATTTGGCGGGCTTCGATCTCTATATCGCTCGCCTGACCCTGCGCCCGTCCCCAGGGCTGATGGATCATTACCCTGGAAAAAGGTAGGGCGGAACGTTTACCTTTGGCCCCCGCGGCCAGCAAGAGCGCGGCCATGCTCGCGGCGATGCCGGTACAGATGGTTGCGACCTGCGGCCTGATATACTGCATGGTGTCGTAGATCGCGAGGCCAGAGTAGATGTCCCCCCCGGGACTATTGATATAGATGAAGATGTCCTTGGCCGGATCCTCTGATTCCAGGAAAAGTAATTGGGCAATGACAAGATTGGCCATATTGCCCTCGATCTCGCCGCCGATGAAGACTATTCTCTCCTTAAGGAGACGCGAGAAGATATCGTAGGATCGCTCCCCGCGGTTGGTTTGCTCGATCACGATCGGCACTAGATTCATTCGAATCCCCCCGCCAGCTTTGTACCATCTTTTGTATGCATCTTGGCATCCGGCAATCGGGGCTGGATGCGGATTATCCCTTTTTATCCTTACGTTCCGGCAGCGGTTCCGCCTTCTCCACGAGAAACTTTATCGTTTTCTCCCGCGCCAGATTTTCCACGATCGCGCTGAGCCGCCCGGATCGCTCCAGGGCACGGCGGAAACCGCCCGCATCCTTGACGCGCGAGATGGTGGCCAGTTCCTCCACGCGCTTTTGGATCTCTTCCTCCGTCGGCTGGATGCTCTCGGCCTTGCGGATCGCGTCAAGCACCAATTCGCGACGGACCTCCTCCTCAGCCTGAGGACGCGCGTCATCCTTGAGCTCATCTTCATTCTTGCCAAGATCCGCGAGATATTGATCGTATTTCATACCCTGGTATTCGACGTTTCTTTTTAAGCTCTCCAAACGGTGTTCCACCTGGCGGGCAATCAATACTTCGGGTATCTCCACTTTTGCCTCGGCCACGACCTGTTCGAGAACACGCTCGCTAAAGGTCCGCTCCCCTTCGCGGTCCGCGGCCGCCTGGAGCGAGGAGCGCACTGAGGCGGTCAAAGCCTCGACCGAGTCATGCCCGAGGCTCTTCGCGAAATCTTCGTCCAGCGCCGGTAGTTCCTTGCGCTTGATCTCCCGCAATACCACCCTGAACACGGCTTCTTTGCCGGCCAAGTCCTTGGCGTGGTAATCCTCGGGGAATTGGACTTTGACCTCCCGGGTTTCCTCGGGCCTCATGCCTAACATGCCTTCGGCAAAGCCTGGCAGATAACCGCCGCCACCGATCTCGATCGTATATCCGGTGGCCGAACCGCCGCGGAACGGTGCCCCGTCCATAAAACCGTCGAAATCAACCACCGCGTAATCGCCATTCTCCAGCGCGTCGTGCTCGGATAACACGAGTTCCGCGTATTGTTCCCGCATGGCTTCGAGCCTGCTTGTCACTTCCTCGTCCGAGACCGTGCGCGCCGGCTTTTCCGCTTTGATACCCGTGTATTTGCCCAGTATTACCTCGGGCAATACGGGAACCGTTGCCTTGAAGACAAAGGGCTTTCCTTGGATGAGCGGCTCGACCACGGTCAATTCCGGCTGGTCGATGGGCTCCAGCTTATGCTCGTCGATCGCCCGCCGGTATGCATCCGGGATCATAATCTCCGCCGCGTCCTCGTAGAGGATTTCCTTGCCGTATTGCGCTTCCAGGATGGGGCGCGGCACTTTTCCCTGCCTGAAACCTGGAACCTTGACCTTACGCACGACCTTCAAGTATGCTTTGTCAAGTGCCTGGTCCACTTCCGCCGGATCGAGCCCGATCTCGACCGAGACGTGATTCTTAGCTAGCCTTTCCACATTGGACCGCATCAATGCTCCTCCTGAGTCTTAACATCATAAGCGGCTTTCCCGGAAGTTCCCTCGCCGCCTATGGGATGGTTATTCGCCATGCATGCCCGGTTACCTTTTTTGACCGGAACCGCCGCGCCAAAGATGCGACAGGCCAAGGCTTTCTGACCAGAGATAGTATACTCTATGGTGGAAACCTAGTCAAGCCATACAGATCAAGCGAATCCCCGGGTCACCGCCGGCATACCATTCGAAGAGGAGGGATCTTGGGAGCGTGTCTTGCGCAAAGCTACTGACCAAGGCCGGCATACATACCTATGTGCTCATGGCGGCCCTTTTGGCGGCCGGTTTCGGCGGACGCGCCGTGCCCGCGCTCGGTGTCCGCCGATCTCTGAACCATTGGGTGAGGGAGTTGTTCCTTCGTCGTGCCGCCACACTCTTGACGGCGGATACCTCGCAACTTGAGCCTTTGTATAGTACCGATGCGCGGGGGCAGGAAGCGTTGGCGCATGAACGGCGCCGAGCCGTAAACCTTCGCGACTGGCTGCGGCTGCATCACGCCCGCCTATCCGCCGTCCGGCCCAACCTCCGGTTAATATACCTTGAACCGGAAGGCAGCGATCGTGTAACAGTCTATGTGACTCTCAGCACTCTGCTAACCTATGATTATCCCGCGCAAGGATCGGCGCCGGGCACCATTTTCGGTTATACGACCTATCACGTCTTGACGGTCGAGCGTTTGGGCGGTGCATGGAAAGTGGCCAAGGAATGGTACGAGGATCCTTTGCATGAGCACCTGCAGGGAGCTTCCCATCTCGCCGGCCTGGTCATTGAGTCGCTTCCCGTCAAGGAGAAGATCTCGCCGCAGAGGGAGGCCGCCCGCGCATACGCCGACCGGTACTGCGGGGTTTTTGTACCGCCGCATAGCAACGGGCGGTACAACCGCGAATATCCGGATTTTACCTTCCGCGGCGGCGACTGCGCCAACTTCGCCTCACAAGTACTGACCGACCATGCGGCGGGCCGGATCGCGGCGGATTGGTCATGGTCTTGCGACCGGCAAGGCGCCACTGTGGCCTGGGCCCGCGCCGACGGACTGGTGGATCATCTCCTGTGGACCGGCCGCGCCCGCTTGGTGGCGCAGGGCAATCTGGCGCATTTGCTGGCCGAGGGCAGCCTCAAATCGCTCCAACCGGGCGATCTCGTCGGGTACCAGGAAGGAGGCCGTGTCCGTCACGTTTCGGTCATCACGGCGCAAGACAGCCATGGCTGGCCGCTGGTGGACAGCCATACGGCCGACCGTTACCACGTGCCGCTCGACCTTGGCTGGGGAGAACACGTGCGGTATTGGCTCCTGCAGACGAGCCTGCCGATCTGATTAATATCCCCAGAACTACTCTCCAGCCGCCGGCTCCTCCTCCGGAAGGTCCAACTCCCCCCGCGTGAAGAGGTTTTGCTCACAGCAAAGCCGCCAGTATCGACCGCGGGCCGCGATTAATTCCGCATGGCTACCCCGCTCCGCGATGCGTCCGTCCTCGATGAGCAGGATCCGATCGGCGGCCTGGATGGTCGAGAGGCGGTGCGCGATGACAAAAGCCGTCCGCCTGGCCAGCAGGCTTGCCATGGCGGCTTGCACCTTCCGCTCGGTAATGGTATCGACATGCGCGGTGGCCTCGTCGAGGATGATCAGGCGCGGATCTGCCAGGATCGCGCGCGCAAAGGCGAGCAATTGCCGCTGGCCCGAAGAAAGGTTGCCGCCCCGCTCATGCAGCACCGTATCGAGGTTCATGTCCTGGGCCGCCAGGGTATCCGCCAGGCCGGCGGCGGCCAAAGCCGCCTCCATCTCGGCATCCGACGCGCCGTTACGGCCATACCGGAGATTCTCTCTGATGGTGCCGGCGAACAGAAAAGGTTCTTGCAGGACCAAGGCAACCTGCCGGCGGTAGCTCTCCAGATCGGTCGTATTGATATCAATGCCGTCCACCAGGATCCGGCCAGCCTGCGGCCTATAAAAACGGCACAATAGGTTGACCAGCGAGGTCTTTCCCGCTCCGGTCCGGCCGACCAGCGCGACCATAGCGCCTGGTTCCGCCACGAGGTCTATCTCCGTAAGCACGGGCCGGCCCTCGTCGTAAGCAAAAGTCGTGCCCACAAATTCCACGCGGCCCTCGATCGGGGGCATCGCCGGGAGGCCACTGAGATCCTCCGGACTCTGGTCCAGTATCTGCTTGATGCGCACCGCACCGGCCAGGGCGCGCTGGATGACCCGGAAAGCCTGGGAGAGACCGTGCAATGGTCCAAAGAACTGCCCGCTATAGCCGATGCACGCCGCCAGGACGCCGATGGTGAGCGTCCCCTCCAGCACCCGGTAGCCGCCGTAGAGCAGGATCAGCCCGGCACCCGCCACCCAGGCAAAATCCACGATCGGCCAGAAAAACGCGAAGATGAAGACGGCGCGAAGACCGGCCCGCAGGAGAGCCTGATTGGCTTCCTCAAAACGGGCCGTGAACTGCCTGCCGGCCCAGAAGCTCTGGATAACCCTGATGCCCGAGACGTCCTCCTGCAAAGTGGCGTTGACCGTGGAAGCCCGCTCGCGCGCCTCGTCTTCCGCCCGTTGTATGCGCCCGCGCAGAAAAGTGAACGCGAAGACCAAGGGCGGCAGGCCGGCCATGGTTACCAACGCCAACCGCCAGTCGACCAGGATCATAATCAACAGAAAACCCACCATGGTCAGCAGGTCTCCGCCCATCTGGATGAGCGAACCTGAGAGCAATTCCGCCAGCGCGTCCACATCGCTCGTGAGCCTGGTCATGACCTTGCCCACCGGTGTCTTGTCAAAATAGGCCACGGGCAGATGCTGGAGGTGGCGAAATAGATCGAGTCTGATCCGGCGGATGGATTCCTGCCCCACCCGCGCCATGAGCCTGATCCGGTAGGCATTGGCCAGATTGGACAGGAACATCAAGCCGGCGATGAGCGCGACTAACCACAGTAACCCCTGGGGTTTTCGCGGGACAATGTAATTATCGATGGCAAGCCGGCTCGCGTACGGAAAGGTCATGGCCCCTGCGGCACCGACCAGCATGAGCGCGGACGCAAGGGCCAGGCTGCGCTTATGCCGGCCGAGGTAGGGTAGAAATGATAATAATGCTCCGAGTTCCACCTTAGTAGGCACTTGCCTGTGCAAGATCTTCCACCTCCGCTTCGCGGGCTCCGAGGAGCGACATCTGCTCCCGGTATAGGTCCGCGTATACGCCGCCGCTCGCCAAAAGCCCCTGGTGGGTGCCTTCTTCGACAATCCGGCCGCGGTCGAGCACGATGATGCGGTCGGCATGCATGGCCGTCGCCACCCGCTGCGCCACGATGAGGACCGTCTTGCCGGCCGCTTTTTGCGTCAATGCTTCCTGCACGGCGTTTTCCGTGCGCGCATCGAGGCTGGCGGTGGAATCATCAAGGACCAGCACCGGCGGGTCAAGCAAGAGGGCCCGCGCCAACGCGATTCTCTGCCGTTCCCCGCCCGATAGCCCCAAGCCGCGTTCACCGATCGCGGTCCCATACCCCTCCGGCAGCCTGGCGATGGTCGCCGCAATCTGCGCCGCCTCCGCCGCCGACGCGAGTTCCTCCCCGTGCGCGTCGGGGCGCCCGAGACAGATATTGTCCCGCACCGAAAGGGAGAAGAGGAAATTGTCCTGGAAAACGAAGCCGATCTGCCTTCTGACCTCCTCGAGTGGCCAATCTCTCAGGTCGCGGCCGTCCAGGAGGACGCGGCCGGCGCTGGGATCGTAAAAACGTGCGACAAGATTGGCCACGGTCGTCTTCCCCGAACCGGTACCGCCGATTACGGCCACCCGTTCGCCGGGCATGATGCTCAGGTTGAAGTCATGAAGAGAGAAGGCGCCGTTCTCATAGTGGAAACTGACATGTTCAAAGCTCAAGCGGCCCTGGACACGTCCACCGCCCTTGCCGGCACCGATCGGCTGCTCGGTCTCGTCCAAGACCGCAAAGATCCTTTCCGCCCCGGCCAGCGCCTTGCTGATCAGATCAGCCAGCCAGCCGGTCTGGCGCAGCGGCCAGTAGATGAATTGCGTGTAGGATGAGAATGCCAGCAGAACACCGAGACTGAGGCGCCCGGAGGCCGCCAGATAGCCTCCCAGGCCAAGGACCACCAGCGTCAACAAGACGCCGAAAAAATCCATGCTGGGTCCCATTAGACTGTTTAGCCCGGCAAGGCGCACATTGGCATGGAACAAGGCCTCGTTCTCCCGATCGAACTTGGCGGTCTCCTCCGCCCCGCGCACAAAGGCCTTGACCACGCGAATACCGGAGATGTTTTCCTGCGCCACCGTGTGAAGCGTACCGGAGAGCGCTTCGACTTGCCGGTAGATTGGGCTCACGGCCCGGGTGTAGAAGACGGTGACGAGGAGCATAAGAGGCGCCACGGCCAGCACCGCCAGGGTAAGACCCACGTGCAGCGCGAACATTGCCCCGACCGTACCGCAGAACATGATCGCATTCACGACCGCGATCAAAATGACAAAACCCGTACCATCCCTGACGGCATCCACGTCCTTGGTCATACGCGACATGATCTCCCCGGTCTTGGTCCGGTCGAAGAAGGAAAACGGCAGACGCAGCATCTTCTGAAAGAGCGCGCTGCGGATACTACTGGCGATGCGGTTGCCGGTCGACTCCTGCATGTAGATCTCGAGGTAGATGCCGGCCGCCCGTATCGCGGCCAAGCCCAGACTGAGCAGAGCCAACCGCGCGAGTGCCGCCCTGGTGTCCGGCCCTGGGGCGCCAAGAATATCCACCGCCCAACGCATGAGAAGCGGCACCAGCACAATGGTCAGTGCATCCACCAGCATGCCGAGGAAGGCCAGGAGCATCTTTGGCCATTGTTTCTTTCCCATCGCTAGAGCGCGAAGGTACTGTCGCAAAGGATGACACCTCCAAAAAAAAGAGAACGCCGCGTCTGTTGCGGCGTCTAGCGCACAAAAAAACGCCGCTCGGCTTACCGAACGGCGCACGATCGGACTCTATCGCTGCGTTTGGTCAGGCAAGCACTGCTTCCGGGCATCTATGGATATTCCTTGCACCAATAAACGATGCCCTCATTGCCCCAACCTCCTCCGCATTTTGTATACACGACAATCCTACCATATCTTGGGCGCCGGGTCAATCCCGATTTCCCGGATGAATCGTATCCGAGGCGAGTGTTCCGGCGTGGCCGCGCACTGGCGCCGAAGGATTACGCGGCCGGATGTCGAAATCAAAGCACGATGGAAAGCTTGTGATCTGGGGCTTCAGCGCCGAATGACCCCATCAAAAATGCGAGGTGGCGCGCGATGGGCTTCACTACCAGCTTAGTCTTGACGTTGCTGGCTTGTCTCACCGTCCTGGTCTCGGAGCACCTGCACGAACGATCGAGCAAAACAGGCCAAGTCGCTGACGGACACTGGGCCTCGTGGTGGCGGCGTCCGCTGGACGGCGTCGTCATCTTCCTTGTTACGCTCACGATCACTTATCTCTTCAACAGCCACAAGTTCGTCCCGTTCAACAGCTACTCCTACCTAGCGCAATCGCTCCTCGACGGCCGTCTCGACATCCCAAACCTGCCCACGTTCTACGAACACATCAAGGTAAACGGGAAGATCTACCTTCAGGTCCCCCCGGGGGCGGTAATCTTCGTGCTGCCGTTCGTCGCCCTGCTCGGAACAGGTTTCAATATCGGCCCCCTCTCCCTGCTCCTCGGCGCCGCCAATACGGCGCTCTTTCACGAACTGCTAAAGCGCTTCGGCTTTACGGATCATCGCCCCCGCTTATGGTTGACCGCGCTGTTCGGTTTCGGCACCGTGCACTTTTACCTCTCCGCGGTGGGTTATTCCTGGTTCCTGGCGCAACTGGGCGGAACCTTCTTTCTCTTCCTGGCCATGCTCCTGACCATGGGTGGACAAAAGATCCCGGCACGCAACCGATTCCTGGCCGGGCTCTTCTTTGGCCTGGCCGTTACCTGTCGATTGTCTCTCCTCCTGACCGGCATCTTCTTCGCCACTCTGATTCTGCGCGCGGGCGGACCCCGCTGGCGGCCGATCCTCGTCTTCCTCGCCGGCGCCTTCATCCCGGGCGCCCTCTATATGTTCTACAACTTCAGCCGGTTTGGAAGCGTTCTCGACCTGGGCTACCTGCTCTTCTATCGCCTGGATTCCTCCGTGGGGGGACCGACGGATCCGCGGTACATCCCGTTCAATCTATACTCGCTGTTCATTATGGCCCCGGAATGGACGGGCAGGTTCCCCTACATAGAGCCCCTGGCCATGCAGGGAGTCTCACTCACCTTTACCACCCCCGCCCTCTATTACGCGGTCAAGGCCAAGGGACCGCGGTGGCTGATCGCCCTCCTCTGGTCCACCGTCTTCTTGGCCGCGCTTCCGTTCCTGATGAACTGCGGCAACGGTTACCCCCAGTTCGGCATGCGCTACGCCCTGGACTTCATCCCGTTTCTCCTAATCCTGACGGCCTACGCCATCAAGGAAATGACGTTCATGAACAAGGCCGTCATCATGTTCTGCATCTTCGTGAATGCCTGGGGCGTACTCCATTGGAACTTCTTTCGGTGGAACTAGCGCGGACGGTTTCAGGGCCAGGTTCGGCTGGACCGTGGCGCGCAAGACTCAAATAATCCCGATCTCCTTCTCCGGGACCCAGCCCTGCTTGCCGTCCGGCCTGCGCACGAGCCGCCAAGTTCCCGTCTTCTCACCCAGCTCGATCTTGCTGCCTTCCTTGAGCTTGAAATAGACCGTGGCGTTTTCGTTCGGTTCGTAGCGCACGCTTGTCTCAGTTGCCATGATGATGCCGCAGGTACGGTAGTCCAGCCGGGCAATGGCCCATACGCTGAGCGGCAGGAGAAACACGCAGACGGCGGCCAGGATCACGATCACCCTGGCGGCGAACGGGCGTAAGCGGGCGGCCTTTGCCACGAGGTTGCGCCCCCCGTTCGCAAAGGCGGAGTAGCGCATGCACAGGCTCAGGTTCAAGGCCGCCAAGAGCAGGACCAAGACCAACCAAGCCACCAGCGCCAAGGCATCGGTGGTCAGGCTGTCCCCTACCCAGGCGACGAACCTATCCCAAGGTCCAGCCGCCGCGTTATCGACGCCGGCCATTTTCAGTGCATACCGGTGATTGGCGGTCAGGGAGGCGTCTCCGGGCATCAGCTTCCGCGCCCGCTCATAGTTCAGGATCGCCAAGCCGAGTTTCTTCTGTTTGAAATAGCAGTTGCCGAGGTTGAAAAGGATTGGTCCGCTCGTATACCCCTCCCGGACCAAGGCCTCATAACCCTCGGCGGCCAGATCGTACTCGCCCTTGGCATAGAGCGCCGCCAGATTGCGGAAGCGTTCCTCAATGTCCGTGCGCGCACCCGCGGTCAGGCCCCGTGCCGATAGGAACGCTAGACCGAGCAGGCATAGCATTAGAGGGAAAACGGGTTTGATCCTCCCGCGTCCACCAGACCGGGATATCATACACGACCACCCCTTGCCGCCGCTATTTCCTCCGCCGCTTTGCCCCCGGCGGGCGGCTCCACGATGAGCTTTGCCAAGGCCAACATCCTGGCGGCAATGGCGTTTTGCTCCCCCTGGCCCGCATAGCGGTATCCGTCATACACCTGAAAAAACTCATGCAAGCGCAGATGATAGTCGGCGTCGATCCCGCCGCCGCACGCGGGCAATGCCGCCGCCACGGCCGCGGTGATGCCCCCGGATGGCCGGCCCAGCCCGAGGCCGAAATATGACTGCACGGCGCGGAAGATTACTTCGATCGCCGACGCGGCCCGGCCTTGGCCAAGCTCGTTTTGGGCCGCCGCCAGTTCCCTCTGCGCTTCCTTCTTTGCCCGTGCCCAGCGCGCTTCGGGACTGTTGGCATAGAATCTCGTCCGGCTTACGAGCACGCGCCAATTGACGATCAGAGCCAGGCAGAGCAGCGCCGGCACAGCCCAGTACCACCACTGACGGTAGACCCGGTAGCCCACGGGGACGATCCGCCCGAGTCGTTCATGGATGTAGACGAGGTCGTAACCGAGGACCCCGGTGCCCTCGGGCGCGGAATCGGTACGGAAAAAGAGCTCGGGCCGATTGGCGCGGAGCGAGGCTTGGTCTCCGCCGGTGATGGCGAGGGGAAACGGACCCGCCTGCTTTATCACATAGCGTCCCGCGCCCGGATCGAAATAGACCAGCCGCGCGGGGGGAATAGCCGTGAGGGACGGTTCCAGAGGGATCACGACCTGCTCGAAGAGGACCGTGTTCTCCCCCGTGCTTTCTTTGGCGCGGCGCTGCGCGGGATAGACCTTGAACCCGGCGGCCTCCTCCAGGAAGCGCGGCTTCATCTGCGCCAGATTGCCCGTGCCCGTCACTTCGAACGTCAAGGTGACGGGGTCGCCCAGCTTCACCCGGTCCGTCGAGGCGCTGGCCGCCAAGGCAAACTCGCCTATCCCCCCGGAGTAGTCCGCCGGACGGCCGTTCTCCGGCAGGGGCGCGACCGTTAGGGGAACAGCCTTGGCCGTCAGGGTCAACGGATACCGCTCAAACCGGCCAAAAAAACCGCTGAAGAAGCTGTCATCGTCGGCAAAGGGGTCCGCTGCCCGGCGAGGCGCCAGCACTTGGCAGGTCAGCTCGGCCGGACCGATCGCGACTTTGCCCGGGACGAGCGGGGTAGCCGAGGTCGCAAACTCCATGACCTCGTATCGCATACCGTTTTGGAGCACGGTCTTCCGTTCCGGCTGCGGAAGAGGTTCAACCAGCAGATTCGCCGTCTGAATCTGCGGCATCTGTATCTCGTCAAGGCGCACCTCGGCGCAATACAGGCGGAGAACGATCGGGATCCGTTGTCCGACGTAGGCCCGCGCCGTGTCGACCTTCAGCTCCAAAAACACCCGGTCTCCCAGCCCGAGATCGGCCGTATCCGATCCGTCCCCGGTTCCCTCTCCGGGGGGCTGGGCCTTGGCCGCGTTCGTGCTCCCGCCGACGGCGGCGAAATCGACCGCGGCGGCGGTGTACTCTTTCCCCCCCACTCTGACCTTGAAGGGTCCAAGCCTGTACTGGCCCTCAGCCATCGGCACGACGGTATAGAGATGCGCCACGGCGTGATATGTCTTGCCGTTTATCCATTGATAATTGGTCGAGGCGCCTCGATCCTGGACCGTGAGGCCGTTTGGAATGGTAAACGGCGCGACTTCCGCCCCGCCGGCGCCCTCCACTTTGATCTCGAGCGTCAGCGGCTGTCCTGGCAGCACCTGGGTACGGTCGACTGCGGCCGTTACGCGCGGCGCAGCGGCTTTTGACTCTTCACCCGCGAGCAACGCGAAGCCTAGAGACGCCGCCACGAGGATCGGGACGATGCAAGCGAGATGCCTGGTTCGTGCCGACAAACTCGTTTTCATCAACAGACCCACCTACCAATCTTTGGCGACAGGCTGGTCTTCCTGGGGTGCGAGCACGGCGAAACGCTCCAAGCCCTCCGCCTGCTCGAGAATGGCCTCCGCCTGGGCCGGCGTTACCTCGCCATCCCGCTGCTCCTGGGGGCCTGTTCTTTTGTCCTGATCCTGCCGGCCCTCTCCGGGTTCCTGCTCTTGCCCGTTCCCATCGTCCTTGGCCCGCTTATTGTCCTTATCCCCGTCCTGGCCTTGCTCCCCGGCATCGTCCTCCTTGTCGCCGGCTCCATCCTCATCCTCCAACTGCTTCAGCAGACGCTTGACCAGTTCGTAGTCATACTTGGCATCCATGTCGCGGCTGTCGGCCAGGATGGCGCGCTTGAAAGCATCAAGACTGGCTTGGAGCAGCGCCTTGCGTTCCGCCGCTGGCACCTCGCCGGCCATCGCCTGGCGATAGTGGGTCACCCCGAGGTTATAGGCCAGGCTTCCCTCGATCCGCTTCCCGCCGGCGGCCCGCTCGAGCCCCTTACGAAAGGCCGCGCCGGCCTCATGCCATTTCCGGCCCCCGTAATAGGCTAGTCCCAGGTTATGCTGGACATGGGGCGAGTTGGGCAGGTCGACGGCCAGATTGCTATAGATCTCGCCTGCCCGCTCATACTGACGCTCCCGGTAAGCGCGGTTGCCCTGTTCCATGCGGCCGTGCGCGCCGACGAACCCCAGTCCCGCCAAGGATAGGAACAGGACCGCCAGGCAGGCCGCACGCGGCGAATTGTTCGTTAAGCTATCGCGCAAAGACACTCACCCGCAATCTACGCAGAAGTTTATTTATAACATCCTTCTAGACCGGCTTCGTATGAGAACAGGCATTCCCTTTGCCACGTCGTAGGTTACCCACGCGTCCTACAAGCATCTCCGCGGCCAGCAGGATTATTGCCAGCAGAAGCGGGGCCTGATAGCGATCGAGGCGCTGTTCGCGCCATTTCGAAGCGTAGCGGGTCTTCTGCATGCCCCGCAAGGTTTGGCGGTAAAGATCCTCGAGTCCGAAGGAGAGATTGGTGGCGCGGATATAGCCTCCGCCGGTCACCCGGGCGATCTCCTTCAAAATATCCTGGTTCAAGCTGGACTTAACGACCTGTCCCGTGTCGTCCTTGAGATATGAAAGGTTGCCGCTCTCGTCCTTGATGGGGATCAATTCACCCGCTTCGCTGCCGACCCCGATGGCGCAGATGGTAATTCCTTCCCCGGCGGCTTTCTTGGCCTGGGAAACCGGATCGCCCTCGTGGTTCTCGCCGTCGGAGATAACGAAGAGAACTTTGCTCGCGCTGCCGTCTTGCCTAAATGAGTCGGCCGCGGTCGCGATGGCTTGCCCGATCGCGGTGCCCCCGCGCGGTATACTGTTGACGCCGACGGCCTCGAGCGCCATGCCGAAGGCCGCGTAGTCCGAGGTGGGCGGCACCTGCAAAAAACTTGAACCGGCAAAGAGGACGAGGCCTACGCGGTCACCCCGCAGGCGCGGAAGGATCTCGGCAATGGCCATCTTGGCGCGTTCCAGGCGGCTGGGCGCGAAATCGTTGGCCAGCATACTCCGGGACGTGTCCAAGGCAAAGATGACCGCCGCGCCTTCCTGATTCATCTCGCGCCACTGGCGGCCCCATTGGGGTCCCAGCGCCGCAAGGACCAGCGCGAACGCGGCCGCGAGGTTGAGGCCGACTTGCCAGCGGCGTTCGCGCCGGACCGTTTCCAGACAGACCAGGCGCGGCTGCAAACCCGTCTCGGCGAACCGGGCGAGGTCCCTGGCGTAGCGGCGGCCAAACCACCGGAATAATATCGCCAATCCGACAGGAACGGCCAAGAGCAACAGGAAGGGGGGGTGGGCCAAGCTCATGGCAATCTCCTCAGCAATGTGTTGCGGAGAACGATTTCTCCGAGGAACAGGAAGATCGCGGGCAGGAGAAGGAACGGGTAAAGATCGACGTATTGTAAGTATTGCGGCGTCTCGATCTCGGTCTTTTCCAGCCGATTGATGAGCGCGTAGATCTCCCGCAGCGAATCCGTATCCGTGGCCCGAAAGTAGCGCCCGCCTGTTATGGCGGCGATCTCTTTCAGCAATTCCTCGTCAAGGTCGATCTGAACGTCACGGTAGGTGGTGCGGCCGAATTGATCCTGGAATGGGTACGGCACGCGCCCGCTACTGCCCGCCCCGATGGTATAGACCTTGACCTTCAAGGCTTTGGCGGCCTGCGCGGCCGTAGTCGGGGCGATGGTGTTGATGTTATTGACCCCGTCCGTCAGCAGGATGACGATCTTCGACTTGGCCTTCGATTCTTTCAGACGGTTCAGAGCCGTGCTCAAGGCCGCGCCGATCCCCGTTCCGTCCTCCACCATCCCCGCCCGCACGTCGCCCAGGCGGTTCTGGAGCCAATCGTGGTCCCATGTCAGCGGCGCCAGCGTATATGGGTGGCGGCCAAAGATCACCATGCCCAGGCGATCCTGCGGACGCTGGTCGATGAAGTCGCCGACCACCACCTTGACCACATCCAACCGGTTTTGGCGCCGCCCGTTGATGGTAAAATCCTCGGCCAGCATGCTGGTGGAGACGTCAACCGTCAGAATGATATCCACGCCTTTTTGCTGTGTATGGACCCTCTGCAAGCCCTGTTGGGGGCGGGCCAGCGCGACGATCGCCAAGGCTATGGCCAATAAACGCAGAGCCGGAAGAAGGGGGTATAGACGGTTTCGCAAAGTCGGACCTAAGCTGTTGCCCATGGCGGCCGCCGCCGGAAAGGACAACCCGCGGCGTTCCGGACGTGCCCGCAGGTACCAGACCAGAAGGGGCAGGAGCAAGAGGAGCAGGAGGTACCACGGATCGCGCAGGCTCACGAAGCCACCTCCCCTACCGCCTCGGCGGCGGACGGCTCACCTTCCGCGCCGGTGGAGGACGGTTCCTCTTCCGCTTGCGTAAGTTCGACCACACGGTATGCGCTCTGCCACGCACTGGCCATGATCTCTCTCGGCGGCACGTGGCGCCCGAATTTTACCAGGTCCCAGAGGCCGGACAACTCGGCGAGCAACGGACGCGCTTCCGGCTTGACCAAGGGGTGTGAAGAGACGACCGGCAGCAACTCCTCGGTGGTCGACTCGGGCGCCTTGATGCCGAAACGGTTCTGGAAATAGGCGCGCACACAACCGGAGAGGCGCACGAAGAAAGTCTCCATATCCGCTTCATCCCAGCATGATGAGGCGCGCAGCGCGTCGAGTTCGCGGTAGGCGATCACGTGCGCTGGCTCGATGACGGCGTCCTGTTTGGCATCGGTCGCGTTTGTGGCCCGCGCTCGTCGCCAGAGGCGATAGAGCCAGCACAAGGCAAAGACCAGGCCCGCAAGGGCGATGATCCCGGCGGCGATACCTGCATAATTGACCGGAAGAGCCACGGGGGGCTTGACATCCTTGAGTTCGGGCTGGGCTTGCGCGTCCTCGGGCAGCAGACTCCGGACCGTGACCACGATCGTGTTGGTCTTGAGGACCTTGGCGTTGCCGTTCTTAGGCCGGCAAGAAACGGAAGCGCTCCCCACGGTAAATCGGCCAACGTCGAAGAAACGGAGTTCGTAATCGAATTGCTGTCTGATCCCGCCCCAGATGCGCTGCCTGCCGCCGGTACCCAGCGGCTTCAGCTCGAACGCGAGCCCTCCCGCTTGCGGTTCCGGCAAGACAGGACGTTCGATTCGCCACGGCGACCGCGCGTGGACCACGACGCTGTACCGGATCGGATCGCCGATGTGGACCGGTTTCTCTTTGTCCAAACCGACCTCGGCTTTGACCGCGATATCCTCGCCCGGCGGCAGGTTCAGCTTCTCCAACCGCCACCAGCCGGCGAGAAACGGCAGGCTGCTCAAGGCGAGCAAGCCAAGCAAGGCCGCGCCAAGGATCAGAAGCGTTTTCTTTGTTTTCACAAACGCCATGCAACCAAGCCCCCCGGCAACGCGCGGTTAATCAAGATACTCTAGAAGCGTTGTGAGGAACCCATCTGGACCTTTCTCCGGTTCAAGCTCCCTGCCTGCGTTCCCGCGCGGCAAAGAACTTGCGAAAAGCGTTGAGGTAAGGTTCACCCGTGGTCAGATGAAGCGCCTCGACGCCGCTCGTCAAGAGCAGGTGGTCCCGCCGCGCGCACCGTTCCTCGGCCAGGCGGCTGAAACGCGCCCGCACGGCTGCATCGGCGGTGTCCACCGTAATCTCGTTGCCCGATTCCGCGTCCATCAGTCTCAGCAAGCCTACGGACGGCAGCTCGTGTTCGCGCCGGTCATGGATCGTCACCGCGACGAGGTCGTGCCGTCGCGCGCTGATGCGCAATTGCCGCGCGTAGCCTTCGTCGATAAAATCCGAGACGAGGAAGGCCACCGATCCGTGTATCGTCACCTTGTTCAGAAAGTCCAAGGCGGATTGGATCTTGGTTCCGCGCCCTTCCGGGCGGTAAGTCAGGATCTCTCTAACCAGGCGGAGCACGTGCCGGCGTCCCTTCTGCGGCGGGATGAACTTTTCGATCCGATCGCTGAAGATAACCAAGCCCACCCGATCGTTGTTGGCGATCGCTAGAAAAGCCAGGAGCGCGGCCGCCTCCGCCGCCAATTCGGCCTTGAGCGCGCCTGTCGTGCCGAATTGCTGGGAGCCGCTCAGGTCCACGAGGAGCATGACCGTCAATTCCCTTTCCTCGACGAACTTCTTGATATGCGGCCTGCCGGTGCGCGCGGTGACGTTCCAGTCGATGTCCCGGATGTCATCCCCTGGAAAATATTCCCGTATCTCCTCGAATTCCATGCCGACGCCCTTAAAGGCGCTGGCGTAGTTACCCGCCAGGACCTCATTGATGAGCCGGTCGGTCTTGATCTGTATGTTCTTGACCTTTCGCAGTATTTCCGGATCCAGCATCCTGAGGCAAGTCCTGCCTTTCAATTCTTAAGTTCCCGGTCCCCAGTCCCAAGTCACGGGGAGGGAGGGGCAAGAGGCAGAAAAGGCAAGAGGCAAGAGGCAAAAGGGGACTTCGAGCTTTCACCCGTTCACCCGTTCACCCGTTCACCCGTTCACCCGTTCACCCGTTCACCCGTTCACCCGTTCACCCCTTCACCCCTTCACCCGTTCTCCTCCACTCCTCACGGCACTTCGATCTCATCGAAGATCCGCTGGATGACATCCTCGGCGCCGATCTCCTCCGCTTCCGCCTCGTAGGTGATGATCACCCTATGGCGCAGGACCTCCATGCCGATGGATTTGATATCGTGCGGGACCACGTATGCCCTCCCCTGGAGGAAGGCATGGGCTTTGGCCGCCAGGGCCAGACTGATGGTGGCGCGCGGCGAGGCTCCGTATTCGATGTACTGTTTCAGGTCAAGCCCGTACGCGCCGGGATCCCGGGTTGCCATGACAAGGCGGACGATATAGTCCTTTAATTTGGGATCGATGTAGATGCTATCGACCACCGCTCGGATCTTGACGATCTCCACTGGCGAGATGACGCTCTGGATCGACCATTTGCGGCTCGTCTGCGCCATGCGGTCCACGATCATGAGCTCTTCCTCGTAGGTTGGATAACCAACCTTGAGCTTGAGCAGAAACCGGTCGAGTTGGGCTTCGGGTAGAGGGTAGGTCCCCTGCTGCTCGATGGGATTCTGTGTCGCCAGAACCATGAAGAGCTCCGGCAGGGGGTGACTCTCCTCGCCGATCGTCACCTGCCGCTCCTCCATGGCTTCGAGCAATGCGCTCTGTACCTTGGCCGGGGCGCGGTTGATCTCGTCCGCCAGGACGATATTGCTGAAAATAGGCCCTTTCTTCGTGACAAAGCCGCCGTCCTGAGGCCGGTAGATCAGGGTGCCGACGAGATCGGCCGGCAGGAGATCCGGCGTGAATTGGATACGCTGGAATTCCGCGTCGATGGCCGCCGCCAGAGTGCGTACGGACAAGGTCTTGGCCAAGCCGGGGACCCCTTCGAGGAGGATATGCCCGTTGGCCAAGAGCCCGACCAGAAGCCCGTCGACCAGGCTGTCCTGGCCCACGAGCACGCGGCGCATCTGTTCGCGGATACGGCCGACGATCTCGCTCACGGACGCGATCTGCGCGGTAATGTTGGCGATGTCCTGGTTCATCTTGAGTTGCCTCCCCCAATAGCTGCCTCTAGAGGAATAAGAACGAAGGAAGCCGAAGTTTTGTTCCGGGGCTTTGATCTCCACGTGGTTGCTAGGGAGGCCTTTTCCCAATAGAACAATGAAGGGAGCCTCCCGGCTCCCCATGATTCGCGCTAGTTCTTCTTTCCCGGCCACCTCAGGTAGGCCTCGATGAAGAGATCCAGCTCCCCGTCCATGACCGCCTGCACGTTGCCGGTCTCGGCCTCGGTGCGGTGGTCCTTGACCATCGTGTACGGGCAGAAGACGTAGGAGCGGATTTGGTTGCCCCAGGCAATGTCCGTGTATTCCCCCTGCAATTCCGCCATTTTCTTTTCCTGCTCCCGGCGGTAATGGTCGGCCAGCTTCGCCTTGAGCAGCATCATGGCCTTGGCCCGGTTCTGGATCTGGGAGCGCTCGTTCTGGCAAGCCACGATGATCCCCGTGGGCAGGTGTGTAATGCGGATGGCGGACTCGGTTTTGTTGACGTACTGGCCGCCGGCCCCGCCCGAGCGGTACGTGTCGACCTTTAGATCCTCGGGTCTGATCTCCACCTCGGCTTCCTCGGTCACCTCCGGCACGATATCCACCGAGGCAAAGGAGGTGTGCCGCCGCGCGTTGGCGTCAAAGGGAGAGATCCGGACCAGCCGGTGGACGCCCTTCTCACCTTTGAGATAACCGTAGGCCAGATCGGCCTTGATCAGCAAGGTCGCGCTCTTGATTCCCGCCTCATCCCCGGGCAGGAGGTCGATCAACTCCACTTCGTAGCCGCGCCGCTCGGCCCAGCGATTGTACATGCGATACAGCATGTTGGCCCAGTCCTGCGACTCGGTCCCGCCGGCGCCCGGGTGAATGATGAGATAGGCATTGCTCCGGTCATACTCCCCGTTCAACAGGGTGGCGAGTTCCAGTTCGTCCACGCTTTTTACCAAAGCGGGCATTCCCGCCGCCACCTCATCCGCGACCGCCTGATCCCCTTCCTCCACAGCCAAGGCGAGGAGGTCGCGCGCCTCGCCGACGGCGCGGGCCAGGCGTTCGATCTTGTCGACCTGCGCCTTGAGGCGGTTCAGTTCTTGCAGGACGCGCTGGGCCGCCTCGGGATCCGACCACAAATCGGCGCGTCCGCTTTCCTCCTCCAGCTGGCGCAGGCGGGCGGCCTTGGTATCCAGGTCAAAGATACTCCCTGATCTTGCCCATCCGGCTCGAGAGTTCCGTCAGGGTCGCGCGCAGTTCAGCAACCTCCGGCAT
>JBLNCE010000005.1:0-5121 GCA_050260415.1 Bacteroidota bacterium | reverse complement strand
ACGCGGCTACTCGGCAAGATCTGATAAAGGAGCACTAAGAACGTTGTTGAAAATCAGCAAAGGTGTTCGCCTGAGCACCCGACTCCTCCCAGATACGGGTCCACTTTTCTTTGGACAGCAGAAGATAATCGCGATCCGGCGAGAAGACCTCCAGCGTCATGGTGCCGTCGTAACCGTACCGCCGCAGCATCCTCGCCACCCAGGGCCAGTTGACGCGGCCGGCTCCCAACGGGAGATGCAAGTCCTCGGTCCCGCCAAGGTTGTCGTTCAGATGCACATGCATGAGGCGCGCGCGGAACTCGGCCAGGAGCTTGCCGGTGATGTTCAGCGGGACACCGAGATTGGCGTGCCCGACGTCAAGGTGGAAACCAAGTTCCGGCAGGGCGTTGAAGATCGGTTTCAATTCGGCTACCTGGTTAAAGAGCGGAGGCACGTTCTCCAACATGAGCTTAATCCCGGCCGCGCGGGCCAGGGCGAGCAATTCGCCCAGCACCTCCAACTGTCGTTGCGCCTGCCATTCCCGGCCATAGAGCGGGACTTTGGGGAAGGGATGCACATTGACCAGCTGGATGCCGACGCCGGCAAAGAAGTCGAGCGACCGGCGGAAGTAAGAAAGCGCGGCCTCTTTGAGTTCTGGGATCGGCGAGGCGAGCGGAAGGTAGTACGCCGTATGGCCGACGGCCTTAAGGCCGGCCGCGGCTAGGCGCCGCCGTATATCGGCGGCGTCCAGGCGGGCGGGGGTGGCCTGCTCGGGTTCGAGGGTAAGATCCACAAAGTCGAAACCGTCTTTGGCAATCAGATCGATCTCGGTCCCGAGATCGGCCATGGGGTGGTTCATCGCGCCGATGAGCATGGCCCGCCTCCCAGTATTCAGACTCCGTACCGAGATTTCGACAGTGAGAGTCGAACATGCAGCTTTCCGCGGTTCCGCCGCGTACGCGCTTTCGCGTCAAAACCGCGGACCTTCAAGTACTTTCGAAATCCGGCAAGATGACCCACCTAGTATTCGCCAGGGGCACCGGTCCTCCTGCCAAGTCAGCGCTGGTTATAATGCCACAGACATGATTCCCTTCGCCGGCCGCTGCTACACTCCTACTCGCGCCCTTGCCGGAATCCCGCCGAAGCGGCCGGAACGTCATGCCGGCGGCGGTTCCCGCTGGAGGTCAAACCTTTTATGACGCCGGCCGGGGCACGATCGCCGGCTGCTCGCGGGCAAAAAAGCCGGTACCGCCGCGGGTTTCGGCGGCATGGCGGAGACCGAGGCGGTCGGGGCGGTCATCCTCTTCGGCGACGGCGTGGGACTGGCCTCGATCATGGCTTCCACCCCGCTTCTTCCCCGGAGCGCCGTATCCCGCAACCATCCCCCACTTGCCGTGCCGATCGATATATGCTATCATATCAATCATATTTGAATGAACGATCATGTCGAAGGAAGGTGCTCCATGCACGATCAAGCATTGCCCAACTTTTACGGCGCCGTCACCGTCGGCGAGCGCGGCCAGGTCGTCATTCCGCAAGCGGCCCGCGAGACCCTGGGGATCAAACCCGGCGACAAGATCCTCGTGCTGGGCGGCCCCATGGGCCAGCATGGGCTGATGATGATCAAGGCCGAGGCGGTCAGCGAGTTACTGGCGAAGTTCACGGCCAGGGTGAGCAGCCTGGAGCGGTTAATCAAGATGGATTCGGAACAAAAGGAAACAGACTAAACGCCGGGCTCAATCCAGATGGAATCGTGGCGTTACCAAGCGCCCTGAGGATGGTGTCAGATGCTGAAACTATTCCGTTTTCTCAAGCCATACCGGGTTCAGATCGCCCTCGTCCTGCTGCTCGTATGCATCCAGACCATGGCCGATCTTTATCTGCCCACCCTGATGTCGGATATCATCAATACCGGCATCATGAAAGGCGATCTCGACTATATTTGGCGGATCGGCGGCTGGATGTTGCTGGTCACGGCCTTCGGGGCTATATGCGCCGTTATGGCCAGTTATTTTTCGTCCATGGCCTCCATGGGTTTGGGCAGGATCCTGCGGGAAAAAACCTTCACCCGCGTTTCCAGCTTTTCACTGCATGAGTTCGACAAGCTGGGGACGCCGTCCCTCATCACCAGGACGACGAACGACATCACCCAGATACAAATGGTTACCATGGTCATCCTCCGGATGATGCTCGGCGCGCCGATGATGGCCATCGGCGGCACCATCATGGCGCTATCAAAGGATAAGCCCCTGACCTTGGTCCTGCTTGTCGCCTTGCCCGTCCTGGCTGGTACGGTTATCACCTTGGCGCGGATCGCCATACCGCTTTTCCGGAAAATGCAGACCAAGATCGACCGGATTAACCTCGTTTTGCGGGAAAGTCTGATGGGTATCCGGGTCATCAGGGCGTTCAACCGGACGGAGCACGAGCAAGCCCGTTTTGAAGAGGCCAATGAGGATCTGACGCGGAATTACATTAGCGTCAACAAGATCATGGCGTTCATGATGCCGTCCATCATGCTGATCATGAACTTTACCTCGCTTTCCATCCTGTGGTTCGGGATTATCCGCATCGACAACGGCAGCATGAACGTGGGCAATCTGGTGGCGTTCACGCAATACGCCATGCAGATCATGTTCTCCATGCTGATGGTCTCCATCATGTTCATCATGGTCCCCCGCGCCCAGGCGGCCGCGGCCAGGGTCAATGAGGTCTTGTCCACCGTCCCTGGGATCACGGATCCCGAGGTGCCCAGAACCGTCACCACCGCTGAAAAAGGCCACCTCGAGTTCAGGAACGTGAGCTTCAGGTATCATGGCGCCGAGGAACCGGCCGTGCAGGACATCTCCTTTGAGGCCAAGGCCGGGGAGATGACGGCGATTATCGGCGGAACCGGCGCGGGCAAATCAACCTTGGTCAATCTCATCGCCAGGTTTTACGATGTCGACCAGGGCAGCATCCTCATTGACGGCGTTGACATCCGGGAAATGACCCAGGAATGCCTGCGGGCCAAGCTCGGCCTGGTCCCCCAGAAAGCCATTCTCTTCACGGGCTCGATCACGGAGAATATCAAGTTCGGCGCGGAGGGCGCCACGGAAGAAGAGGTGCGGCACGCGGCCGAGGTCGCGCAAGCCATGGAGTTCATCGCGGCGGCCGACGGCGGCTTTGCGCACGTGATTTCCCAGGGCGGTACCAATCTTTCCGGCGGGCAAAGGCAGCGTCTTTCGATCGCCCGCGCACTGGCGAGAAAACCGGAGATCTATATCTTTGACGACAGCTTCTCCGCCCTCGACTTCAAGACCGACGCCAAGCTTAGAGCGGCGCTCAAACATGAGATCGCCGAAGCGACGGTCATTATCGTGGCGCAGAGAGTGGGGACGGTCATGGAAGCCGATCGAATCATCGTCATGGACGAGGGCCGGATCGCCGGCATTGGCACCCATGGGGAATTGATGGCTTCCTGCGCGCTGTACCGGGAAATCGTAGCCTCGCAGCTATCCGGGGAGGAAATCGCATGAGCGTTAATCAACGGCAGAGTTACAGCCAACAGCCGGGAGGAATCATGGGCGGCCCGCGCAGGGGCGGTCCTTTCGGCGGGCATGGACCGGGCGGTTTTGGGAGACCGGTGGAAAAACCCAAGAATTTCAAGAAGACCTTCAAGCGGCTGCTGCAATGCCTAAGACCGCACCGCGCCAAGTTATTCGTGGTCTTAGTCTTTGCCATTGCCAGTACCACGTTTGCCATCTTTTCGCCCAAGATCATGGGCAAGGCCATGAATAAAATGCAGGACGGCTTCATGGCCCGGATGGTGATCCAACGGATAGCCGCCGCGCAGAGGAAGGCCGTCCAGCAGATAAACACCCAGATGCGGACGCTGGGGCGGAAGCCGGCGGAAGCCGAAGGTTTCGCCACGCCGAGCATGGACACGATCATCGCGGTGCGGCGCTTTATGAAACTCCCCATGCTGGATCAGGTGAAAGACCCGGATCAGAAAGCGGAGATCTGTCTACAGCTCATCGAACTGGGCAAAAAGATGGCGCCCTTGCAGCCCAAAGCAGAACCCGGCGCCATGCCGGAGCTGAAACTGACCCAGGTGCAGATCGACGGGGCTATCAAAGCGATCAGGGAGACCAACGGCAAGATCGATTTCAAGTATATCGGCCGGATCGCCATAATCCTGATTGGGATCTATATTATCAGTGCTTTGTTCAGCCTGATCACGGGGTTGGTCATGGCCGAGGTATCCCAGCGGACCGTCTACCAAATGCGTAAAGACGTCGACGCCAAGCTGGCCAAGCTGCCGTTGAAGTACTTCGATTCCAGGCCGCATGGCGAGATCCTGAGCCGTGTCACCAACGACATGGACACGATCTCCAACTCATTGCAGCAAAGTTTGACGCAGATAATCACGTCCATCGTCTCGATTCTCGGGTATATCATCATGATGCTCACCATCAGCCCGTTCTTGACGCTGCTGGTCGTGGCCACGCTGCCGATTTACGTGCTTGCCACGGTTTCCATCGCCAAGCGTTCCCAGAAATACTTCGCGTCTCAACAGAAAAGCTTGGGCGAACTGAGCGGCCACGTCGAGGAGATGTACACCGGGCATAGGATCGTCAAAGCCTTCGGCCGTGAGAAGGATTCCCTCGCCAAATTCGAAGCGGTGAACGGCCGTCTTTATGAGGCGGGCAGGAAAGCTCAGTTCGTTTCCGGGATCATGTTCCCCTTGATGAATTTCATCAGCAACCTCGGCTATGTTTTTATCTGCGTGGCGGGCGGCATATGGATCACGAAAAACCGCTTGAAGATCGGCGATGTGACGGCCTTTATCCAGTACGCGCGGTCTTTTACCATGCCGATGGTGCATACCGCCAATATCGCCAATATAATCCAGTCGACCGTGGCTTGTGCGGAACGGGTCTTTGAAGTCCTCGACGAGCAGGAAGAGATACCCGACAGTCCCGACAGCAAAGCGCTCGCTCCGCCACGCGGCCAAGTTGACCTGGAGGAGGTCGACTTCCGCTATGTCGAGGATGTGCCTTTGATCGAAAACATGAACCTCCAGATCAAGGCGGGCGATACCATTGCCATCGTCGGACCGACGGGTGCCGGCAAGACAACCCTGGTCAACCTCCTGATGCG
>JBLNCE010000004.1:0-26578 GCA_050260415.1 Bacteroidota bacterium | reverse complement strand
TCCTCGAGCCTGAAAACGACCAAGCGCTCGGCCAACTGGCACGGCGCCGCCCTCAATGTCCTCGGTATCTTGCAGAAGAACGCGGTCTATAACATCACGGGGTTCGTGAAGCTCACCAAGGCGCCGGCCTCGCCGAGCACGATCAAGTTCACCATGGAGCATAGGCCGGCCGGCGGCGGCACGGGCTGGGTGACCGTGGCCCAGGGCACCGCGGCGGATGACAAATGGCTGGAACTCAGCGGCAGCTATACCTTTACCGAAGAGATGGACGCCCTGACTCTCTACGCGGAAAGCTCCAATCAGCATGACGAATTCTATCTTGACAACGTGAGCATCATCATGACCACGCCGCCGCCGCAACCCACGATGGAGAAGGACTTGTTGGCCCTGAAAGCCGCGGTCCCCTTCTTCATCGGCGCCGCCGTGGAACCCGACCAACTGAGCGGCGTGCAGGGCGAGATGCTCAAGAAGCATTTCAACGTCCTCGTGGCGGAGAACGTCATGAAGCCCGGGCCGATCCATCCCACGGAGGATGCATACAACTGGGGCGCCGCGGATCAGCTCGTCAAGTTCGCCGCGGATAACAAGATGGCCATGCGCTTCCACACGCTGCAGTGGCACAGCCAGGTGAACAGGTGGTTCTTCATCGATAAAGACGGGAATGACATGACCGCCGAGACCGATCCCGGAAAAAGGGAGGCCAATAAGAAGCTGCTCCTTAAGCGCCTGGAGGATCACATCACCGCCATCGTCAGCCGCTACAAGGATAAGATCAGGTATTGGGACGTGGTCAACGAGTGTATAGACGCCAGCCAGCCGGACGGCATGCGCCGGAACGAGTGGTATCTCATAGCCGGCAAGGACTACGTCGAGACCGCCTTCCGCGCGGCGCGCAAGGCGGGCGGCCGTGATGTCAAGCTCTACATCAACGATTACCAGACGGACGAGCCGAAGAAGCGCGACGCGCTCTACAACCTGGTCCGGGAAATGCTGGCAAAGGGCGTGCCCATCGACGGCGTGGGCCACCAATGCCACATCAACATCGACGGACCGCCCGTGACCGCCATCGCCGACTCCATCAAGAAGTTCGCGGGCCTGGGGCTGGACAACCAAATCACCGAGCTGGACGTGAGCGTTTACACCAACGACCGCCAAAGCTTTCGGACGGTGCCCCGGGAGCTCCTCATCAAGCAGGGCTACCGTTATTGGGAACTGTTCTCCATGTTCAGATCGCTGAAGAACCACCTTAGCTGCGTCGTCCTCTGGGGATTCACGGACAGCCACACCTGGCTGCACAACCGGCCGATCGCGCGCCGCGACGCGCCGTTCCCCTTCGACGAGCTGTGCCGGGCCAAGCCCGCCTACTGGGGTATCGTCGATCCGGGCAGACTGCCGGCCTACGCGCAAAATCTCAATGTCGCCAAGGGCACCGTGGCGGTCGACGGTCATGCCGATCCCGACACCCAGTGGAAGGCCGTGACCTGGACGCCCCTCAGGTTCAGCGAGGGCGTCGAGGCCAGCTTCAAGGCGCTCTGGGACGAGCAGAACCTGTACCTCCTGGTCCGGGTGCAGGACAGATCCCTGAGCTCCGGGGATATGGTGGAGGTTTTCATCGACGCCGACAACAAGAAGACCGCCGCCTACGAACCGGACGACAAGCGATACGAGTTCAGGCGGGATGACAAGTCCCCCGGCGCCGCCTACCGGGCCGTGAACTACAACGACGGCGGAGGCTATCAAATTGAGGCCAAGATCCCGCTCGCGGGCGCGGCCGTGGGCAAGCAGATCGGCTTCGACCTCCGCGTGACCGACGCGGACAAGGTCTTCGCCGTGGCCAGTTGGAACGACTGCGCGCACAGCCAGAACGTCAACCCGTCCAGGTTCGGCACGCTGAACCTCGCCGCCCCGGCCGCCTTGACCAGGGCCGTCAAGGGCACGCCGGCGATCGACGCGGCCGTCGATCCCGCCTGGGCGGAGGCCAGTCTCATCGAGACCGCCGTCTACGTTCAGGGCAAGGGCGTGGCCACGGCCAAGGTGCGTACGATGTGGGACGAGGACTATCTGTACGTGCTCTTCGAGGTCTCCGATCCCTTGCTCAACAAGGCGAATGCCAACGTCTGGGAGCAGGACTCGGTGGAGATCTTCATCGACGAGAACAATGCCAAGACCGCTACCTACGAGGCGGACGACGCCCAGTACCGGGTCAACTTCGAGAACCTGCAGAGCTTCGGCTCAAACGGTCAAGACGCCAGGTTCAAGTCCGCGGCCAAGCAGGTGGCCGGCGGCTATCTCGTCGAGGCGGCCGTGCCGTTCAGGACCATCAAGGGCACAAGCGGGCTCATGATCGGTTTTGACGTGCAGGTGAACGACGCCGACGCGGGCGGCCGGAGACAGGGCGTGGTCACGTGGAACGATCCGATCGGCAACGATTATCGGGATACGACTTATTTCGGCAACCTGATCTTGGCGCCCTGACGATCTGGGCGGCCGTCATGCGCCGGGCCGATGGGAGGCGGCTAAGTCCGGACCTGAAGGATGTCTTACCCGTGGCCGCGTCCCCCTGTTTTCATTCGGCGGGCGGCCACGTTTTTTTTTGCAGAGGAGGATTACTGTGCCGAACATGGAATATATCTTGATGTTGGGAACGTTCCCGAGGTTGACGGCGGCATTTCGCCATCCGGGAACCGGCGTGTGTTACTACGGACGGCAACCGCCCGACGGCGAGCCACCGAACGGGCTGTATCCGGCTCAACCGCCGGCACGGCCGGGAGTTGTCCGACCGACCCGGTTGAGCCCGTCGGGGACAGGCTCCTCCGGCGGCAGGAGAGGCAACCGCCGGCGGACGTGATGGTGCCATCTCGTCACCTGATGCGCAAGAACGAAGAAGATCGAAGATCATTTCCGCGGGAGACAACGAAACTGCTGGGAACGTTCCCAGAAACGTGGATGTTCGCACGGGGGAAGGCAGTTGCAGAGAATCACGATTCCCGCGCAACCGAACGGGGTATTCACCAACAACTGGCGTTTCTGCGTGGGCACGGAACGCATGGGGATCGCTCTGCAGAAGGAATATCTGGACACGCTCGCCTTCGTCCAGAATGCGGTCGGCTTCAGGCACATACGCGGCCATGGCCTGCTGCACGACGATACGGGTATCTACCGCGAATACGATTTCGCGGGGGAAACGAGGCCGTTCTATAACTTCACCTACCTGGACAGGATCTTCGATTCATTCCTCGAGCGGGGGCTGCGTCCCTTCGTGGAATTGGGATTCATGCCGGGTCAGCTAGCCTCGGGAGACCAGACGGTCTTCTACTGGCGAGGCAACGTGACGCCACCCAAGGATTATGCCAGATGGCGCAGTCTGATCAAAGCGGTGGTTTCCCATTTCGTCGACCGGTACGGGTTGGACGAGGTGCTGAACTGGCCTTTCGAAGTATGGAACGAGCCGAACCTGGACATTTTCTGGCAAGGAGCCGACCAGGCGGAATACTTCAAGTTGTACCGGGAGACCGTCTCGGCCGTCAAGGAAGTGCACGAAGGCCTGAGAGTCGGAGGCCCCGCCATCTGCGGGGGGGCCGATCGTTGGATCGCGGACTTCCTCGAATTCTGCCATCGGGAGAACGTGCCGGTGGATTTCGTCACCAGGCATGCGTACTCGTCCATGCAGCCATCGGTGCGCACGCCGGAACTGGTTTACCAGGATCTATGGCCGAACACTCATATTCTGAACGAATTCAAGACGGTCAGAGGGATGATCAGCAACTCTCCCTTCCCCGATCTGCCGCTTCATATCACCGAGTACAACACGTCCTACAGCCCGATCAATCCGGTCCACGACACGCCGTTGAACGCCGCGTACCTGGCCAGAGTGCTCAGCGAGGGCGGCGATTACGCGGATTCTTTTTCCTACTGGACGTTCAGCGACGTCTTCGAGGAGAGCGATGTGCCAAGGGCGCAGTTCCATGGGGGATTCGGACTGGTGGCCCTGAACGGGATCCCGAAACCGACCTTCCACCTGTTTTCGTTCTTCGCCAAATTGGGCGGGGAAAGGCTTTACCGGGATGAACATCTCCTGGTCACCAGACGGCGGGATGGTTCCATCGCCTTTATGGCGTGGAACGAGGTGATGGAGAAGGGTGGGGGACATACGAGGGAATACGAACTCAGCCTGCCCGTCGGGCATGAAGAGGTCTTCGTCAAGCGGCAGACGGTGAATGAAGAGAACGGCAACCCCTGGCGGGTCTGGATTCAGATGGGGAGGCCCCGATTCCCGGGCCGGGCGGAAGTCGAGACATTGCGGCAGGCCGCGCAGCCAGCTCTGCGGACGGACCGCCTGTCATGCGAGCACGGGCTCGTCAAGCTGCGGTTCACGTTGACCAAGAACGAGATCTCTCTCTTTGAGATAACGAAGATCACCGATGAATCCCATACCTACCTCGGCTTGGACGACGCCAGGATTCCGGGTTATTCTTAGATCCTTCGGCCGGCTTGATCGCTCATCACTGTTGCGGAAGGATGGTCGGAGATCTTGGAGTTCAGTCTGGATATGAAAGCATTCTGGGCAACGAACGAACGTTGCCGGAATCGGCGGGGCCCGCGCGTGCCGGTCAGCATGCATCTGGACGGGGACTGGATCTGCGACTATCTCAAGCTGGACAACGCCAAGTATTACTCTGACTTTGATTACCAGCAGGAAAGCCGCCTGCGCTGCAGCAAGATAACAGAAAATGAGCTGGCTTACACGATCGGGCCGGCGGTCGATTTCGGCGTGGTTATGGATGCCTCGATCTATGGCGGCAAGGTCAATTACGAGGAGAACGCCACACCGACCCTGCGGCCGGCGGTGACCGATCCGGCGGAGATCGACGCGCTCGTGGACCGGATGCGGCAGGCCGATCTCCTGGAGCAGGGTTTGATCCCCAAGTATCTCGAATGGCGGGAAAGGATCAAGGACCGGTTCGGCCTCACCTTGGTGTACGGGGACGGGATGAAGGGCTGCGCCACCATGTTGGGACAGATCTGCGGCATCACCAATTTCCTGACCTGGATCGCCACGGATCCCGAACAAATTCATAAACTGGTGGCCTGCTGGCGCGAGACCTCCGAGCGGTATATCCGGGCCATGCGCCGGGCCACCGGTTTCCCCGAGGGGCGGACGGGATTTTCCTTTGCGAGTGACGTCGCGGGGATGCTCTCCCCCCGGCTGTACCAGGATTTCATCCGGGATGCGGAGGCCGAGCTATACGAGGTTTTCGCCCCCAATCCCGGGGACAAGAGATTTTATCATGCCGACTACCGCATGCTGCATCTCCTGGAGATCCTCAAGGGGATGGGAGTGAACGAGGTCAACGTCGATCCCTACGTCGAACCAAGTCAGATTCTGGCCGTCATGCCCGATGCGGTCGTCTACGGCCAGATCCCCCCGACCAACGTCTTGCTCTATGGAACGCCGGAGGAAGTAATCGCCTGCGCCAAACGCGACATCGAACAGGCCGGGCCCGGCGGACACTTGGTCTTGACCACGGCGGGCAGCATCAACCCGGGTACCACGTTCGCCAACCTCAAGGCGATGTGTTACGCGGCGGAAGCATACGGGTACATCTATGCGGAGTGATCGGCGAAATATCCTCGTGGAAGCTCGGAACAACATATTCATAGGGAATAAAAGCTAAGAACAAACGGGGGTGCAATAATGGAAACAATGGTGCTGGAACCGTCGTACGGAAAGGGTCGTAAGACTCTTGACTATTTGAGAAAATACTGGACGCTCTATCTCATGCTGCTCGTACCCATCACTTATTTCGTGATATTCAAGTATATACCGATGACATATATCCAGATCGCGTTCAAGAAGTACAGCATCGTCCAAAGCGCCTGGAAAATGCCATGGGCGGATAACGGAGGCTTTGAGTATTTCATCAAGGCTTTTTCCAACCGCGACTTCCTCTATGCGCTGCGCAACACCGTCATGCTGAACCTGCTTGACTTGGTGGTTGGCTTTCCCATTCCGATCGTCTTGGCGCTGCTCCTCAACGAGCTGCGCTACAAAAGGCTCAAGCGCATCACTCAGACCACCGTCTATATGCCGTACTTTCTCTCGTGGATTATCATCTCCGGAATGGCGGTGCAACTCTTCGCTCCCACATCCGGCCTGCTGAACATCGTGCTGAATCGCTTGGGCCTCGCTTCCGTCCCGTTCCTCAATGAAGCCACGCACTGGGTATTTACCTATGTGTTTTTGGGAATCTGGCGGGGTGCCGGCTGGTATACCATCATCTACTTGGCGGCGCTCACGACGATCAACCCCGAACTGTATGAGGCCGCCTCGATCGACGGTGCCGGCCGCTTCAAAAGCATGTGGCACGTGACATTACCGGGCATACGTCCCACCATCGTCACTCTGCTCATTATCAGTCTCGGGCATATCCTGGGCAGCGAGTTCGATCGGCCGTACGCCTTGGGAAACCCCTTGGTCAACAACGTGTCCAATGTCATCTCGGTTTTCGTCTATAACCACGGTATCCGCGGTCTGCAATTCTCGCTTACCACGGCGGTGGGGCTGTTTCAATCCGCCGTCGGTTTCATTTTCCTGCTCGCGGCCGATGCCATGGCAAAAAAGGTCGGCGAACGCGGCGTGTGGTAGGACGTATGCGATAACCAAGAGGGAGGATATGGAGCGTGATTAGGTCAAGAGGCACTAAGATTGGTGATTGGATCATTGCCATTATCTGTATCTTCCTCATTGCGATCTGTCTTTTGCCGATGCTTAACATTCTGGCGCGTTCCCTCAGTTCCACGGAGGCAATTGTCCGCAACGAGGTTTTGCTTTGGCCCAAGGGCTTGAATCTGGAAGCCTACCGCTTCGTGCTCAGCGATTCCAAATACACCTGGTCTCTCATCTGGACCGCGATTATAACGGTTGCCGGCGTCATTTTGTCCATGACGATGACCGTCCTCTGCGCCTATCCGCTCACCTATGACAAACTCAAGGGACGCCGCCTATTTAATATTATGATCCTTTTTACCATGTTCTTCAACGCGGGTACAATTCCGACCTATCTGCTGCTCAAAGACTTGCATCTGATCAACCACCCATTGGTGCTCATACTTCCGTACTGTCTGAGCGTGTTTTATATGATCATCATGCGCACCTACTTTTACGGCATCCCCGAAAGCTTGCGCGAATCCGCCGAGATAGACGGCGCGGGACCTATCCGGATACTCACCAGTATCTATCTGCCTCTGTCCAAGCCGGTGATCGCCACCCTCTCGCTCTTTTACGCCGTCGGGCGCTGGAATGGGTTTTCAGATGCGCTGATGTTCATGAATGATAGAAGGTTTCATCCCATTCAGTTGCTGCTCTACAACATCCTCAGAAGCATCACGAGCATTGAGGTTACCACCCAAGAGGGATTTGCCAGTCCAGGATTGTCTGACACCATTCAGGCGGCAACCGTCATGTTCGCCACCGTGCCAATCCTTATGGTCTATCCGTGGCTGCAAAAATACTTTATCACGGGCGCGACCCTGGGTTCGATAAAGGAATAACTTATGCTTTTTGCGACGATGTGTCCAATAAATATAAAAGAGGGTGACATATAAAGATTTTACACAATGTATCTACTACTGAGGAGGTGATTTATGCGAAAGATCTCTCAGCGTTGACGTATAGGTAGATAAATATAAAGGAGGATTACTATGAAGAAGGCTCGTTTATTGCTGCTCGGTTGTCTCGCCATGGTCATACTCCTGACGGTTTGCTCTACAGGCGCATTTTCGGCGCCCGAGATCGTCAACGGGAGGTTCACCAGAACCAGACACATCACCGTCGAGGTCTTCGACCGCAGCAACCCCGGCGGCTCCAGGCCGGAGAACAACTTCTACACCGATTTCATCAAAAAGGGAATGCTGCGCGACCACAATGTCGATGTCACTTTCGTGCCCGTACCCCGGTGGACCGAGGTCGAGGTGCTCAACAACCGGCTGGCCGCCGGCGACGCGCCCAATATCTGCGTCACTTACAGTTACCCGACGATCCTGGCCTACGCCAACATGGGCGGCGTGCTCGACCTGGCCCCCTATCTGGCCAAGTACAAAAGACAGCTGCGCAACCTGTGGGGCTTCCTGGGAGAGACGAACCTCTACTGGGATAGGGACCCCGTCAAGGGCACCATCTGGGCCATCGAGGCCAAACTTGCCGTCAATAAGCGCATCAACACTTTCGTCCGCGAGGATTGGCTGAAGAAACTGGGCCTCAAAGAGCCCAAGAGCCTCAAAGAGTTCGAGAATATGCTGAAGGCCTTCAAGGCCAACGCCTCCAAGCTGCTTGGCGCCGACGCGGACAAGATGATTCCCTACACCACCAGTTTCGATGTGGGCTGGCGCAATAACTTCCTGTTGACTTCCTTTGTCCCCGATAACTTGACCGACAAGGATGCCTATATCTATGGCTTTGACGACAGGCAGTTCCTGTATCCGGGCATCAAGGAAGGGGTCAGGAAGCTCAACGAGTGGTACAACGCCGGCCTGATGTGGAAGGATTTCCCGCTCTACGGCCCGGGCGACAAAACCGAGGACAACTTGATCAAAGCCGGCTACGTGGGCGCCTTCATGCACAACTGGGATTATCCCTACCGCGAGGGCGCGAATGGCATCCATGTCAGTCTGCAGAAGCTTGTGGGTCCGAACGCGGCCTTCATCGCGGTCGATCCCTTCAAGAACAACGCGGGCAAGTATCGGAAGTTCCTCTCGAATCCCATCGACCGCAAGGTGTTCTTCCCGGCCAACAACAAGGAACCGCTTGCCTCTTTGCTGTACCTCGACTGGATCACCAAGTTTGAGAACCGTAAGTTCCTCCAGATCGGTGAAGAGGGCGTCACCCATGTCAAACTCGAGGATGGCACGATCAAGACCATTGCCGCCACGGGCGCGAAGATCATGAACTCCCCGAACAACATCGACTACACGATCACCTGCAATGGCTTGGATCTCGGCAACCCGTCGTTGTCCGCCAGGTCCATCGCTCAGGGCTATGCGGGTGTTGACGCGCGATTCATCGAAAAAGCGTTTGTAACCGCCAGCAAGGATAGCCGCATCGTCAAGAAATTCAACTGTGGCGAGATCAGGTCCGAAGCGGGCATGGACGCCGCGCTCAAAGTGAAACGCGATAATCTGTTCGTTCAGGCCATTGTCTGCAAACCGGAGGACTTTGACAAGGTGTGGGAAGCCGGCTTCAAGGACTACCTCAACTCCGGCGGACAGGCAATTATCGACGAGCGTAGGGCGGCGCTTGCCAAATTCTATAAATAAATAAACCAGGATTCCGAGAGTGAGCACTCACCCCCCATCCCCCCTCTCTCCAAGCCTAGAGAGGGGGTGGCCGCAAGGCCGGGGGGTGAGTGGCCTTTCTTGCTCCGGTGGAACGGAGCCGGCCTTCGGCGCCCCCGAGCCTTGTCGGCAGGGCCGGCGGGCTTTTTTATCGGCAAGGCAGGAGATTCGTTTTGGTATAGAGAAGATATTATTATCTGGGAACGTTCCCGGGAAACCGACGAAGTAAGAAGGTTAACCCTCCATGGCCTCGACGATTCATGATGTGGCGCATCTGGCGGGGGTTTCCCGCAGTACCGTCTCGCGGGTGCTAAACGGCAAGGGCGAGGTGGATCCCCAGACCGCGGCCGACGTCTGGCGGGCGGTCAAGCACCTGAATTACCAGCCTAATACTTCCGCGCGCGCCCTGGTCCGCCAACGGACCGATACCATCGGCGTCATGCTCGCCGACATCAGTAACCCATTCTACGAGAAGATCATCAAAGGGATTGAGGCGACCGCCAACGCCGAGGGTTTCAGCGTCGCCTTCTATAACACCTACGAGGATCTGGCCGGGCACCGGCAGATCATCGCGGCGGCCCTTGACGGCGGCAAGGTGGATGGGCTGATCGTGGTCGGCAGCCATCTGGCGGACAAATCCACCCTGTTGGAGATGGCCGGGCGCGGCCTGGCGATCTCCCTGATCGAACGCAATTTCGCCGACCCGGCTATTCCCTGTGTCTCGGTCGACAACAAGAGCGGGGCCGGGCTGGCGGTCGAACATCTCCTGCGCCTGGGGCATCGGCGGATCGGCTTGATCACGGGCAATCTGCATTATCAGACGGCGCTCGACCGCCTCGATGGCTACAAGGAGACCTTGGCCCAGCACGGAATGGCGGTCGAGGACGAGCTCATCGCCTATGGTGATTACGAGCACCAGGGCGGATATGAAGCCATGAAGCACCTGCTGGCGTTGCCCCAACGACCGACCGCGGTTTTTGCGTGCAACGACATGATGGCCGTCGGCGCGATCCGGGCCATCGGCGAAGCGGGCCTAGACGTGCCGAAAGACGTGGCAATCGTCGGTTATGACGACATTACCTTCGCCAGTATGGTCCATCCCCAGCTTACCACGGTCAGGCAGCCGCTCCACCAGATGGGTTCCCTGGCGGCGGAGGGGCTGATTGAGCGCCTGAGGCAAGGGAAGAAGGCTGAGCCGTTCAAGAAGATCCTGCCGGTGGAGTTGGTCGTCAGGCGCTCGTGCGGCGCGGGATAAGGGCCCGCTGCGGCGCCCTGCGGGGAGACGAGGGCCGGAGGGATTGCGTAGGACTAGGCAGCGCATCCGTGTCGGTGCGGATGCAGTCATGACGGAATTGATATCTTGCTGTGAACGTTCCCGGGAACGCTCCAAAAAGACGAAGACAGATATGGAGGCCTGAAGATGGCGAACAGCCCCTGCCGCGATCACAACAGCATCCCCCCCAACAGTGCCGGCGCAGGCAAGGTCGAGGAGAAACCCCGCTATCTCGATACCGAGTTGTCTTTCGCGGAGCGGGCGGCGGATCTGGTATCCCGCATGACCCTGGAAGAAAAAGTATCGCAGATGCTCCACGATGCGCCGGCCATCGATCGTCTGGGTATCCCCGCGTATAACTGGTGGAACGAGTGCGTGCACGGCGTCGCGCGCGCCGGGATTGCCACGGTTTTCCCCCAGGCCGTGGGCTTGGCCGCCACCTTCAACCCGGAGCTGATCGGCCGGATCGCCGAGGTCATCTCCGATGAGGCGAGGGCCAAACATCACGAGTTCGTTCGCCGCGGTGAGCGGGACATCTACAAGGGGCTGACCTTTTGGAGTCCGAACATCAATATCTTTCGCGATCCGCGGTGGGGCAGGGGCCAGGAAACCTACGGGGAAGACCCGTATCTCACCGCCCGCCTGGGCGTGGCCTTCGTCCGCGGCCTCCAGGGAGACGATCCAAAATACCTGAAGCTCGTGGCCACGCCGAAACATTTTGCGGTACATAGCGGCCCCGAACGGGAGAGGCACTGTTTCGACGCGCGCGTCAGCCGGAAGGATCTTTACGAGACCTATCTGCCCGCCTTCAGGGCCTGCGTCCGGGAGGGCAAGGCCGCCTCGATCATGGGGGCCTATAACCGGGTGAACGGCGAGCCGTGCTGCGGGAGCCCGATGTTGCTCCAGAAGATTCTCCGCGAGGAATGGGGTTTTGAGGGATATGTCGTCTCCGATTGCTGGGCGATCAGGGATTTCCATCTCCACCACAGGGTGACGTCGAGCGCGGAGGAGTCGGCGGCCCTGGCGGTCCGGCACGGCTGCGATCTCAATTGCGGGTGCACTTTTCCCCGCCTGGTCGCGGCGGTCAATGCGGGCCTGCTGTCCGAAGAGCTGATCGACCAAGCTGTGATCAGGCTTTTTACGGCCCGTTTCCGCCTCGGCCTGTTCGATCCGCCGGAGATGGTCCCTTATGCCCGTATTCCTTACGAGGTCAACGATGCTCCCGCCCACCGGGCACTGGCCCTAAGGGCGGCGCGGGAATCGATTGTGCTGCTCAAGAACCGGGGCAGGCTCCTGCCGTTACCGAAGACCCTCAGGTCCGTGGCGGTCATTGGGCCGAACGTCGACAATCTCGAGGCTTTGTACGGCAATTACAACGGCGTTCCTTCCAGCTATGTCACGCCCTATGCCGGTATCCGCGCGAAGCTTCCCGGAGCGGAGGTCATCTGCGTCCGCGGCTGCCTGCTCAAAGGTTCCCGGAACGAGGATTTCACCGCGGCTCTGGATGCGGCGCGCCGCGCCGAAGTCTCGATTCTCTGTCTCGGGCTCTCGCCGTTGCTCGAGGGCGAGGAGGCGGAGGGGCAGGCGGAATTGGGCGACGACCGCATGAACCTCGAACTTCCCGGGGTGCAGCAGGAATTGCTGGAGGCGGTCTGCGCCCTGGGAAAACCGGTGGTCCTGGTGCTGATGAACGGCGGGCCGCTCACGATCAACTGGGCCGATGCCAACGTGCCGGCGATCCTCGAGGCGTGGTATCCCGGCGAGGAAGGGGGGACCGCCTTGGCCGATGTGCTCTTTGGCGATTACAACCCCGCCGGCCGTCTGCCGGTCACGTTCGTCAGATCCGTGGACGATCTGCCGCCCTTTACGGATTATGCCATGAAAGGCCGCACGTACCGCTACATGGAAAAAGAGCCCCTGTATTCCTTCGGCTATGGACTCAGCTATACGACCTTTGCTTACAGTCGTTTGACGCTCGGCACCTCGCGGCTCGAAACCGGCGAAAACATGACGGTCTCCGTGACGGTCAAGAATACCGGCCCCGCGGCGGGAGACGAAGTTATCCAACTATACCTCAAGCACCTCAAGGCCGGCCTGATTGCGCCCCATTGGCAATTGCGCGGCGTGCGCCGCCTCCATCTCGCCCCCGGCGAAGAGGCCGAGGTTGCCTTCATCCTGGCCCCGGAGGATATGGCCGTGGTGGACGAGGAAGGGCGCTCCGTCCTGGAACCCGGCCTGTTCCGGGTGTATGTGGGCGGTAGCCAGCCGGACGCGCGCAGCGTGGCCTTGACGGGCATCGCGCCGCTCCGCGCGGAATTCGAGGTTACCGGGCAAGCCCTGGTTCTGACCTGATTTCGTGTTGGGGCGCCGCCCCAAAAAGTTGGTAACTCGCCGGACAAGAGCGGACAAATCTAATAAATAAAGAACTAATCATTTCAATATTCCTCATTGGCTGAATTTGCCCGGTAAAGGGGGTGTTAGCCGGCGGGAAATGAATCGACCGGGTCGACTCAACGGGTTGTCCCAAAATCGTTCATGGGGAGGTATCGAAATGTTCAAGACTAGAATGTCCGCCCTGGTGACCATCCTCGCGGTGGCCGCCCTGATCGTGGCGTTGGTGCTGCCGGCGGCAGGGGCGGCCAAGGTTAGGCTCACCGTCTGGGGCCGCGACCTCACCGACGACGATCCGGCGCATGCCTATATTAGGGCGCTGGTCAACGGCTTTAAGGCCAAGAATCCCGATATCGACCTGGAGTATGTCGCCCTGGGCGATCCCGGCCTCACGGACAAGACCAAGGTTGCCATGGCCAACAACAAGGATCTCCCGGACATCTTCCAGAGCTGGGGCGGAGCCGTCATGGGCAGCTACGCCGATGCCGGCCGGCTGCTCGACCTGACCAAGGAACTGAAGAACATCCCGGGCAGCAAGGCCGCGCAAGGGGCCATGACCTGGAAAGGCAAGATCTATGGCGTGGCGCCGTTCTTCGCCATCGCCGGCGTCTTCGTGAACGAGGGCTTGTTCGAGAAGCATAATCTCAAGGTCCCGACCACCATCGACGAACTGGAGAAGGTGGCCGAATCACTCAAGGCCAAGGGCATCCAGCCGTTCGCCTGCGGCGCCAGGGACAAATGGCCGGTGCTGGCCCTTTACATGTATCTGGTCGATCGTTACGGTGGAATCCGGGCCTTCGATGACACCGCCGCCAGGAAGGCCCGTTTTGACGGCGGCGCCTTCGTCAAGGCCGCCCAGTTGTACCAGAGTTGGGCCAAGAAGGGCTATTTCGGCAGCAAGCCGTTGGGCGAGGCTTATGGCGACGCGCAGGTGCTCATGGCCACGGGCAAGGCGGGCATGCACGTCACCGGTTCCTGGATGTGCGCCCAGTACTCCAGCAAGGACTTTACGGATCAGACCCTCGGCTTCTACGCCTTCCCCGAGCTTAAGGGCGGTAAGGGCAAGGCCACCGACATCATGGGCATGACCGATATCGGCTTCGCCGCCACCAAACAGGCCGCGGGCAAGAAAGATGCCGTGGTGCGCTTCATGAAGTACGCCATGAGCGTGGAAGCCTGCTCGGCCGAACCGGGCCGCATTTGTTCCGTCCCCGGCGTGAAAGCCCCCTCCCGCTTGACCGAGATGGCCGCCGGCGTCTTCGCCAAGGCCCAGGCCGTCCAGTTCTGGTGGGATCAGAACTTGCCAGCGATGGTGAGCGGACCGTTGAACGATACGCTGCAGAATCTCATGATCCCCGAGGCCGACGTCAAGAAAGCCTTGACGGAGTATGAGGCGTTGGTGGAAGAGAACTTGGGGCCCGCGAAGAAGAAATAACACGTTCCCGGATGGCGGGGCGCGGATCTGAGGCGCCCCGCCATTTATGCACCCGTTTGTGTGCGGAGGCTAAAAGGTTCGGGGTCGCGCCGGATGCCGCACTAGCCTCGGAGGATGCGACGCTAGCCCGGATTTCGAGATGTGGACCCCCTTGGCGAAATCCAGGTTCGATAGATACGGAGGTGATCGGGAATGAACGACCATGCCGGCGCAATCGCTCTGCCTGATGGCAGGAGGCGCGGGAAGAAGCGGGATTGGAAAGGGATCGTCTTCCGAGCGCTCTTCCTCCTTCCCGCCGTGGCCTTCCTCGGCCTCTTCATGTACTACCCGATCGAGGAGACGTTCCGCCTCTCCATGATGCAGGCCACCGGCCTCGGCTTCGGCGATCGCTATATTGGGCTTCTGAATTATGCCAGGCTGTTGGCCAGCGAGGAGTTCCGGCAGGGTCTTGTCCACGTCTTCGCCTGGGCCTTTTGGAGCGTGGCCATCCAGATCCCCCTCGCTTTCTTCATCGCCTTTTCCCTGACGACTTTCAGAAACAGGGTGGCGAGCCAGCTGCGGGCCGTCTATTACCTGGCTTCCATTATCCCGTCGGCGATCGTGGCCATGCTCGGCCGGTTCATTTTCGTACCGCGCCACGGGATCATCGCTTCCCTCGCGACCAAACTGAACTGGACCTGGCTGGGGAATATCGACTTCTTCGGCGATCCCAGACTCGCCTTCTGGTCCCTGTTCACCATAGCCACCTGGGCCTATACCGGATTCAACATCGTCTATCTCATGGCCAACATCGAGCAGATCCCCGTCGAGATTCGCGAGGCCGCGCTGCTGGACGGGGCCACCAGGCGGCAGTACGCCAGGTATGTCGTGGTGCCGATGCTCTCGTATCCCTTGCGGATCTGCGCCATCCTTTGCACCGTAGGCAGTCTGAAGCTCTTCGACCTGCCCTGGCTGCTCACCCGCGGGGGACCGGGCTTTGCCACGACCACGCTGGCAATTACCCTGTACAAACAAGGATTTGTCAATTGGCAGTATGGCAGGGCCGCCGCCGTCGGCGTGATCATCTTCCTGCTCTCCTTGATCTTCACCGTGGCCCAGTTCTCCCTGCAGAGAAAGGAAGGTGAGATGCAATGAAGGATCAGCAGGATCTCGCGGCGCGCGCCCATGGGATGAAACAAACCCAAAGCATCCGCCACAGGATTCCCGGTTTCGTCATCACCGCCATTCTGGTCCTCTTGGCGCTGGCGGTTGTCCTGCCGCTCATCCTGCCTTTCTTTTTCGTCTTCAAGACCCAGTTGGAATACGCCTATAGTCCCTGGAGCCTTCCTGCCAAGATACGCTGGGTCAATTTCCAGGAAGCCTGGGTGGCCATTCAGATCGGCCAGGGCTTGCTCAACACCTTCTTCGTCTGTCTGGGCGCGGTATTCTGCACCGTGCCGACGGCGGCCATGGCGGGCTACATTTTCGCCCGCTACCGAAGCAAGGTCACGGAGGTCGTGTTCTACTGCATCCTGGCCGGATGGTTCGTGCCGGTGCTGATGGTCCTGATCCCCCTCTACAGGCTGACCTCGCAGATCGGCCTCTCCGATACGCTGCCCGGGCTCTTTCTGATCATGACCGCCTTCGGCATACCTTTCTGGACCATCATCTATCGCTCTTTCTTCCGCAGCCTCCCCGGTGAGCTGGCGGAGGCCGCCAGGATCGACGGGGCCGGGCATACGGGTACTTTCCTCCGCGTCATGTTGCCGCTGGCCAATCCGGCCACGGTCCTGGCCATTCTGCTCGTGTTCATCGGCGCGTGGAGCGATTACCTGCTGAGTCTCATCTTTATCAACGACCAGAATCTCTTCACCATGCAGTTGCGCGTGGCCCAATTCCTGAATCAGTATGGCGTGGATCGCATGCCGAGGTACGCGGCGGCGGCGCTAATCGCGGCCGCGCCCACCGTCATGCTCTATGTCCTGGGCCACCGTTGGATCATCCGTGGCACCCTGGCCGGAGCCCTGAAAGGCTGAGCGGATGGTCCGGACACGCGCCCGCCGGTCTTTCCATGAACTGAGCGGCAAGCCTTTGGTCCGCCCGGATCATGAAATATCCCCTCCGCGTAAAGAATGTGGGAGGGGATTTGCTTTGTCGGCGAGAATCCTTTGGACGGTTCGAGATCAGGGGTCAAATGAGCTTGGATGGAGGCTAGGGGCGTTGGCCGATCTGGTCTGCATCGGAACTTTCCCGAGCCGCACGGAGGCGGAGATCGCCCGGGGCTTCCTCGAATCCGCCGGCATACGGAGCGCAATCGCCGCCGATGACTGCGGAGAAGAATACCCCAATATGCTGCTTGGATCCGGCGGGGCGCGGCTCCTCGTGGCGAAGGAGGATGCGCGCGAAGCCTCCGAGGCGCTGCGGCATCTGGTGGTGCCGCCAATGGAGGGGGATGAGGAACCGCCGGCCGCAGATTAGGGCTCGTTCTGCGCATCGCCGGCAGTCCCGCCGCTGCCGGGCCGTTCTCTCCGTTTGCACCGGGTCGTTCATCCTGCATGCCGCCGGATTGTTGTTGCGGGGTTTCATGGCTGCGAAAAGGCCCCGCGGTATCCGAAGAAGATGGCTTGACAGCGGGCCGTCTGGCGACGGCAGGAAGACGAGGCGGCGCATCGAGGTGGGGCGCCGGTCTCAATTGAGGGGGGACAATTCGTGAAGATCACGAACATCACCGATTGTGCCACGCTGAATAACGGTCTCAGGATGCCCTGGCTGGGACTCGGCGTCTTTCGGAGCGGGGAAGGGGAGGAGGTCGAGCACGCGGTCGGATGGGCCCTGGAGGCGGGGTACCGCAGCATCGACACGGCGGCGATCTATCGCAACGAGCGCGGCGTGGGCAAGGCCGTCCGCGCAAGCGGCATCCCGCGGGAGGAGATCTTCATTACCACCAAGGTCTGGAACGACGACCTGCGGGCGGGCGCGACGCGGCAGGCTTTTCAGGAGAGTCTGGACCGGTTGGGCCTGGACTACGTCGATCTCTACCTCATCCACTGGCCGGTCAAGGGGCGTTACCACGAGGCCTGGAAGGTCATGGAGGAGATCTACCGGAGCGGCCGGGCCAGGGCGGTGGGCGTGAGCAATTTCCTCCTCCATCACCTGCAGGACCTGTTGGAACATACGGCGCTGGTCCCGGCGGTCAACCAGATCGAGTTCCATCCCTTGCTCGTCCAGCCCGAACTGCTCCGTTTCTGCCGGGCCGCCGGGATCCAGGTCGAGGCGTGGAGCCCGCTCATGCAGGGGCACGCCCTTGACGTGCCGGAGATACGGCGCCTGGCGGAGAAATACGGGAGGACCCCGGCCCAGATCGTCCTGCGCTGGGACCTCCAGCACGAAGTCGTCACGATCCCCAAATCCGTCCACCGGGAAAGGATCCACGAAAACGCCCGCATCTTCGACTTTGAACTGACGGAAGAAGACATGCTCCTCCTGGACGGTCTGGACGCCGGGCGGCGGTTCGGCTCGGATCCGGACCACTTCAATTTTTGACCCTGGCCTTTGGCATCCCCCTCCCGCCCCATGGCCGGGTGATAATCCGGGCGGAAGCGCCAAGCCGCCTCTTCTCTTCTTCCGATGACTATGACAAGACTTCCGATGGTCCATACTCTAGACGTGGGAGGTTTTCCTGTGCAAAAGCGACGGGTTCTTCTTGTTCTCGGTCTGAGCCTGGCCTTGGCCGTCTCCGCCGCGGTCTCCGCCGCGGAAGGCCTGACCCTCCGGCTGAGATTGACGAAAGGCCAGACATATCGGGTGACGACCGTGTCCGAACAGCGGATCAAGCAGACCATCTTCGGTTTCGAGCAGGAAATGAACCAGACCATCGTTATCGGTTACCGTGTGGAAGTCACCGCGGTGGACGCGGACGGGATCATGACCATGCGATTCATCTATGATACGTACCGTGTCAGGAAGGAAAGTGCCGGGAACGTCCAGGAGTATGACTCCGCGCGGCCCGATGCCGATGCTCCCCCGGCGTTGCAGGGTTACGCCGCTTTGATCGGGCTTGGTTTCGACGCCAAGTGCGACACCTTGGGCCGGCTGGTGGAGATCAGCGGATTAGACGAGATGATCGACGGGTGGCTTGACAGGATGAACCTGCCGGAAGGCGTCGATCGCGATCAACTTGCCGAGACCATGCGCGGCCAATACGGCGACGAGGCAATGAAACGATCCATGGGGATGTTTTTCTGTCAATACCCCGAGGCACCGTTGGCGGTCGGCGACGAGTGGACCCAGGAAATGCGGGTCAACCAGGGCATCCCGATGGCCGTCGCCAATACCTATACTTTGGCCGGGCGGCAGGGCGGCCTCGCCACGCTGAAGGTTCATTCCATTATCGCGCCGGACGGGGAGGATTCCGCCATAGAGATGTCCGGAATGGAGATCCGCCTGGCGCTGGCAGGCGAGCAGGAAGGGACGATCGAGCTCGATGAGGCGACCGGACTCACGATCCGGGCGCGTCTGACCCAGAAGGTCGAGGGGGAGATGACCCTTGTCGGCACGGACGAGGTGCTGGAGGGCGGAGACCCGGCGCAGGGGGAAGGTTCCTTTTCCTGGCCGATGACGATCGAGGCAGTAACGACGGTCGAGATGTCCTGAAAAGACGGACATCCGGCCGGAAGCCCTCCTCCCCGCGGAGGAGGGCTTTTTTGTGGGCGGGGCAGGCGATGATTCGCCCGACGAGAAAACGGGCGACACTTGAGAGGCGGCTTTCCGCCGGACTGCTCGCCCCGGATCTCCTGCCAGATGCTGCCCGATGAGTCACCCGGATCCGCCGCCGCCAAACATCGTGGGTTGTTTCCCCCCCTTCATTTTGATAACATGACGGCATCACAGGCAACGGAGCCGAGTGCACGGGCCGGCGCGCGTGAAAGGTCCGCCGTTACTGCCGCGCCCCGGGTCCGCTGCCGTTGCCGAATCATGAGGAGGGTTAAGATGCGTAAGATCTGGGTAACCATGCTCGCCGTCGCCGGCCTGCTCCTGGCCACGGCTGCGCCGTCCATGGCGTACACCTACAACTGGTATTATTACCGATGGAGCCGGAGCAACACCGGCTATTACCGGCTGGTGCGGGTCAGCTACCCCGTGACCGCACCTGGCGCCCCGTCACAGCCCAAGCCGCCGGCAACTCCGCCGGTGACTCCGCCGGCCGGCGACCCCGGCACCACGGAGAACCTGACCGCGGATGAGAGCTACATCCTGCAGCAGGTCAACGCAGAACGGGCCAAAGTGGGCCTGGCGCCGCTCAAGATCGATTACCGTCTGGTCCAGACCGCGCGGGCCAAGTCGCGGGACATGATCCAGAACGGTTACTTCGGCCACCAGTCCCCCACTCTGGGCAGCCCGTTCGATCAGATGCGGGCGGCGGGGATCTCCTACCGTACCGCCGGGGAGAACATCGCCGGCAATCGGACGGCGGCCGGCGCGATGCAGGCCTGGATGAACTCACCGGGCCACCGGGCCAACATCCTGAACGCCGCTTTCACCCATATCGGGATCGGCGTCGTGGACGGCGGACCGTACGGCAAGATGTTGACTCAGCAGTTCATCGGCTGAGCGGCCAGTTCCGGGGGGCGGAGCGGCGCTCCGTCCCCCCAACCGGCCGAGAATGCGGTATAATTGAGATGTGGCGGACATGAATCCGCGGGCTTCCGGTCGGCCGGAGCGGCCCGCCGACATGGAGGGAATGCCGATGCGCTGCCCAAAATGCGGACGGGAACTGACTCCCGCCTCGCTCCACATCCTGGAGACCATCCTCTCCGGGCATCTCTGTTTCGGGTGCAACCACCTCTTCATGCGTCTCGACTCGGCGCGCCCCGGAGCGGATCGGGACGACGGGCGGCGGGAGGCGGTCGGCGGACGGGACGCCCCGGCCGTGGAGTGCTGCCCGCTCTCGACGGAGATCGAGACGGAAGTCAAGAAACTGTTCGGCGAATAAGCCATAAGAGCCTCGAAGCGAGGCTCTTTCCATTTTCTGGTGTCGCGGGGGACGCTGCGGGGGCCGAGAGGATCACCGGAACCTCACTTCGAGCCATTCGGCCTGATATGAGGATACCTCATGGAACCGGCTGGGTAGGCCGGATTTGACCATCGTGATGTAGAGAATGTCTTCGGGGTATGACTCGATCGGCATCGCGCTCTGCCGCGCGCCGTACCGCACCCGGCTTATCGTGCGGCGGCAGGCCGTCCATTCCCCGGCCGCCCGCAATCCGTCGAGATCGAAACGGTGGCTGTGGGCGTTGGCATAGAACCAGTAGTGAAAACGGTCCTCCATAACGGCGATCTCTTGCGCCCCGTTGCCGTATCCCTCCAGAAGGGCCTCCCCATTGTACCACGGCATTTCCCGGAGAGGGCGTCCTTCCGCCGCCGCCGTAAAAGACGTGGATCTTGACGAGCAGTTCACCAGGAGACCGTCCAGACCGCGGAGGTAGATCACCAAGACAAAAGGCCGTTTCCGAAGCCTCACGCGGCGGTTCTCGATGGGCACCTGCCGCCCGTCCTGTTCCACCGATAGGAAAAAGGACCTTTCTTCCGGGCGGGGTTCGGGCGCCGGGGTCGGGCCGACGGGCGGCGCCGGCCCGTCCTCCGTCCCCGGCCTCACCTGGATCTGTATGCCCGATCGTTCCGGGGACGCGGAAACGGGCGCCTCCTCAAGGAGGAAGGGCCTTTCTTCCGGGCGGGGTTCGGGCGCCGGGGTCGGGCCGACGGGCGGCGTCCGCTTGTCCTCCGTCCCCGGCCGCGAAGGCGCGGAGACGGGCGCACCTTCCTCGAGACGGAAGCTTTCCGCGATCCGCCGAAAAGTGGGCAACGCGCGGTCGAAATTCTGGCGCGCCGTGAGACACGTGATGATGAACCCACGCTCCTTGCCCACTAAGAAATAGGTCACGGCTTGGAAGTCCAGAGCGTTCTGGCGGCCCGAAAAGTTGAGCCACTGGGACGGTATCCCGCCGAGCAGCGCTTCCCCCCGCCCATGTTCGCGGTACTCCTCGATCTGGCCCTCCACACCGAGCAGGGATAACATGAAGAATTCCTTCAGGGTAATGAACGCGGGCAGTTGCTGAACGACCACGTTGACGGTAAGCGGCAATTTGTCCGGGGAGAGCGCGGCGACGGCGGCGTCCTGGAAATTCTCCATCACCGCCCATCCGTCGGGGAATTCGAGGGAGAAACCATACGCGGTGTTCCGATACCGCGTACCAGCATTGGTAATTGTCCCGGAAACCAGGATGAGAGCGGCGAGGATCAGCACGGCCGGGAAACGCCTGTTGGCGAACATGACCCCACCTTCCTTATTCTGGATAGAGCCATCCCGGAACTTCGCCATCCGTCGATAAATACCTTCCGGTCGGCGCAAACTCACCCCCTGGCCTCCTCTCCCCGAGAAAAGGAGGGGGTGCCCGAAGGGGGGTTCGGGTCTTCGCTCCGCTCAGGCCCCAAGAACAGACTACGCCCCCCGTAGCCACATTGCTTTTGCGCCTGTGTAGCGGCGGTCTTCAGGCGGAACTCTCACAGGAATTCAACCACTTCACGCAGGGGCTTCCGGTCTTTCGTCCCCTTCTTGACGTAATCCGCCCGGGGGTAGCCCAGGGGGGTGAGGGCGAAGACGGTCTCGTCCTCCGCGAGGGGCAGGGCCCGGCGGAGGGCGGCGGGATCGAAGGCGGCGATCCAGCAGGTGCCGACGCCCTCGGCCTCGGCGGCCAGGATCAGATGGTCGAGGGCGATCGTGAGGTCGGTCTCGAGGGAGTTGTAGCCGTCCGCCCTGGTCCAGGCGTCGGCGCGGCGGCCGGCGACGACCAGGACGTGCGGGGCGTCCTGAAACCAGCGGCTCCGGTAACTCGCCCGCACTCCGGCCAGGGCTTCCGGGGACGAGACGACCAGGAACCGCCAGGGCTGGCGGTTGCAGGCCGAGGGCGCCAGCCGCCCGGCCTCGAGGATGCGCTCGAGGACCGCGCGGTCCACCGGGCGGTTTGGATCGTAGTTGCGGATGCTTTCCCTGCCGCGGACGAGCTCGAGGAATTCCACGAGTAAGGCCCCCCTTTTCTGAGTTTTGCGGGGTCTTGGCGGCGTATGGCTGGAGAGCGGCCGCCGGCGGCGGCTTCCGGGAGCCCCCGGCGGAGCACGGCCTCGATTGCCGGAGGCAACGGGAGCCGCCGGCTTCGAAGCATTGCGAATACAGAATATTTCCCCACGGCGCCGCGGATTCCTGCCGTACCGGAGGGGGCGCCCCCTCCCGACCGGCGTGGGCGGCATAAGCCGCGGCGTCCGCCTGCCGGCCGCCCCCTCTCCGTCCTTCTCGAAATCCCCCATTGACGCGGCCGGCGGAAGAATGTTATCCTGATTGCGAGGTAACATTTCTTTCAAAGGGAGGTGCCCACCGTAGGCCGGGTCACCATGCAGGAGATTGCCGATCGGCTGGGCCTTTCCAGATTCGCCGTTTCCCGTGCCCTGAGCGGCGGAGAGGGGGTCGGCGAGGAGACCCGCCGGCGGGTAATCGAGACCGCGACGGCGCTCGGCTATGCTATCCCCAGGCAACGGGGGAGGGACGCCTTTCGTACGCGCAACGTTCTCTTCCTTGTGGAACAGGATCGTTTCCACGGGGATTTTTATTTTTGGCCGCGGGTCGTGGCCGGAGCCGAAGAAGCCACCAGGCGCCGGAACCTCAACCTGATGGTCGGGACCATCGCCGCGGAGCAGGAAAAAGACGGCGTGCTCCCGGCGGCGATCAGCGAGCGCGCGGTCGACGGCGCCCTGGCGGTGGGGGAATTTTCCCCGGCCTTTCTGCGCGCCCTGGCCGGGTGTTCGCTCCCCGTCGTCATGGTGGACGTGGACGGAGACGCATACGGGCTCGATGCGGTCCTGAGCGCCGATGCCCTGGGCGCCGCGCTGGCCGCCAGGCACCTGGCGGCCCTCGGGCACCAAAGGATCGGCTTCGTGGGCGATCTCGAACATGCCAGCAGCTTCCGCCGCCGTTACCAAGGGCTGAATGCGGCCAAGCAGGAACTGAACCTTGCCCGGTGCGACGATGTGGCCATCATCGACCCCGCCGCGCGCCATTACTGGGAAGTCCCCGAGATCAAGGACGCCCTGATGAAGGAGGGCGAACTGCCCACCGGTTTCCTCTGCGCCAACGATTATGCGGCTTTGATGTTGATCGGCGCGTTGGCGGAGATGGGCTACCGGGTGCCCGAGGACATCTCGGTGGTCGGCTTCGACAACATCCACCTCGCCGAGACGAACCGTCCGCCCCTCACCACCATCCATGTCTTCAAGGAGCGCCTCGGCGAACGGGCGGTGGAACTCCTCGCCTGGCGGGTGGAGAACCCCGGCAGCCCGCGGGAGACCGTAACGGTCGAGACGAGACTGATCGAGCGCGGAACTTCGGCGGCGCCCAGACGGGCCTGAACGGATCCCTGGCCACGGTCCTCGGCTTGCCACACGCCCATGCGTATGTTATGATGAAGGTAAAAGTTACCTTACATCCTTCCGCTTCTCCAGGGATTTGTCTGCCTACGGATCCGCCACCCAAATACGCCGCTCCCCGAGATTCAGATGGTCAAGCCTGACCCGTCGCCTTACGCATGTCCGGCCCCGGCACGAGAATATAAATCCGGTATGGGCAAGCCATCCCGGTATGTTCGTCCGGTCCGGCGCGGGCCAACAATGCCCGAGCCGCGCGGCGCCCGGCAGGGCCAAGACGGGGGGTTTCATTGCCGACTTGGCGTTCAAACACGCCCCCGGCTCCCTCTCCTTGGGCGGAAAGAGGGGGTGACCGCAGGGCGGGGGTAAGTTCAGGTCCTTCCACCCCGGTTTGAACCCGGATTTCGAAAGTACCTTGGTTGCCTGCGCCTTTAGTCGCCGCGTTGGTGGGCGTCAAAAGCGCAGCATGGTTCATTTTCCTGCTTCACTTTCGCAATCTCGGTTGAAGCGAAGCGGCCCGCGCGGCGGCAAGACTTGGTCCTGGCCGCACGCGCGGGAATGGCGATAGATCAAGGAAAGGGGTGATCTGCGGGAACGGTCTGGACCCGGGTGATTTCACCGTTGTTGGACAAGGCACGTAGATACCAATGGAAGGAGAGGAAGGCATGAAGGCTCACAGACTGTGGTTTGTCGCTCTTCTCGCGTGTCTCCTGGTGGTATCGGTGGTCTTTGGCGCCGCGGCGAAGGAGAACGTCGTCCAGCTCCCGTACTTCGACAACATTCCGAGCTTCGTACCCTATTATTGGCAGTCCCAGCACATCCTGGCGCAGGGGACCATCTTCGAGGGGCTCTTCGGCTATGCCCCGGATCCCAAGGGCCTGGGGCAGGTCAAGATCGTGCCGGTCATCGCCGACAAATGGACCGTCTCCCCCGACGGCAAGGTCTGGACCATCACCTTGCGTAAAGACAAGAAATGGTCAAACGGCGATCCCGTCACCGCCCGGGACTTTGAGTGGACCTTCAAGTACATGTGCGACCCGTCGATCCCGGACGTGCCGCTTTGGGCCGGTCCGCTCCAGCACATATACAATGGTTGGACCTGCAAGGCCGGCGGCGCCCCCATGGACGAACTCGGCGTGAAAGCGCTCGACGATTATACCATCCGCTTCACCCTGGCCAATTCCCGCTTTGACTTCAACTGCTGGCTGGTCGTGGCGGGCGCTATGCCGCTGCACCGCAAGACCATCGAGAAGTGGGGCAACGATTGGTGGAAGCCCGGACACTTCGTGGGCAACGGTCCGTACGTGCCCCAATCCTGGGTGGATCGCAAGGAGGCCGTCCTGGTCAAGAACAAACACTACGTCGGCACTTGCGGCAACGTGGACAAGATCGTCCTCAAACAGTTCGCCGCCAGCGGCGGCACCACCCAGATCCAGGCCTACCAGGCCGGCGATATCGACGGTGCTTGGATTCAGACCGTCGCCGATTACAGGTTCGCGACGACCAACGCCACCCTGAAGAAAGTTTACCACGAGACGCCGAACGACCTCTTCTGGGCGGGCTACCAGATTTCCCGAGGCTTCGATCCGGTCATGGACAATCTCAAACTGCGCCAGGCTTTCGCCATGGCCATCGACCGCGAGACCCTCTGCAAAACGGTGCTGAACGGCCGGGCGACCCCCGCCAACATGTACTGGACGAAGGCCGACGCGATCGGTTCCAAGATGAAAGGCATCCCCTTTAATGTCACCCAGGCCAGGAAACTCCTGGCCGAGGCCGGTTATCCCAACGGCAAGGGTCTGCCGCAGCTCACTTTCTATGTCAAGTCCAGTCCGCCCATGCCCGAGGTGGAGTTCATCGTCGACCAGTGGCGGAAAAACCTCGGCGTCAACGTGCAGATCGAGAACCTCGAAGCGGGTGTCTACGACCAGCAGTATGTCTGGGCCAACTGGACGTCCACGGCCAAAGCCGGCTTTACCAGGATCACCGCGCCGATGAACTCAATCGAGACCGGCGCCCTCGACAAGAACTCCGTCCACACCATCTTGTTCTACGACTACCCGGCCAAAATCCGCAAGCAGCTGTACGAGATGGACCAGGAGCGCACCGGCTTCCTGACCAAGGAAGGCGGAACGACGGCGGCCGAGTGGGAGCCCCTCCTGTCCCGCCGGGACAAAACAGCCGCCGACCTCAAGGCGATCGCCGCCAAGGAGCCGAGCAAGTATTGGGTGGAGGAACTCTGCACCCGCAAGCCGGTTTTCGTCGATCAGTTCGACGAGATCTACGCCAACTGGAAAGCGGCGAAGACCGACAAGGAAAAGACCGAGCAATGGCGCCTGGCCAACCGGCTCCTCCTCGACACGGAACGCAAGGTAATCGAGTACAACGCGCTCGGGGAAGCGAGCAAGAAAGCCAACCGGATCCGTTACGAGATGGTCAATTCCCCGTTCGAAAAGGCCATGCAGTTGGCCTCCCAAGAGATGCAGCTCATCCAGGATACGTACTGGATGGTGCCGCTCTTCATGGACAAGGCCCAGTACGTGCTGCGGCCGAACATCACGGGGCTCATGGTCTATAAGTTCTCCTGGGGTCCGGCCTTCTTCAACTTCAAGTACATGAACGTAAAATAGGCCCGCGGATTTCGGGGGGGAACGGCCGCATGGCCGCCCCCCTTTTTGCCTCCGGGGGTGTACCGTTTC
>JBLNCE010000003.1:0-15572 GCA_050260415.1 Bacteroidota bacterium | reverse complement strand
GTCGTCCTCTCCATCGGGTCCGTGGTGCTCTCGACAAACCCCTGAGCGTTGTAGTTGATCCTACTTACGCGGGCATCGATCCCGGTGCCCTCCGTGATCGTGGTCAGGCGGCCCCTCGTATCATACTCAAAGGCCACCGGCGCCAATCCTGGCACCTCGACCAAGACGACCCGGCCTTTTACATCCAATGTCGTAAAGCTCTGCCGCCCTTCCGGCGTGGTGCTCGTGATCTTCCGCATGGCCGCGTCGTAGGTGCTGGTGTAGGTGCGGCCATTGATGGTGACGGTATCGGTTAGAGTCTGGACGCTCAAGGGATTATTCGGGTCCGCCAGGGTCACGGCGCGGGTGGCGGTCTGGGTGTAGGTCAGGCCGCCCGGCGTGGTTACGGTCATGGACTTGGCGATGGGCGCCTGCATGCCGAAACGGGGGTCCGGACCTTCGATGGTTGTCACAATCGTCCCGTCCGGCCGGGTGGTCGTGGTGGTGCCGTTCGGGGAAACGACCGAGACGATGGGACTCCCGCAGCAGCCCTGGTTCGTCATGCGCCGTTCGCCGGTGCGGAGGTTCTCCACCTGATAGGTGGAGAATTGTTCGGTACTTTCGCCGGTCTTCTCCCTCTGCCGCACCAGATACCCATTCGTTAGTTCTTCCCACTCAAGGCTCGTCACGCCACCCGCCGGATCTTCGTCCCGGATCAGCCGGCCCATGGCATCGTAAGTGAAGCTATGGAGGCCGCCGCGCGGATCGACGAGGGAGTTGAGCAGCCCGCCCTCGACATAGCCCAGATCGACTATCTCGCTTGCCGGGTTTGTGACGCGCTCAAGCCGTCCATCGGCGTCTATCACCAGGGAGGTCCGCTGGCCGTACGGGCCGATGATGGCTGTGGGGTTACCGGCGAGATCTCTCTCTATGACGGTGAGGTTGCCGTCCGCGTCTTCGATCTCCTGCAGGACTCCCTCTTCGTTATAGCGGAAGGTGTAAACAGCCGTACCCGTCAATACGTTTTTGGTGTCGAGATGGCGGCCGTTGGCGTCAAATCGATAGATCTGGCTGCCGTCCTCGGAGGGAATGGCGTATTCACCAAGAGTGAAACCGGGGAGGGCCGGGGAAACCCGGCGGATGCGGCCGTTCGAGTAATCGCCGATATATAAATTCCCGTCGGGGCCAACGGCGACTCCCCTCGTGCGGCACAGCATTGCCGCCGTCGCCGGACCGCCGTCACCGCTATAGCCCCCAACGCCCGTCCCGGCTATGGTGGTGATGATCCCGTCCGGACTTATACGCCGAACCCAGTAAAAATCATCACCAATATAGATGCTCCCGTCGGGGCCAAACGTGACTCCCACCGGCCAGGCCAACTTCGCCACTATCGCCGGACCACCGTCACCGCTATAGCCCTGCTGGCCTGTTCCGGCGATGGTAGTGATGATCCCATCGGGGCCTACTCTACGAATACGGCTATTATTAGAGTCAGCAATGCAAATGCTCCCGTCGGGGCCAACGGCGACTCCCTTCGGGCCACTCAACATCGCTTCCGTCGCCGGACCAGCGTCACCGCTATAGCCCTGCTGGCCTGTTCCGGCGATGGTGGTAATGATCCCATTTGGATCTACGCGCCGAATCCGATGGTTACCGTAATCGCTAATGTAGATGCCCCCATCTGGGCATATAGCGACTCCATACGGGTTGTCTATCATTGCCGCCGTTGCCGGGCCGCCGTCACCGCTGTAACCCGCCACGCCTGTCCCGGCGATGGTGGTGATGATCCCATCCGGATCCACGCGCCGAATCCGGTTGTTATCTGTATCACTGATGAAGATGCTCCCGTCGGGGCCTATGGCAACTCCATGCGAAATAGTCATCTTCGCTTCCCTCGCCGGACCGCCGTCACCGCTATAGCCCCCAACGCCCGTCCCGGCGATAGTGGCGATGATCCCGTCCGGACCGACGCGCCGAATCCGGTTTTGATCGGTGATGTAGATACTCCCTTCGGGGCCAATGGCGACTCCCGATGGGTAATACAATTTTGCCGCCGTCGCCGGAACACCGTCACCGGCATAACCTCCCATTCCCATACCGGCTACGGTCGTAATGATCGCGGAAATGCTTTTTGTGCTCCGCCTACTCCCATCACCCAGATACAGCACCCGCCCGCTAGGATCGTAGAAATGGTGCACGTCCAAGGTCCAGCCGCCCAGGCTGTAGGCCTGCGTCTGCCAGGCGCCAATAGGTGTCTCATACTCTTCCCACAAGGTGATCTCCTGCCGGGCCCGGGAACCCGTGATCGGCAACCCGGAAACGGTGCCGAAACTGTTTGCCAACCCGTCCTGGGTGGAGTAGTAGGCCGCATCGTATGTATAACCGATCCTCACTTTCGCCTGATGTCCTCCCTGCATCTCCCGGCCGTAAGCGTCTTTCCCGTCCCAGGTGAAAGTATAGGTCTGGTTGGGCAGGGGGGCAAATGTTTCCGCATAAGTCTTCCCAGCCACTCGGATCTCCAGCTCGATCCGCTTGAGTCCGGGTGGGAGCTGCGCCTCACTAACTGGGATCTTCACTGTATACGCGGCTTTCCGTCCAGACGTTCGGTCGCTGGCATAATTGAGGGTATAAGGGGTGCCCGCGATCCCGATGGTTTCCCTCAGGATCTGGTTCTGGATCTCGATCGTCGATTTATCCGTTAAGAGACATGAATTATCTTCGCAGCCGGCGACCGCCACTCCTTCGGCGAGCTGCGGCCCCGTAGCCCCCGCCGGCGGTCCAAAGGGCCAGTTGCAATCCCACGGACTGAAATGCGCCACTTGAACCCGCCAGATGCTCTGACCAGGGCTGTAGAGCTCGGCCAATTTTCCTCGTTCCGCCTCGGTGATGCCGAGCGCGGCCAGAGCCTGGGCAGTCGCCGGTCCGCTGCCGTCAACGTCCAGTTCGGCCAGACCCCCGCCATCGATCCCAAGCACTTTGATGACCCGTCCATCCAGCGAGGGTATCCAGGCGGCTTTCGCATAATCGTAGTACCCCACCGGCACCCTCGTACCGATGGGAAAGTCGAGGAAGTTTTCCACGTAGAAGCTGAGCGGCCGATCGAACTCCACCGTCGTGCCCATGGCCTCGTCCGCGCTTAGCTCCACGCAATACGTGTAGCTGCTGGTCGGCGGCAATTCGGCCGGCATGGCCTTTGGCCCGTTCTCGCCGACCGTGTATTCCGTGGCCCGCACGTGCAGAGTACCCGGTAGGCCGAGAGCCTGCACACCCTCGGGGAAAAAGAGCGTGGCCTGCCTGGTGCCGTCGTTATCCGTCACGACACTGCCTCGCGCCACTTGCCCACCCGGCGCGGCCAGATCGACGGCGGTTACCTGGCTGTCAAGTTGGATCAGAACCACATCGGAGACCAGGGTATAGTCCTGCCAGGCGACCTCCATCTGACGCTGAGACGTGAGATAACCGTCTCTTTGGTATCTGAGCGTGAGCGGACCGCCTCCATTTACCGCCAGGTCGAACATGCCGTCGAGCCGGCTCACGGTCTGGCCGAACTCGGGGTGATCGGGGATGGTGACGGTGACGCCGGGCAGGGGTTGGCCTTGGCAGTCCAGAACTTTCCCCCGTAACACGGCAGCCCGCCGCGGCTCGATCGTCCCCGGGACCACGCCGGTCTGGATCGGGTTCGCGCCCGTGTAGAGAAAACTCGTAGCCGCGCCGAGATCCGTGAAGCTCGTCCGATCGAGCGGCGGTGCCACTGTGGCCGGATCGGGCGGTAGCGGCGGCAGAGCCGGGTTGATGTGGAAAGTCGCACCGGCCGGGGCCGAACTGTTGCCGGCCTGGTCGGTGGCCTGGACGGTAAAGGTATGGCCGCCGGGTGCCAGATCGGCGGTAGGGATATAGACGATCCTATCCGGCAACACCGTCAGGTTTTCGGAAATTTGATTGCCGTCCAGGATGAACGTGGCCGAAGCAATATCTATGCCCGCGATCGCGTCCGCCAAGTCGGCGGATATAACCGGCCGTGGTTCATTGATCCAAGAACCATCGGCCGGCTGCAAGTTGCCAATCTGGGGCGGGGTCTTGTCCAGATTGATCGAGACCGATGTCGATGCGGAATTACCCGCGAGGTCCACCGCCATCCCCGCGATGTTCTGCGCCGCTCCCTCGGTGGTCACGGTGGTCTCAGGCGTCACGGTATCGAGGCCGGAAAGCCCGTCCGCGGCATTGAAACTCACCGTCGGATCGACATTATGCCAGCCATGACCATTAGGGGCCGGTATCACCACGGTCTCGATCGTGGGCGCGGTCATGTCCAGTTTGATCGTGATGGTCTTGACGGGCTCAGCGTTACCCGCGTTGTCCACCGCCCAGTATTCGACGGTGTGAGTACCCTCCGCGCTGAAGGAAAAGACGGTCCCGGTTTGGGTCTCCCCGCCGTCGATCCGGTAGTTGGTTGCCGAGACGCCGCTGAGGTTGTCCGTGGAAGTAAGTTGAATCACCACCGGCGCGTTGAACCACTGGCCGTCGTGGGCATAGTCGTGAACGGTGACGGGGGCGGTGCGGTCGATGGTGATCGTTTGCTGGGCGATAGCCGAAGCATTTCCAGCCCGATCGTAGGCCTGCGCGGTTACCGGGTAGACGCCTTCGTTCCAGGAAGACGTATTCCAGGCGGCCTCGTAAGGTGCGCCGGTATCCTCGATGGTCTCCCCTTTGGCCGCGAAGACCACCTTGACCACGCCGGAGAGGTTATCCCCGGCCGTGGCGGCCGCCGTCAGTGCGCCGTCGGGCATGAGCGTCACCTCGGTCAGATCCAGGGACGGAGCGGTGACGTCCACGGCCAGGAGCGCGCCGGCGGACCACGGCGACCAGTTGACGTTGTTGGCCGCCCGCACGTGCATGGCGTAGCGCCCTTCCGGAAGGTTCCAGTTCGTCTGGGTTGAGAGATCGCCGGATTCAATCTCGAGCGCCGGATATTCGGCAAAGGCGCCGGGCGCGTCGCGCAACTCGACCACGCTCAGCCGGGCGCGGATCTGTCCGCTTGAGAAGGTCTCCGGATATTGAACCGCCGTTGGGTAGTACCTGTTCGTCGCCGTGCCGTCACCGAGCTGGCCGTAGCCATTGTAACCCCACGCCCAGGGCGACCGGTCCTGTCTCACGATCGCCGCGTGGTAATAACCGCCGCCTAACGCGATGGCGTCTGTGATGTACCCGCTCCCTCCCGGCCCCTTGACCTTGACCGGGTACGTGCTGTCGGCGGTCGTGCCGTTCCCGAGCTGGCCGTAGGTGTTGTATCCCCATGTCCAAACCGTGCCGTCGTTCTTGAGCGCGGCCGCGCCCCAGAAACAGCCTCGGATCGTGTTGACGTTGGTGATGTAGCCGACGCCCAGCGCCCCCTTGACCTGGACCGGGGTGGCGCTGTCCGTGTATGTTCCGTTCCCGAGCTGGCCGTGGTTGTTATACCCCCACGCCCAGACCGTGCCATCGTTCTTTAGCGCCACGGCATGATAGTTGCCGCCGCTGACCCGGGATACGTTCGTCAAATAGCCGCTACCGCCGGGGCCCTTGACCTGGACCGGCGTGTACCGGTGCGTCGCCGTGCCGTCGCCCAACTGGTTCAGCTGGTTGTTGCCCCAGGCCCAAACCGTACCGTCCGCCTTGACGGCCAGTGAATGATATGCACCCTGGCCGATGGCCACGACATTGGTCAGGTATCCGGCTCCGCCCGGCCCCTTGACCTGCACCGGCGTCGTGCTGCTTATGGTGGTGCCATCACCGAGCTGGCCGTAGTTGTTCTTGCCCCAGGCCCAGACCGTCCCGTCGGCTTTCAGGGCCAGACTGTGGACATACGCGCCGCAAACAGCGGTGACGCCGGATAAGAATCCACTCCCGCCGGTGCCCAGAACCTGCACAGGCGTACTGCTGTTTACGGTCGTCCCGTTGCCCAACTGGCCGTCGCTGTTGTTGCCCCAAGCAAAGACCGTGCCGTCGTTCATGAGGGCCAAAGCATGACGGCGGCCTCCGTAGACCGCGCCTACATTAGTCAGGTAGCCGCTGCCGCCGACGCCTTTGACCTGCAGCGGCACGGCGCTGTTTGCCGTCGTTCCATCCCCAAGCTGACCGTTGTCGTTTATACCCCACGTCCAGGCCGTGCCGTCGGCCTTCAGCCCAATGGAGAAATACTCGCCGCCCCCGACTGTCTCGAACGATACCGGCACCGGCGCGGATGCGGACCATTGCGCGGCCGGATTACGGCTGGAGAGATAGTAAAAGCCGTCGATCGGGCAGAGGTTTGGAGGGTCGGGCGGGGTTATCCTTTCGAGACTCGGCGTGCCCGGGCCGCCGGGGCCGGGATCGATCGCGCACTTTGTCCTGGTTATATATGACCACCGGACGCCGGTGGGATTGGTGATCTCGTCCCACGGGTCCATATTCTGGGGATTACCGTTCGCATCTCTGGCATAGACGCGCCAATAATAGGTGGACCCGTATGCAAGGCCGGTCGAATTATGGCTGGTGTTATTACCCGCGTCGATGGTTGTTACGTTCACGAAATCCGGATCCGTGCTCCGCTGCACCGTATACCCGGTGACGCCGGGTATGGGGGCGCCCGTATCGTCGACGGGAACGTGCCAACAGAATAGGCACGACGTCCCGTACGTCTCGGGCGGCAGCGGCTCGATCCCCGGAGCCGGCGGGCTCGGAGCCTCGCTTTGCGTCGTTATTGACAGCGGACCAACACATAGTAAGGCCAGGCAGAGTAATTTGGTGATAAGCCGCTTCTTACCCAACATACGGAATCAGCCTCCCGGATACGAGTCACGTTTGTTCACAATGCTTCGAACAAACAAATAAGATGGAGTGGTTTACTAATGATAATAGCATGTATTTTCGGTGATTTGTGTCGAAATATGTCGGTTGTGCAAATTATGTTGCATGGCAGTAAACGAGGGCTTTTGCGCGCCAATGCCTCGTTTTTTACAGATTTCTTTCGTCCCCGGTTGTCATCACTATACGCGGCAGGTTGCACCTCGACAAGCTCGGTGTGCTGAGCCTGTCGAAGCAAAGCCTGCCGCAACAAGACGAAAGCCGTCCGTGGCTACGGGGGATGTATGTTCCAATTCCAGGGCCTGAGCAACGCGAAGGCCCTTCCCGGGACAATGCAAATCCACATATGAAGCGGCTTGTGAAAATGCGATAGTTCACCGCATTTTCACAAGCCGAAAGATCCGAGGATTTGCATTGCCCCTTTGTAGCGGCGTCCTTCCCGACCTCCGTAGGTTTACCGAAGGAGGTTAGGGCGCCGTTGGCCCGAGATACAAGACGCAAGCCGTCCCTGGCTACGAGAGGATGGGGTTCCGTTCCCAGGGCCTCGAAATCATTGCCTTCCTTCCCCCTCACGCACTCGCGGGAGGGGGAACGAGGGGGAGAGGGCCTTCATCGATTCAGCGATAATGAGGTTTTTCATATCTCCTTTAGAGCGTTACGTCCTCCCCGCGCGCACGGCCGAAGGGGGGCTTTTTTTGTATTTGCGGAAGACGCGGCTGAAGTAGTTGCTGTCGTTGAAGCCCGCGGCCAGGGCGACCTCGGTCACGCTCCTGTCGGTGGTTTTCAACAGTTTCTCGGCGTAGTTGACCCGCTTGTAATTGATGTAGTCCACCACCGAACGGCCGGTGACCGTCTTGAAGATGCGGCAGAAATGATAGACGCTGAGGTGGGCCAGGCGGGCCAGATCCTCAACGCCAAGATTCCTTGTGAAGTTCTGCGCGATGTATTTCAGAACTTCGCGGAGCCGTTCCAGGTTCTTCACCCGGCTGCGATATTCCGTGGCGGTAAGTACCTTGACCACGTACTTGCGCAAAAGAATGGTCAACATCCGGTAGATATAAGATTTGATGGACAGTTCGTAGGCCGGTTCCCTGGCGGAGTTTTCCGCCACGATCTCCCGGAGGCAGCGGTTTATTTCCTCGTCGCCCGCGATTTTGTTCTGAAAGAGGATGTGGTTGCGCGAGATCGGGTTGATGTATTTCAGGTCGCAACTATCCGGAAAACTGCTTTGCAGAAGCGAAATATCGATGATGACGACGTAGTAGCGGACGGCATTGGAACTGGCGCCGGCATGGAGCTCGTTGCTGTTGACCACCACGAGATCGCCGGGGGCGACCTGGAACGATCGTAGGCCGCATTCGATCGCCGCCTGCCCTTCCGCGAAATAGAGGAGTTCCAGTTGTTCATGCCAATGGGGCGGGAAAATGACGCCTTCGTGCCGGGATTCCACAGCAAAGACCCGGATCGGGAAATCCTTGTCCGGCATGACCATCTCTTCGTGCAGGGAGTAGTCTCTCATGGCCGCCTCGAATTCGCGCAAGATCGTGCTAATAAATGGCAACCGCTTTCAGGCGCCTTTTCCAAGCGCGCCCTATAATGCAATTGTATAACATCGGCGGACAAAAACAAGGGCACGGTTTGCTCTGGCGGAGGCCCACGAAGTCGAAAGTCAAAGGTGGCAACGTCAAAGGTCCTTATGGACTTTCCGGCTCCTACTTTTAGACTTTGGCCTCGACTGTGACAAAGGAGGACGAACTATGTCGGCAAAACTCAGAGCGGGCATCATCGGCTGCGGAGGCATCGCCTTTGGTAAACACCTGCCGGGCCTGGCGAAACTCCAGGACCAGGTGGAGATGGCCGCCTTCTGCGATGTCATCGAAGAGAAAGCGGCCACCGCCGCCAAGGAGTTCGGCGCCGGCGGCGCCAAGGTCCACACCGATTACCGCAAGCTCCTGGAGGACAGATCCCTGGACCTGGTGCACATCTGCACCCCCAACAGGTCCCACGCCGAGATCGCCGTGGCCGCCCTGGAGAGCGGAAAGCATGTCATGTGCGAAAAGCCCATGGCCAAGACGGCCGCGGACGCCCGCCGAATGGTGGAGGCGGCCAAGAGAACCGGCAAGAAGCTGTCCATCGCCTACCAAAACCGCTTCCGGCCCGACAGTCAATACTTGTTCAGGCTCTGCCGCCGGGGCGACTTGGGCGAGATTTATTTTGCCAAGGCCCATGCCGTCAGGCGCCGCGCCGTACCGACCTGGGGCGTCTTCCTCAACGAGGCGGAGCAAGGCGGGGGGCCGCTCATCGACATCGGCACCCATGCCTTGGATCTGACCCTCTGGATGATGGACAACTGGCAGCCGCGTTACGTGGTGGGCAATACCTACCACAAGCTGGGCCCCTGCAAGGACGCGGCCAACGCCTGGGGCCCCTGGGATCCGGCGCAATTTACCGTGGAGGATGCGGCCTTCGGCTTCATCACCATGCAGAACGGCGCCACCATCATCCTGGAGTCGAGCTGGGCGCTGAACACCCTGCAGGAGGGTGAAGCCCGCACCACCCTCTGCGGGACCGAAGGCGGGGCGGACATGCAGGATGGCCTGCGCCTCAACGGTGAGAGCTTCGGTAAGCTCTATACCACCTACCCAATGCTGGAAGGCAAGGGCGTGGCCTTTTACGAGGGCAATAAGGAAAATCCCGGCGACGAGGAGGCCAAAGCCTGGATCCGTTGCCTCTCGGCGAATGGGGAGCCTCTGGTCAAGCCGGAGGAGGCCCTGGCCGTCACGGAAATCCTGGAGGGGATCTACGAATCGGCCAAGACAGGGAAGCCGGTCTATTTCTAAAAGGGGCGTGAAAAACCCCATGATCGCAATTTCGATGTAGGCCCTCTCCCCCTCGGTCCCCCGTTCTAGAATCATAGCACTGGAGGGATATTCATGAAACTCGGTTTCCTCACCGGTTGCCTCAGCGCCATGCCGTTGGAGAAGATTGCGGCTTTTGCCGCGGCGCGTGGCTTCAAGGCGTTGGAGGTGTCGGCCTGGCCGGTGGTCAATACCCGCGATTACTCCGGGAGCAACATCGACGTGGCGGGTATGAACGGGACCAAGGCCGCGGAGATCAAGGACCTCTTCTCCCGGCACGGCTTGGAGATCTCCTCCCTGGCCTATTACGACAACCTGCTTCACCAGGATCAAAAAATCCGCCAAACCTACCTCGCGCACCTGTATAAGGTCATCGACGCCGCCGCCCTGCTCGGCGTGGAACTGGTCGGCACTTTTGCCGGCCGCGACCTGACCAAGACCATCGGCGAGAACATGGACCAGTTCGAGCGGGTTTTCAAGGAAATCCTGACCTACGCCGAGTCCAAGCACGTCAAGATCATGATCGAGAATTGTCCCATGCCGGGATGGCAGCCGGACGGCTGGGCCGGCACCGTCTCATACTCGCCCGAGCTCTGGCGGGAAATGTTCCGCCGCGTGCCGAACCGGAGCTTCGGCCTGAATTTCGATCCATCCCACCTTTACTGGCTGGGCATCGATTACGTGCGCGCGGTGGGCGACTTTCGCGAGCGGATCTTTCATGCCCACGCCAAGGATACCGTCATCTATAAGGATAAACTCTACGAGTACGGCATCTTCGGCAAACAGATCAACCGCAACGGCGTCTGGGATACGGGTTGGTGGAGCTACCGTATGCCGGGCCGAGGAGAGATCGATTGGGCCAAATTCATCGGCGCACTCAAGGACGCCGGTTACCAGGGCGTGCTCAGCATCGAACACGAAGACCCGGACTACGAGGGCAGCGAGGAAAAGGTCAAGGAAGGCCTGGGATTGGGCTATGAGTACCTGGCGGGGCTGATCTAGGTCAATGGAAAAGGTGAAGGTCGGCGTCATCGGCTGCGGCAATATCAGCGAGATCTATCTGAAGAATCTCAAAGCCTTCCCCATGATCGAATTGGCCGCCTGCGCGGACCTGGATCCGAACCGCGCACGGGAAAAAGCGGAACGGTTCGGTCCGGTCAAAGCGTGCGCGCCCGAGGAACTGATCGGCGATCCGGGCCTCGAACTGGTGGTGAACCTCACGCCGCCGGCGGAGCACGCCCGCATAACCTTGGCTGCCTTGGCGGCCGGCAAGCATGTCTATACGGAAAAACCCCTGGCCACATCCAGGGAGGATGGACTGAGGATCCTCGCCCGGGCGCGCGAGGCCGGCTTGCTCGTCGGTTCCGCGCCCGACACCTTTCTTGGCGGCGGTCTTCAAACCTGCCGCAAGCTTTTGGACGAAGGTTGGATCGGCGAGCCCGTGGCGGCGACCGCCTTCATGACCTGTCATGGACCGGAGGGGTGGCATCCAAACCCGGATTTCTTTTACCAACCGGGGGGCGGACCGCTCTTTGACATGGGACCGTACTATCTGACCGCGCTCGTGACCACGTTGGGCCCGGTGCGGCGGGTGGCCGCATCATGCAGAGCTTCCTTCCCCGAACGAATCGTTACCCGCCCTGACGCTTACGGCGCCAGAATCAATGTCGAAACGCCCACCCATATCGCCGGAACCCTGGATTTCACCTGCGGCGCGGTGGGTACCATCATCACCAGTTTCGACATTTGGGCGGCCGAGTTGCCGCGCTTGGAGATCTACGGCAGCGAGGGAACCCTGAGTCTGCCGGATCCCAATACCTTCGGCGGGCCGGTGCGGATCAGGCGCCAAGGCGCCGCCGATTGGAGCACGATCCCCTTAACCCACCGCTATATGGAGAACAGCCGCGGCCTCGGCGCCGCCGATCTGGCCCAGGCGGTGCGCTACGCCCGTCCCGCGCGCGCCGGCGGGGATCTGGCCTATCATGTGCTCGACATTATGCAATCATTGCTTGAATCCTCCAGCATGGGAAGACACCTCGAGCTTGCCAGCGGATGCGCGCGGCCGGCGTCCTTGCCGATGGGGTTGCTTGATTACGAGCTTGATTAGGCCGGTCGTTATGGGATAACTAAGAGCGGCGTGAAAAAGCCATTTCCTTTTGACGCACGCGATCATGAGGTTTTCACCCCGCTTTAGAGGGGGCATTTTGAATGTCGAAAAAACCGGTCGGCTTACAGCTCTATACTCTGCGCGACGAAACCGCCAAGGACTTCCGGGGCACGCTGGCGCGCGTGGCCGAGATGGGATACCGCGGCGTGGAACTGGCCGGCAACGGCGGTCTTGACGCCGGGGAGATGCGTCAGGCTCTGGCCGAAACCGGATTGAAAGCATACGGGAGCCATGTCGGCCTGGACCAACTGGAGCGGAACCTCCCCGCCGTAATCGCTTACCACCAGGAAATCGGCTGCGAATACCTGGCCTGCCCCTGGCTGCCCGAGGGGCGCCGCCAGGACGGTCTCGATTACCAGCGGCTCGGCATGGCGTTGACGGAGATCGGCCGCAAGTGCGGTGAGGCCGGCCTGCAGCTTTGCTACCACAATCATGCTTTTGAGTTCCAGCGCTTCGGCGGATCCCTTGGGCTGGATCTCCTTTACGGAGCGGCTGACCCTCGCCTAGTCCAGGCGGAATTGGATCTTTACTGGATCGAATACGCCGGCCAGGATCCCGCCGCTTATCTGAGGCAAATGAAAGGACGCTGCCCGCTCGTACACCTCAAGGACATGGCCACCGATCGGCATTTTACCGAGGTTGGCGAGGGGACGCTTGATTGGCCGGGTATCTTTGCCGCCGCCGAAGACGCCGGCACCAAATACTACCTTGTGGAGCAGGACGATTGCCGCCGGCCGCCCCTGGAGTCGGTCCGGATCAGCCTGGAGAATTTGCGTCGCATGGGGATCCTGTCGTAACACCGTAAATCCATGCGAGATTAGGGGATTGAACTTCGATTCTTCGCGGCAAAAAAGCCCAGGATGCAAACGCCACCTCTGGCCGTTTCACTGCTATCAGTGATACGCCTCGTCAGGCCGGATATCTCCCCGATACGTAGTCCTCCAGATACCGCTTGGTGGCTTCCGTCTCCCGCAGCAACGCCTTGACGACATCGCCGATCGAGATGATGCCCACCAATTGCCGGCCGGATACGATCGGCAAATGGCGTACGCGATTGGCGGTCATGATGGACATGGCGTAGTCCAAGGTGTCCGTGGGCAGGCCGACGATCAGGTTCCTGGTCATGATCTCCTCCACCCGTTGCTCCTTGAGCCGCTCGCCCAGTTCGTAGCTGAGCCGGAGGAAGTCGCGCTCGGTGATGATGCCCGAGGGCAGGCCGTCATCACCCAAGACGAGCAGCAAACCGATCTTGCGAGTTTAGTCCTATACTCCCGGCTTATATAAGACAAATACGCGGCCCGGGCGAGGATTCCTCTCTAATCCCGCCTTGAGCTGAGCAAGTAACTTGTTGGATCGAAGTCGATCCGTTATGCAATAAAACCCCTGCGGAAGGCGGAGGGAAAGACCCGGGAAGGCGATAACGTCAGGGTCCGTATTCCTCAGCCTCACGCCTCGCGCGGGATGCAGATCTGTTGCCCAATCAGTAAAGCTTCCGGATTGATACCGGGGTTGACGCCGATGATCGAGACGACCGTGGTGTTGAACCGGCGCGCCAGGGAGAATAGGGTATCCCCGGGTTGGATCGTGTAGGTCAAGGTACCGACCGGGCACCTGACGGGCGGCACCGCCAGCGGGATGCAGACAACCTGCCCCACGAAGAGCCGGTCCGGATCGACACCCGGATTGGCCTCGAGCAGGTCATCCAAGGAGACGTTGAAGCGTCGCGCCAAGGAAAAGAAGGTGTCACCCGGCTGGATGGTGTAGAAGTTACGTTCGGGGCAGGCGGGAAATTGGGGTTGCAGCGGCAGGCAGAGCATCCGCCCGATCGGCAGATTATTGGGGTCGACGAACGGGTTCGCGGAAACGATCGCCGCCACGGTGGTACCGAAGCGCCGCGCCAGGCCGAAGAAAGTATCGCCCGGCTGGATGACGTAAGCAGTGGTGCCCGGGGGGCAAGCCATGGACATGTCGAGATCACCCTTCCGATCCGGTCTTGGTACTACAGCATAATCGGCCGGGGTGATCCGGTTCCAGGACTTGGTCCCGAATTTCATGACCTATTATAATGCTTTGTCAGACAGCCGAAAAAGCCGCGTCGTATAAGCTTTCATATGTTAACACTTGGGTCGCGGGAGGCACTATCCGTCCTCCCGCACCCTCCCGAACCAAAGGGTGTGGTCGCACACCCTTTGGAATCCCGCGACCGGAACCAAGGTTCCTAGACCTCCTTATGCTTGAGATAATGGGACGTCGCCGTCCATGGCTCCTCGACGTTAGTAAGGTTCCGCGCCTTCCAGGCGCTTCAGTCCTCCGATGGTCCACGATGCCGACGGCGGTGATCGCATCCGGACGATCGACGATCGACGCCGCGTGGCTCGGCATCCTGCCTGCGCCGGAGGTTCCGTCGAGAATGAAAACGGCCGACAACTATGCGCAATGGCGTCTACCAGGCTATCCGGATGACGAAAAGCGTTGGTCATGGCTTTTTCGTCATCTGCTGAATTGAAGACGCCATTGTCGCAGGGATGCGCAGCTCATCTCAGGCCTACGATGGGCTCAAAGTCCGCGACGACCATGGAAGGTCCAAAGCAGGCAGGCCGCACCGGCGCACCCGGCGTGGCTTTCGTATCAGCCCAGAAAAGCCAAGAAGACGGTATTGACATAAGATTTTCTATGTGACTTATGTATTTGAAACTACGAGCACGAGCATGACCAAAGCTTTCGCATGGTAATATCAGTGCGCCATCCCCAATTCCCGGGCGAGATCCGTAAAGACCGGCAGCGAGCGCAGGATCATCTCCTTGGGCACGCAATAAGCCAGGCGGAAATAGCCCGGCCGCCCGAAACCGCTGCCGGGAACGACCAGCAGTCCCCGTTTGGCCGCCATCTGCGCGAACGCCACGTCGTCCGGGAGCGGGCATTTGGGGAAGAGGTAAAAAGCGCCGGCGGGTTTGACCAGGTCAAAGCCGAGACCGGTCAAGTGCGCATAAAGCAAATCCCGCCGCTCGCGGTATGATTCCAGGCCGACGGCCTTGTCCTGCAGGGGACCCACTAGGCGCTGCATGAGCGCGGGCGCATTGACGTAACCCAGCACGCGGTTGGCGAAGACCATCCCGGCGAAGATCTCGGCCGCGTCCGGTATGGCCGGATTGACCGCGGCGTAGCCGATGCGCTCGCCGGCCAAACCCAGATCCTTGCTGTGCGAAGTGGCGATCAGGCTGCGCCGCAGCGCGGTGAAGACCGGCGGTACCTCCACGCCGTCGTAGACCAGTTTTGCATATGGCTCGTCCGAGATGACGTAGATCTCCGTGCTATATGCGGCCTCTTTGGCGCGGAGCAGTTCGTCCAGGGCCGCCAGCGCTTCCGCCGGGTAGACCGCGCCGGTCGGATTATTGGGCGAATTGATGATCAGCGCGCGCGTCCGCGGCGTGATGACCCGCGCCAAAGCTTCCAGATCAAGTTGAAAACGCGCGTCGCTTTCCGCCACCGCGGTCCGCCCGCCGTGGTTCTCGACGTAGAACCCGTACTCCACGAAATACGGCGCCACGACGACGACCTCTTCCCCCGCGTTCAGGAGCGTCTTCAGAATTACGTTCAGGGCCCCGCCCGCGCCGCAGGTCATGACGACATGATCCGCAGTCACCGGCAGGCCGGACCGCGCCGCGAGGTACGCCGCCACCGCCGCCCGCGTCTCCGGATAGCCGGCGTTGCTCATATACCGATGCATCCCGGGCGGCGGGTTTTGT
>JBLNCE010000002.1:0-17823 GCA_050260415.1 Bacteroidota bacterium | reverse complement strand
TCTCACATCAGACGGCGAGCCAAACGGCATGGTGGTCTGCGTGCCGATGGTGCCCCAGAGCGTGAGACGGTCTCCGTATTGCCGTTTGATCTCCGCGGGGTCCATGCATTCCGGTTGCACGGGATTGAGGATCTCGACCCCGATCTCGATCAGATCCGGGATGATCTTTTGCAGATTGCCGTCCCCGTGATAGAAGATCAGGATGTCCGGCTTAACGCCTTTGGCGGCGGCAATGACCTCCGCCAGCCGAGGTTTAATGGACTTGCGCCACAACGCGGGGGAGACCATCATATCGAGTTGCGTGGAAACGTCGTCGCCCAATTGGAGCACGTCGGCACCGGCGGCGGCGTAACGCGCGGCACAACCCTTACGCAGCTCGAGGACCTGATCCATAATTGCGCACGCCATGGCCGGGTCAGTGAGGAGATCCATCAGGAACTCTTCCATCCCCCGCAAACACCAGGAAATTTCAAAGATTGTCTTTTGCATAGCCGCCACCGCGGCAAGGCCCGCCGTATGCGCCGCGGCCACTTGGGCGGGAACGCCTTCCCAACGGTAGTCCGCCAGTTCATCGGGGAAGGGGTACGCCTCCACTTCCGCCACGTTCGTGAAGGATTGCATCGGGTGGAGTATCTCGGCGAAATGGGCGACCGAACCCCGGCGGTGGCCGACCCCCCACCGGTCGATCTGATCCGTGGCCATGAGCTTTTGGCCGAAAAACCCGGCAAAATCCGTGGTAAGCTTGCTGGGAGCCAATTTAAGCCCGGCAAAAGGCAGTTCATAATGGGCACGATAATCGGTCCGCCCGGTGCGCAGGGTGAACTCCTCGGCCAGCTTGGGACAGAGGGCGAAATCGTACGGCACCCAATTCGGTCTCTCTCTACGGCAGGCACGTAAGAAATTCTCGCGCGCGTCCATCGTCGCACTTCCTTATCGTTGCGAAATCGGCATGAGGAACATTTACCGCCAAGTCGGCGAAGAAGAACACGGCGCGTCGTCATAGATCCCGGCCTGGCGCAACGCCTTGACGATCAAACCGAACTGATGGTCCACCCGAGCGCACATGCCGTAGTAGGCGGCGCGCAGTTCCGTCCAACGCTCCTCCGTCCAGGCTTCGAGGTGTTGCCGCGCGTGGATGCCTCGGAGGGGTACCAACCCGTCATAAAAGAGTAGCGGCTCGGCGTGCAGACCGGATTCTGGCAGAAGGCGCGGCGAAAGCTGACAAAATCGTTTTCCACGGCCTGGTCCAGATGCGGCGTCACCGCGGCCGGGTTGCCCATGTGGCCCAGGACGTCGCCGCGCCATTGATCCGGATTGATGATGATGATGTGCGGCTTCTTGATGCGCAAGCACCTCGGAGTCTACCTGGGGCGAAGCCCGTCTTACGACTCAAACCCATTGGGTGCCCTTCGCTTGACACGGGGGATAGTGGACTTATTCTATTCGTCCTGCGACTCATTGTTTCAGTGATCCAATCATGACGCCCTTGACGAAGTACTTTTGCAAGAAGGGGTATAAGAACAGGATCGGCACCGTCGCCACGATGATCGTGGCATATTTCATGTTTTCCGAGATCTGCTCCTGATCCTGGCTCATCATGGTGGTCATCGAATCCGTGCTGTGCTGGATCAGGATCTCGCGCAACACCAATTGCAATGGGTATAGTGTCCGCTCGCGCAGGTAGATCAAGGCGTGAAAGAAATCGTTCCAGTGCGCGACGGCATAAAAAAGCACAACGGTGGCGATCACGGGCTTGCTGACGGGGATGAAAATCCGGAATAGAATGGCGAAGTCATTGGCCCCGTCCAGACGCGCGGATTCCTCGAGCTCCGGCGGCACACCGGCGAAGAAGGTGCGCATGATAATCAGATTCATGGTGTTGATGGCGGTGGGGAGGAGTACGGCCCAATATGAATTCATCAATCCCAACCCCTGGGTAACAAGCAGATACGTCGGGATTAGGCCCCCGCTGAACTGCATGGTGAACACCATGCCCAACATCAGAATTCTTTGTCCGGGAAGAGTCTTGCGTGACAAGGCATAAGCCGCCGTCACCGTCAGGAGGAAGTTGATTGAGGTACCCAACGTGACGAGGATGAAGGTATTTCTATAACCATAAGCGATCATTTCGTTGGTAAAGACCATACGATAGGCATCGAAACTGATGTCTTTGGGATAGAGCAATAATGCTCCGCTGCGGGCCATCGCCACCGGATCGCTCAATGAGCCGAAGAGTACGTATAGGAGGGGGTATAACGTCGCCAAAGTTATACCAAGCAGGACCAAGGTATTCGTGACGTCAAAAAGAATCTCCAACGGCGACTTTCGAAAGCGCATTTACGCCTCTCCTTTACCAAAGACTGGTCTCGTTCAGACGGCGGCTGATCCAGTTGACGATCACCAAGAGCGTAAAACTGATGGCCGAGTTGAACAACCCGACGGCCGCGGCATAGCTGAAGCTCATATCGAGCAGACCCTTGCGGTACACAAATGTGGAGATCACATCGGCCGTCTCGTAGACGCTTGGATTGTACATCAGCATGATTTTTTCAAAGCCGACCGTCATCATCCGGCCGCACCGCAAGATCAGCAAGATGACTATGGTCGGCGCCAGGCCGGGCAGGGTTATATGGAGTAGCTTCCTGAAACGCCCGGCGCCATCGACCTCCGCTTGTTCGTACAGCTGCGGATCGATGCCGGACAGTGCGGCGAGGTAGATGATCGTCCCCCAGCCGATATGCTGCCAGATGCCCGAGGCGACATAGAGCGGTTGGAATAAACCCGGGGTCGTCATGAATGGTATTGGCCGGGCGCCGAAGAAGGTGACGATCATATTTAGAAGTCCCCTGGAAGAACAGAAGTCGATGATGAGGCCAACGACCACGACCAAAGAGACGAAGTGGGGCATGTACGTGATGGTCTGTACCGTCCGCTTGAACACTTGGTTCCTGACCTCGTTAAGTAGCAGCGCCAGGATGATGGGGGCGGGAAAACCAAAGATCACGTCCAGCAGATTGATGGACAGCGTGTTGCGGATCAATCGCCAGAAATAATAGCTATGGTAAAAATCCTTGAAATGCTGAAATCCGACCCACGGACTGCCAAAAATGCCGCTGAACGGACTGAATTGTTTGAAGGCAATCACGGCGCCATACATCGGCCCGTAGTGAAAGATCAGATAATAAACCACACTGGGGAGCAGCATCAAATACAGGTATTTATATCGCCTGAACTTGCGCAGTCCCGTGCGGTGCGTCGATTCTGAGATCGTCAATTCTGGCAAGTGCAATTACTCCTCCCTCTTCCGCGTGGGGTCATCATCTTTCCTGAATCCGTGAGATCAATAGCCTGCCAGGCAAAATCACGAGAGCCTGCGGCAGTGTTTTACCTGGCACAGTTCAGCAGTCACGGATTCAGGATCTTTCACTTTCGAAATCTCGGATCAGCGTCCGTCCTGCAATTCAATGATAGATGCGGGCTTCATGATCTGTAAATGGCCGTTTCCCTTGCTGAGTATTCCAGATTTGCTCTGTCTCCCCCGGCGGGATCCGGCTAGTCCCGAAGGAACTACAGCTATACCACGTCGTCCGCAAACCCCGTTGCCGCGCCGCGTGTCCAAAAACCGGGCGATGGCTCCCAGAGTATAAAATCGTGCCTTTCCACGAAATCCCAGACATCCACCCGCTCGGGGAGGATTCTGACCGGTTTGTGTCCGTCGGAACCGATGGTGATCAGGCGCCCCCCTTCCTCCAGGTAGAGCGCCAGCACGTCCAGGCCGGGGGAGGGCCGCCGCGGTTCCCGGTTGTAGCTATAGGCGGAGAGGTTGATCTCCAGGGCCAACCCATGGCGGACGGCCGCGGCGAGGATGGGCCTCAGGCAATCCTGGTACGCCAAGGCGTCAAAGGGCCCATAGATCTGCGCGCCGCGGCGTTCAACGACGTCCAGATGGGCAAGCCCCTGGCAAAGGCCTGATTCCGCGAGGCGCAGAACTTCCGCGAAATAGGGCTCGTAAGCCTGGCGTTGGGTCTTGCCGGCAAAATAAGCCTCATGCGTAACGTCGGTATCCCCCAGGTGGTGAACGCTCCCTAAGATATAGTCGAATTGCTTGCCCTCGAGGAACGTGCGGATCTTGTCCTCGACCGAGTGATGGTAGCCGATCTCCACGCCAAAGCCGACCGCCAGGCGCCCGGAGAACTCCTCCCGGCAGGCTAAGACCGACCGACGGTATCGCTCATATGCCGAAGGATCCCGGCAAAGGAGCGACCGATCGACAGTCGCGTGGTCGGTAAAGCATATTGCCTGGTAGCCGCCTTCGATCGCCCGCAAACAGTAAGCGCGCGGCTCATCCACGCATTCCTCGGAGAAATGAGAATGCAGATGAAAATCGTGGCGAAGCATCAATGAAAACCTCCAGCCTAAAACCCCAATGTTTTCTCCGTCCCATCCGCGAACCGCACCGTCATCCGCCGGCCGGCGACCGAGACGTCCGTCACCAGGCGCAGCAGCGAATCCAGGCTTTCACGGGTGAAGAAAGTCCCCGACAGGCTGGCCGCGATTATCGATCCCGGCATTATTTCACCGCCGGTGATGACCGGGGTTGCCGCACGATCGCCGTGGGTGTTCTCCCCCTCCACCTCCGCCAGGATCTCCTCCCTTGAACGCGCTCCGGAGAAGCCGTGCAGGCTCCGAATGAATGCACCCTTGGTGCCGTTCCAGACCGCCGCGTAATCAGGACCGACGATCACTTCTGGTACCGTGTCGCGCGCGAAGTCGACGGCATACCCGCCTTCCCGGAAGGCGGCCAGGGAGGCGGCGGTCTCGATGAGATGCGCCCTGACCAAACAGGCGCCCTTGGCATAGATGCGGGTGGTGATCTTGACCGAAGCATCTCCGCTCGCAAATGGGTAAGCCGTGGACGGTTCCCCTTGCAGAGGGTAATGCCACGAGAGACCGGTTTGCTCGTCCAAGGCGCCGAAATGCGGCGCCAGGCGGTGGGAGAACTTGCGTCCGTCCGGGGAGACCTGGATCATACCGTCGGGTCCGTAACCGTCCTCGCCCCGTTTGACGTCGATGCCGAAATGGGATGAGTAACAAAACTTGGCGTACTTTGCACCATAGCGGGTGTGAGGTTGATCGTTGGCATGCCAGACGCGGTGGTTGAGCACCTGTGTCTGGCCGGTGGCCTTGTCGCCGATGACCTGCAGCCCCACGGGGGTGATGTTCCTCGTGTAGCTCTCCATTTCGACCCGCAGGGGTTCCTCGGGCGCCGCCCAGAAGGGATGACCTTCCGGCATGAGCAGGCAGGTGAAGACGGAACTTCCCCAGTAGGCGGAGCCTTTGAGGCTGTAATAGTCGATCAGACCGTGGTTCTCCGTCAGATAACCCATGATAGGGAGCATATTCTGGTCGAAGTAGTTATTCTCGATGAGATAGTTCATGTACCCGCTGACCAGGCGGCGGGACCGGCCGTGGGAAAGCGGCGAGCAACCAAGGATCTCGGCCAGGATGAAGGGGATGAGGATGCCCGGCTTGTAAAACCAGGACCGACCCCACATGGGGAAGCCGCCGTTCGCCGCGAAGAAGTCCTGGTAAGCTTCGAGGAACGCCCGCAGCCTCCGTGCGATTTCGTCCTTGCGCCGCGGTTCGAGGCCGGACGAGATCTGCGCCAGCGCGGGCAGGTAGAAATGGAACATCCAGGGGTTGTACTGTTCCACGGCAAAACCGAGCTTTTCGAATAGCCCGTCGATGTACCAGCCTTCATCGAGGTAGAACGCCTCCGCGCGCGCGTACCGGTCCCGGCAAAGCTGCTTGTCGTAGTCACAGCCCAGATCCCCGAGGATGTGGCCGGTCAAGACCTGAAAAAGGTGCCAGTTATTATCGGGGATCTGATACTTCGGATCGACCGAGGACCGCAGCCAGGCGGCGATCTGATCTTTCCGCGCCGGCGGCAACGGGTCCCAGGCTTTTTCACGCGCGAGCCAGAGGCCGTAGGCGGCGATGGAAACCTCGGGGATCCACTGATTACGCCCGAAACGGTCGCTGATGTAATCCTGGCTCCCGGGATCCGAGACTGAGAGAAAACCTTGGATGAAGTCCTGTCTCAGATCGACGTCCCGGTCCTCGATCCGGATGACGTCTTGCCCGGTGCCCATCAACCAGGCCGCCACCAGGGGACGCGTGCGGGTCCAGCCCTCCATGGCGTAAAAGGAGGCGCGCACCCGCTCGTCCTGGTGCAAAGAGGATTCGACCTGCCGGTAGGGCTGCGGAAAGGCCAGGCCGCCTTTTCCCTCGGTGTACCAAGGTTGCAGGGCGGCGATCATCCCCTCGGCCAAGGAGACCCAGGTCTCCCTGGTCCAGCCGGTGTAAGGGGAGTGGGAGAAGTCCTTATTAAGTATGAGTTTCATTGCTTACCCCCGCCATCTCGATCTCAGATAATGGGCCGCCATCTTGGGCTGCCGCTCGCGGGTAAAGATCCCCTTGCGGTTGCCCAGGACACGTGTGACGGTCTGCGGCGCCGCGAAATCCGCCAGGTTCCAGACGTGCTCGCCGATGATGAAATCGAGTTCGTCCAGGGCTTCGCAGGTAGCGCGCAGCAGTTCCACCTGGTACTCCTCGGTGAACATCTGAGGCGGCAAGGAATGCAGTCCGGCGATGGTGTCGGCGCCAAACTCGGCGAGCATCACCGGCTTGCCGTACTTCTCGCGCCACTTGCGCAGACTCGCCTTGAGTCGCGGGCCGATGGACTCGAGCACGCCGCTCCCGTTGTACCAGGCATAGTAACGGTTGACGAAAATGAGGTCGACCAATTCGCCGCACCGATCTGTCTCCGGCGCATGGTGTAGAACCAACGTCACCGGCCGCGAGGCGTCCAAGTGTCTGATCGTCTCCACGACGGGCTCGAAGTATGGCCGCGCTCCTTCTTCACTCGAGTCCGGCTCGTTCCCCACGCTCCAAACGATCACGCTGGGGTGGTTCTTGTCCCGCGCATAGAGCTCGCGCACCATGCGGCAGTGCGTCTCCTGCGCCCGGCTGTTGATGCGCTCCGGGGTAAAGACCGGCATATTATCCGGCGAGGTCATGCCCACCGCGGGTACCTCGTCGATCACCAGCAGCCCCAGACGGTCGCTGAGGCGCATCATCTCTTCCGCGTAAGGGTAGTGGGAGGTCCGGTACGAGTTGGCGCCCAGCCATTTGAGGAGGTTGAGATCCTTTTGGATCAGAGGCAGCAATTGGCCTCTCCCTACCAAGTGGAAGTCGTCGTGCCGGCCCACGCCCTTGAGGTAGAGCGGCTCCCCGTTGAGAAGCAGTCGGCCGTCCCGCACCTCGATCGTGCGGATGCCGAATTCCTCCGTATAGGCGTCGATTACCCGATCTTGACCGTCCAGGAGTTCCACGCGCATCTTGTAGAGATAAGGGTGGTCCGGACTCCAGAGGTTGAATGTATCCAGCAGGAACTCCCCTTGACGGCCCGCGATCTCCCGGACGGCCGCAATCTTACCGTCGGCGTCGAGGATGGTGATGCGGCTCTTGTTCGTGCTGCCCCCGCGAATATCGAGGTCATACGCCACCCGTGCCTTAGCCGCCGTCAGATCGGTACGAATCGTCAGGTCGGCCAGGTAGGTCTCGGCGGTGGTGTAGAGCCAGACCGAGCGGTGGATCCCGGCATAATTGAAAAAGTCGAAGCGGTATTGCAGGGCCTGAAGATCAGTATCGGTAATGGTGGTCATCCGGCCCGGGGGGATGGTCGTCCAATCGAGGATGTTGTTGACCCGTACCGCCACCACGTTCTCCTCGCCCGGTTTCAAGCATGCCGTTGCTTCCTCCGCAAAAGGCAGGTGGCCGCCCTCGTGCGCCAGAAGCTTCTTGCCGTTGACCCAAACCGTGGAGCGGTAGTGCACCGATCCGAAACGGAGCCAGATCCGCCGGCCCGCCCAGGAAGCGGGGACGAAAAAGCGGCGCAGATACCAGACGCTGCCCAGGTAGTCACGGAGTTCAGGCTTGGCCACCAGTTCGTTGAAGCTGGCCGGGACGGTCATCGGTTCGGCGTCGGGCAGACCCAACGGCCAGTTGTCCGTCTCCCCGATTTCTTCCGGATCGATCCGAAAGTCCCAAAAACCGTCGAGTATCCGTAGTTCCCGGGCGATGTTCTCCTGGGGATAGAGCATCGTATCATTCTCCTCCCATCCTGATGTGATACTTGCTTTTGTAAATGCTTAAGCAAACGATAACCCAAGGCCGCCACGAAACCCGTACCGGGCGCTGAACCGCCCGGCTGCCACGGTGACGCGACGCCTTGGCTATACCCTAGCCCGCCCGGGCATACCGATCCTGCTTAAACCCGGATTTCGAACGTGGCCACTCCCCCCCGTCCCCCCAAGCTTGGTGAGGGGGTCGAAAGGCCGGGGGTGAGTGGCTTTCGCCAATCTGGTGACGCTGAAAATCGCAATCCCTATGAACTTTTTTGGATCGAATTCGAAATCCGGGTTTTATGTTATAGGAAACCGGCCGGGAAGAGGGCTAGATCGGCGGCGCCGTTACGGGCGGCGGACCCGGATTTTCGTCCACGGCGAATCCATGGGTAATCGTCCCGAAATGTAACATCTGATTGCTGCGCGTGCCGATCCTACGATCGGGCGTACCGATTCCGAGTTGTTGCGCAATGTACGGATCGCGATAATACCGGTACGCCAATTCGAGCGTGGCAGTCATCTCGTACTTGACCGACTTGGCTGGATCGTTGGGGTTGTTGATCAGGAAATGGATTGCCCTCAAGATCGAACCCGCGCCGGTGGCGGTCTTGTTCTCGTAGATGGAGTTGTCCCCCCTGCGGAGCAGCAATTCCGCATGCGCTACCGTCCCCTGCAGGTGGGTCATCATATAATTGTACGAACCATCCAATTCTTTGATCCATAAGCCATCACAGCCGGTACTGCCTCTTTTCAGCTCTTCCGGTATACCGCCATCGGGCCGGATACCCACCGCCTGGCCACACCCATAATTATCCATATACGTGTTGCCGTTCATTCGATCGACCTGTCTCTGCTTGGCCTCGGTATAAGCCTGGGCTGGGGTCAGACGGTTGCCATCCCGATCGACCAGCATGAGATCGGAACCGGTCAGATAGTCGGCGATAAACCCCGCGGCGGCCGACCCGGCGCTGCCCCAATTGTTGCTGCGCCGATCCGATGCCCAATCAACTTTTTTGTAGATCTCCCGGGCAAGCCATTCTTGAAACGACCGTTTGTCCACGGGGGTCCAACCGGCATAACCCTCGATCAGATCCGCCGCCATGATAAAGCCCGGAATATACCACGACAGGTTCAGAATGTTCTGGTTGCTGCCTGAATAGACCTCGCCGCCGTAGCCGGTCGTATCGATCAAGTCCAGGAGCAGGCCGCGGATCGCAACCGCATACTGTACATTCCCCGTGAGATGGTAAGCCAGCGCCTTGGCATAGATCAACGGGGAACCATGGCCGAGGTAGGCGGGAACCAGCGTCTTCCCCGCCGCGTCCTGTGGGCCGTCGATCTTGCCATAGGGCCAGAACGACGGTTCTTTGGCATAGAGCAGGATCTGATCCACCGCGCTTTTGTAAGGCTTTATTCCCTTGGCGGATTTTTCCGCGATGACCGCAAGTTCTTGGGGTGTCGTAAAATAACCGCGGGATTGTTGCGTTTGGGTTATTATGGCTCTTGAGTCTTCACAAATGCCGGTGGCTTGCAGGCATACCATGGCCAGAACGGCCAAGACGATCGCCGGCCGGTACCCAAAGCGGACTGCGGCCAAGTCAAGACCTCCTTTTTTTCATGGTTGCTGGCTATTCGATGCGCGCATGCCGTCTTGACACCTCTTTCAGAGGTGCCTGCCGGATCCTTTCACGCTCCCGGTCCCGGTATCAGCAGGAGCACTTCATTGGCCGGGACAGCCGTTTCACCTTGCATTAGGTCGCCGTTCAGAAGATTAAGAAACTTGTTCTTCAGCGAAAGCGTCCGCGGCTGACCGGAGAGGTTGATGACGAAATAGACCTTCCGGTCATCCCGGACCCTGGCCTTGATCTCAAGACCTTCACCGTATATGTCGCTGCGGACCAAATCGAGTTTTTCCATGATTTTGATGAGGAAATCGTCGTAAAAACCCTGATCCGCGCTGGTGGAAACATAATAGGCCTCTCCCCGGCCATATTTGTTGACCGTTACCGCGGGGAGACCCCGGTAATAATCGGTGTTATATACCGCCATGGCTTCGGCGCCCTCGCGCTCCACGGCCATCACAAGTAATTCGGCCCGGTATTCTTTCCCGGCCAAAGTAAAACAGCCGCATTCGCCTGTGGGGAAGGTATTCCATTCGGTAACCCTGATGCCCAGGAGCTTTCGCAGCGGACCCTGGTAATAATCCTCGGTGACGACCCCATATTGGTCGAATAAACCGGACAAGCAACCGATTACCGCCGTTCCGCCTTCTCCCACAAATGAAGCGAGCCAATCCGCGTCTTTTTCCGCCATCACCGTCATCATCGGTGCGATCGCACACTTATATCCGGACAGGTCCCCGCCCGGCTCGACGAAATCCACCATGATGTCCTTTTTCGCCAGAGATCGATAGTACTTCATTAACTCGCCACGGTAGTCGAGATCTTTGGTGATCCTATTGTCCGTCTGGAGAGACCAGCAGCTGTCAACGGATAGGACGATGGCGACCCGGGCCCGCTCGGGTTCGCTGCCATGCAGATACTCCTCGATCCCGCCTAGTTCCCGACAGATCCTCTGCACCTCGTCGTATGTCCGGTTCTTGCGCCCGTCGTGCCGCAACAGCCCCGCCCCGATCTGCTCGGCGCCGAAGCGGCAGGCTCGCCAGCGGAAATAAACGACGGCATCCGCGCCATGGGCGATGCTTTTGTAGGTATATGCTCTCGTCTCGCCCGGCCTCATCGTCAAGTTGTGGTCCCTAAAAGCGGTGGGGCTGCACTGTTGCTCGAGCATCCAGAAGTTCTTGCGCTTGAGACCGCGCACGAAATCCAACTCATAGGAGGTGTTCGCCACCACGGTATCGCCCCGGGGATAGACATCCAACGAAACCAGGTCCAGACTGCGCGAGAGGTCGAACATGTTCTGGTTGAGCAGGCCGCACAGGTTGGTGGTAACGGTTTTGTCCGGAGATATCTCTCTGATGATCTCCGCCTGCCGACGGCAGTGATCCGCGACCGTATCCGAGCAAAAACGCTTGAAGTCCAATAGCTGGGATGGGTGTCTTGGCTTCTTCGTTTTTCGTGGTATAGTCACGGCATCCCAATCCGGGATCTCCTGACTCCAAAAAACGAGGCCGCAGCGGTTGTTGTAATCGGCCGGCGTTCCATACTTGTGTCTGAGCCAATCCCGGTATGCCCGTTCGCAATGTTCGCAGCAACAGGGATAGGAGGTGAGTTCGTTGTCGATTTGGTAGGCGATCACGTTCTTATTGTCCTTGAAGCGGTTAACCAGTTCGCGAACGATTCCCTCACAATACCTCTGGTAGATCGGGTTGTTGTGGCAGCACACATCACGGGTGACAGGGCTAAGCCGATGCCCGTCGGCATCCACTTGCGTAATGTCCGGGTGTTTGGTAAACAACCAGAGGGGCGGGGCTGACGTGGGGGTGCACAGAATGGTCTTGATGCCGTGCTCACCAAAACGGTCGATAATGCTCCCAAGCCAGGCAAAGCGATAGACACCCTCTTCCGGTTCCAACCTCGACCAGGCATAGTCGCCCATTCTCACCAATTGAATGCCCGCTTCCGCCATGAGCCTGATATCGGTCTCGTGACGATCTTCCGGCCAATGCTCCGGGTAATAGCAGACTCCGAGCTTGATTGAGGTGCCTTCCAAATCCATCCCCCGCAGTAATCAGGGGCGGAGCACTGAAGTCCCCGCCCCTTGGATCCCTGTAAACCTTGCCGTCACATCGTTACTTGCGTAATAACCTACTTTCGCTTGTTGAAACGATCGAGCGCGGCTTGATGAATCTTCGTGACCTCTTCGATCCCCATCTGCTTAACCTGATTGACATACTTATCGAAATCACTCAGCGGTACCGTCCCCATGATGAATTTTAGGTACATCTCTGTAACATACGTATTAATCTCAGTTAACTTTGAAGAAATAGTTTGGCTTTCTCCTGAACTAAAGGTGACGGGAGGAAATGTCCGGTCGGTTTTTCCTTTGGCCCAAATAGCGATGGCCTCTTTCCCTAACGGGCTCTGATACTGGTCAAAATACCGGACATCTTGGACCATTGACCAGTTTTGCGCGGACATGAAGTACTTGGTCATTGCTTTTGATACTGTCAAACCATCCGGGTTCTTCATGATCAAATCGGTGTAAGTGGGATATCCTTTGATCATCTGATAGGTTATCCCTTCCACACCAAAGTTGTAGAGCATATGCCCTTCTTTGCTGAAAGCGTAATCAAGCCATTTCATGGCTGCAGCAGGATTCTTGCATGCGGTGGAAATCGCCATGCCATAACCGCTGACGGGACTGATCAGGTTCCGATCGAAGTTATAGGGTTTCTTTGCCGGACCGATGGGGAACGGGGCGCCGGAGATCTTGAATGACTTCGGTTCTTTACCCTCCATGGCGGTCATGAACGTACCGAGTTGGGCGCCGGCATACCCAAACCACGCGCCTGCTTGATCGCTCAAGACTTTGACATCCATCTGCTTACGCTCCTGGATGGCAAAATCGGGATCCAGCAATCCCTCTTTGTAAAGCTTGTTCATGAACTCAAGAGCGCCCTTGAATTCCTTTTGAATCGGGCCATAGACGGCCTTGCCGTTGACTTGCATGAACCCGTTCCCGTAGGAACTGCCAAAACACACTCCCCACGCCCATGGGAATCTGGTAAATTCGGGACCCAAGTTCAGGCGGGTGGCGGTGAATGGGATCTCGTCCGCTTTACCGTTACCATTGGGATCCCTGGTCTTGAAAGCTTTCAAAACGTTGTACCACTGATCGATGGTCGTGGGCACCTTCAAACCCAACTTGTCGAGCCAGTCCTGACGGATTTGAAACCCTAGAAATACGTTGATTTCGGGCGCCAAGCGGAGCATGGGGATGTAATAGATGCTCCCATCATCCGTCATCAACTGCTTTCGCGCCTCAGGGTTGTTCCGGAGTACGCTCTTGAAATTCGGCGCGTATTTGTCGATTAGATCGTTCAATTTAAGAATAATCTTGTCGTTGTAAAACTTTTCAGCGCCGCCCGGCACCGAGAACCAACTTTGCCCTGTGGGAAGCGAAAACATGTCAGGCAGATCTCGTGAGACCAACATCAGGTTGAACTGCTCGGCGTCCAAGCCGCCGACGGGATTCGACCATTTAATCTTGACGCCCGTACGTTTTTCGGCCTCCTGAAAGGCGAGGATGTCCGCGTACGATTTGCAGGTTGCGGCCGCAACAGGATTCATCGGCGTCCATACCGTGAATTGTAGCTGCCCTGGAATCGGATAACCCCTCTCCGCCCCAAGCACCGGTAAAACGACCGTCATGGCGACCATCAACGCTGCCAAGATCGCCACAACCCTAATGGTTCCGAACCTCTTCATGATTCCCTCTCTCCTTCCCACTGGTTCCATGGGGTCCATCATGGTCCCATTCTAGTTATGAAGGGAACTTGCCGTAAATAGCTCGATGTTTCTTTGATATACCGATCATGCCCGGGCGGTTTGTCTGCAGTACCTAAATATCTAGGCTTGTATTCGGCCGCGGAACTGACCCGGTGTTATGCCTTCATACTTTTTGAAGATACGAATAAAAGTATTGGCACTAAGATAACCTACCGCCGATGCAACCTCGCCGATCGTTCTCCCCCTCTCACCGAGGAGCGCCTTGCTCCGTTCAATCCGCAGACGGTTAACATAGTCGGTAAAACTATACCCGGTTTGATCCTTGATAAATCGAGATAGGTAAGACAAGGAGAATCCCGTTCGTTCCGCCAGCAAGACCAGGCTCAGGTTCGGGTCGGAGCAGCCGTCCTCCAACAGAGCTAGAACTTCCTTCCTTAGCTTGGCGTTATTACCTTCTTGCCGATGACCGGCAATCCAATCACAGATTCGCCTGTAGATCTGCTTCAGGCTATCGCGCATCTCCACGGCCGTGGCCGATTGCTTTAGCCAGCGATTCATCTCCGAATTGGCCCCGAGCACTTCTTCCTCCGCCATATTCAGTTCATTCAGAACCTTCAGCGCCGTGCCGATCAGATCAAAAAACAAGCAACGGATAAGGGAGATCGGCAATTGACGCCGAACGAAGTTTTCCTCGTAGATCTCGTCTACCATTGCGCTGACCGCGATAAAATCGGCGGCTTTAACATGATTGATTAGTTGACGTTCGCGGTCGAGAGGATAGCAGTAGGAGTTATCGACCTGGGCAATCTGTCCATAGGGAATGATGGCACAATGCCCTTGGACGATGCGGTAATCCACCGCCTGTACAGCCTCCCTGAATGCTTGCGGGATACCCTCCGCGTCGGAGGCGATACTGAATCCAACGCTGATCGGGATGTGGTACTCTTCCCTTAAGTGCTCCTGGATGCGCCTGGCCATGTCAAGGACTATCTTGTTCGCATCCCCCTCCGTCGGCAGGGCCAACAGGATTCCCAGTCTTTCATCCTCTATCTCCGTAATCAGACAGGAAACCAAGCGTTGGATGCCTTCCGCCGCCGCGAGACTCATGAAGCCTTTGGCGGCAGCCGTAGCCTGTTCGTCCGGCATCTCAAGATCGGCCACCGCCACCGTATAACGAGCCTCCGGCGAAGTGTTCAAAGCCCGCAAGATTATGGCGATCTCGTTCACGGGTACCCGGCCATAAAGTAATCGCCGCAACAAGTTGCTCTTCATGAAGGCCTTGTTCTGCTGTAGATAGCTTCGTAGGCTCTGGTTTTCCCGCATCGCCTCCTTCGTGGACTCCACGATCAGCGCGATCTCATCCTGCGATGCGCTTCGGCCTCTGACCTTGATCGGCGCCAAGACCTCAAGCATGGCCTTGATAGGACGATAGTTCCGCCACGATAAACCCGCAGCGAAGCCCACGCCCACGAATAAGCATAAGATCAGAATTATCGCCATGAGAGCACGAATAGCGGCCACCTTGGCATTGAAGATGCGCGCCGGGACGACCGCCACATAGTACCAATCGGCAATCGTCGACTTCTCAATACTGGCGATCGCCGGCTCTCCGTCAAGAATCAACCGTTCGTCGCCCTTACCGGCACGGCCCCGCCAGAAATCGGGGGGCACTCTATCGGTGGAAATTAAGATATTACCCTCTCCATCGGCAATAAAGGCCACCCCATCCCGCCCGGAAACCAACGGCTCCAATAACTGCTCGATCTGTTCGTTCGCGAGATAGGCGACCAGCGTGCCGGATGACTGGCCCGCGTTGGCCGGCAAAGACTGCATGTAGGTAATGAAATTTCGTGAATAAGACAGTCCGTTATCCAGAACCAAATAAGCCGCCGCGGTAAGATGACCGTTGCTATACTCCCCGCGCATCTCCTTCAGCCACTCATCATAGGTGGCACTTTCCGGACGACGAACCTGGTGGTAGAAGAAGGACGGATCGTAGCAGGTCCCCCTTGATACCATGACATGGGCCTTGAAACTATATATGTACAGTTCCGATAGAAACCGGTTTGGCGCTTGAAAGATCGATATCTCCTTTTGCAGGTCGAGAAGTCTGATGACTTCCTCCGGACCGGAGCCCGGCCGGAACAAAAAGTCGCGCACACGTGAGTTGAGCGACATCTGACCGGCCATCAGGGTGAATTCACGCATGCGGAGATCCATAACCTGGGATACCTGGCGCAGGAGTATCTGGTTGGAACGGCGGACTTCCATCTCCAGTTCGGCCAAGATCCGCCCTTGGATCGCGCCGCTGATGATCGCGATCGGCACTACGAGCACCAAGAGGTATGAGAGCAGGAATCTCAAGAACATCCGATGTTCCCTGAGCCATGCCAGGCGCATCACCCGATCCCTCCCGCAAGACCAACTCGGCCGACGAAACAACGAACCATTATTTCTCCGTATGTGTCGTTAAGCCTTCATGACCTTACCCGGTTCTCCGCGCATGCGGCCCTCCGCCGCCTGGGGGGATGGGGTTTGAAGTGACTGATTCCGGGCGGCGCCATGGTGTAAACCATGGTAGATGCGGGCATAATCTATCGATCCATGCTTGAATGATCAATTTACAAGGTTTTGACTGGCGGATAGTATTCAAGGTAGAGAAACGCCATCTCAAATTCCCCTATTGTCATCAAATTGCCATCAAACAGGTTTTTGGAACCCCACAGCCCGTTGTTTGACGATCGCCCGGGACACTTGGCCATTGTCTATAATAACCTGAGCTGAATGTATGGAGAGGTGGGGCGGATAACCGCCACATCCCTTCATGCCTTACCCGGCAAGGAAGGGGGTGGGGAAAAGAAGAGCCGGATATGGTCTTATGTCTTTGGTGTATCCAGTGATTGAATACTCAGAGAGAGGGAGTGGTGTTTTGTTTACAGGCAAGAGACTTGCGGTGTACATCCCGGTGATCGCCATGCTCCTATGCCTGGTTTCCCTGTCAGTCCAGGGGGCCACGTTCAATCTCGCTCCTACAGCCGACGCATATGTCAGCGGGGGCTCCGCCACTACCAACTACGGCACAAACGCCAATCTTTTGGTCAAAGGTGCGGCGACCGCCTCTTACATCCGTGAGAGCTATCTGAAGTTCGACCTCGCTGGCGTCACGGGCACCATCACCAGCGCCACTTTGAAGCTGTACTGCACGTCCATCGAGGGCACGCCGGCCTCCGTCGACGCCTACACCTGCACGACCGACTCCTGGACCGAGACCGGGATCACCTACAGCAACAAGCCGGCCAAGGGGACGCTCATTACGAGCGTGAACATCCCCTCGGCCGCCGCTTGGTACTCATTTGACGTGACAGACTTCGTGAACGGCCAATATGCCGGGGATAAGATCGTGACCATCATCCTGGCGCAAGGCTCGACGGTCAAGAAGAACGTCTATTTCAATAGCAAGGAAGCTGCCTCCGATAAGCCGGTCCTCGAGGTAATCACCGGCACCGCATCAACGCCGACGCCGACGCCAACTTTAACGCCAACACCGACAGCGACTCCCACTCCGACACCCTCGTCCTCGCCCGGGGTCAATCTGGCCTTGAACAAGCCGGTTACATTCTCCAGCCAGCAGGCGGGCAACGAAGCCTCGCATGCGGTGGACGGCGATCTCGCGACCAGATGGTCCGCGGATACCTACCCCGAATGGATCCAGGTTGATCTCGGCGCGACCTACACGGTGAACCGTACGGAAGTCTGCCCGTATCTGGACCGGGCGTACCAGTTTAAGGTGGAAGTCTCCACCAACGGGACAAGCTATACGCAGGTGGTCGACAGGCTGAGCAACACCACCGGCGGCGCGGTCATCAGCGACACCTTCGCCGCGGCGAGCGCGCGTTACGTCAAGCTTACCGTGACGGGCGCCTCGGGCTACACCGGTACCTGGACGAGCATCAACGAGTTCCGGGTCTTCAATTCGGGGTCGCTTCCGTCTCCAACACCGACACCCACATCAACTCCGACACCAACTCCGTCATATACTCCAACTCCGCCAGCTTCGACACCGACGCCGACGCCGACTAGCACCCCAATCGGCGGCGAGGGGTATATGATCATCACCGAGGCCGATCTCATGGCCCTGCCGACCAGCGGCCCTGAGTACGATTTCATGAAGGGCATTGCCGACTCGACTTTCCCCGGCGTCAATCTCGCCGACCAGGATAATA
>JBLNCE010000001.1:0-25779 GCA_050260415.1 Bacteroidota bacterium | reverse complement strand
ACCTTGTCCAGAAAGGCCAGCATCCAGCGATCGTCGCCCTCGGCTTTCCAGGCGGCGTCGGTACCGCCCAGCCGGACCTGAATGGCGTATGCCGCGCGATAAAGGGCCTTGTCGTCCACATCCCAGATGGACATACCCTGGCGCGCCAGGACCCTGGCGCCCATCACCAATCCCTGCAAGGTTTCCCAGGCGTAGCCGGTATAGTTGGGCGGGTTTTTGAACGAGCCGCCGCGGCGCATGTCGTCCGGGACGAAGCCGTCGATGTTCAAACCCTCTTTCACCGCGTCCTTGGGATTGATCAGCCGGGGATTCTTGGGGTCGGCGTGCCAGGACAGATCGCTGCCGTAGATGCTACCCGGATTGGGGCCGGTCACGCACTTGACCCAGTAGTCGCGCAACTCGGCAAGGGCCTTGGTATCACCGAGATAGGCGTAGATGGCCGCCAGCGATCCGAACGCCATCGTCCCCCAGTTGTTCGGGCGTTCCAGGAAGGTACCCTTCATGGTCCGGCCGTCTTCCGCCACGTAGACCTCGGCCATGTTGCGGAGCCAGGTCTCGAATGCCGGTGTCCGGTAGCCAACCAGATCCGCCGCCATCGCATAGGCGCCCGTCTCTCTGGCCCAGGCCAGAGTCCGGCCGGTCGGTTTGCCGCCGCCCGCAAGTTTCTCACAGGCCGCCGCGACCTTATCCTTGTAGCTTTGCACGCCGGTCCTGGCGTAGACGATGCCGGCCGCGAGGATGGCCACATTGTTGTTGCTGTCCTGATTGGAGACGAGCGCCTGCGCCGGACTGACGGAATCGGCCACTTTCTTGACCGCCTCCCAACCCGGCCCGGACATCGGCACTTCGGCGAGTTCCGCCGCGGAACTCCAGATACCGGGCTTGACCGGCGCCTGTGCCTCCGCGTAAACATGGCTGAAGATGCACCCCGTGGCCGCCAAGACAGTAAGGGATAAAACGATGACGAGAGCCTTTCTGAACTTGCCTGACACCTTTATTCCTCCTTCGCTTCCACGATAATGAGGTTTTTCATACCTCTCCTAAATAGAGATCCCTGATGAACGCCCGTTTTGGTCGGAGCGGGTCAACGGCGACGGCCACCTTGGCCCCGGGTGCCAGTGCTCTGGTACGCTTGTTCCCGCTGACGGCATTGCCGCGCTCATACGTACGCCCTTGATACTCGTACGCGTACCGCACCCGGCCCCGGTCGCGGTAGAAGGAGACGTCGACGATTTTTCCCTCCACCTCAACACCGCGGGCAAAGACATTTTGCACAAACCTAATCCGCCAAATAAGCAGGGGCAAGCCTATAACCAGGGCCACGATCGCCAAGCCGAGAAAGAATGGCCCGCCCTCCGCCGCCGTGATGGTTCCACGCCCGTGCCGTCCGGGCAGCGCGCCGAAAACCATCAGGGCCAGGTAAAGCCCCCAGCACATAACGGGAAACAGGGCCGCCAGCAAGGCGGCATAATCCGACTGGATGATGCGAAAAATCGTCGGCGTGGAGCGATTTCTCCCGTTCAATATATACTCCTCCATAAAAAGAGATTTGGAAAAGATACCGGAACGCAACGGTTTTTTCACAATGCTTGACATTTCGCTTTTTTCCATCAGACTCCTGCTAATCACAGATCGGACCACTTTATTGCATTGATGCGAGATGCCTTCCCCGTTAATCCCGGCAGTTCTCCGCCGTGACGATTTGGTATTGTGAGGAAGGTCACATCCGAGCGTTCGACCCCGAATCGATATGATAGACGGGTCCACTGCCCGGCAGTCGCGCACGGCGCAGGGGAGGCGACAACGAGATCCTGAGTTCGGAATTCACTCCCTATTCCCGCAAAAAAGACATCATGAAAGAGGGATCAAGATGAATTTTCTCTATGACAGTCGCGGCCAGCATGTCGCAAGCGAGGTCAACGGCCTGTTGTACACGGCGGCCGGCAGGAACATCGGGCGGTATCTCGATAAGTACGGTGTTTTCGTCGATCTGGAGGGCCGCTACCTGGGCGAGATCCTATGCATCAACCGCTTGGTGCAGGATCGCAACTCCCGGTATCGTGGTATGAGTCTCGGCGCCTCCAGCAGCCGCGGTGTCCTGAGACTCTACGAACGCCCTCGGGGTTGCAGCCCGCTGCCGCTGCCGCCCGGCTTCGAGGATATTCACCTCCAAGACCCCCCCGAGATACAGTGACACGCGCCGGTTATCCCGGCAGCGCCTCCCTGCCCGCCATTTCCTGAGCGCTCCCGCGCCCAGCCTCATCAAGGGCGACCCTCCTCCTCCGATCGCCACCGGCGATCGGAGGCCGTTTGGGAGGGCGTCTTTTTTGTTTTCGTGAAGGGTTTTATGACTACTTGTCGAATTTTCTTACTGGTTACGCGTTACAAGTTGTGGCGCTTGTCGAATATGCGCGATCTGGAGTGAGCAGCAGATGGTCAAACGTTGGTTGATGCTAGTCCTCGTGTTATTGGTCGCCGTTTTCGGACGGGCGTGGGCGGCGGACGGCGAAGCAAACCTCCTCGTCAACAGCGATTTCGAGCGCGGGACTCCCGGACAGGAACCGGTTGATTGGACGCGCGAATCCTCCTGCACGAGCCCATCGGTCGCCGTCACCACCGAGAAAGCCCATCGCGGCGCCGCCTCGGTGAAAATGAAGGCGGACTCCCCGTGCGACGTCCGCATCATCCAGACGGTGCCAGTAAGCCCCAATACTTACTACCGCTTTTCGGGCTGGATCGCCACCGCGGATGTGACCCCCGAAAAAACGGGCGCCATCCTCTGCATCATGGGCGGTTACGACATCACACCCTCGGTCAACGCCACCACGGACTGGACCTATGTCGAATTGAACTTCCGCACGCATGAATCCCAGAACGAGATCGCCCTCGCCGCGCGTCTGGGGATGTGGGGCAGCGAAGTGACCGGGACCGCTTGGTTCGACGACTTGAACCTGGTGCGGCTCCAGGAAGCGCCGGATTCATACATACAGCTATCAGGCCCAAAAACATCGGAACCGGCGGCGCAAGACAGCGGTAGCGGCGGCGGCGGGGTATATATCTGGTTCGTCATTGCCATTGCCGTTATCGGCCTGCAGGTCTTCTTGTTCATAAAGAAAAAAAAGAACGCGAAAACGGAGTAACCGGGGAAGCACGCCTGCGCGACCGTACCACTTCCCAAGGAAATGAGTGAACTTCATGTGGCACTTATTGCTTATCATGCTGCTCCAGATGGCGATCATGCTACTATTCTTTATCGTGGGAGCGGTACCGTCGCTGAGGTTCCTTGGCCTCAGGGGAAACGAAGCCGTGGCGGGTTCATTTGGGATCTCAGCCCTGGTCTTTGGGTTCTCCGCGTTCGCCGCCTTCTTGCTAGGGATCCCGAATCTCTGGCCGCTCCTCTGCGTGGTGACGGCCGGCGCCGTGCTTGCCGCGACGGGCTGGCATCGCGGTCTGCGCGATCGCTGCAAGGAATTGACGGAGCCGAGGTGCCGTTTCCCCATCTTCATCTGGTTTTTGGCCTCAATCGAGATGCTCTTCTTTCAGATTCTGACGCCCTGTTACTCCGGCGCCAGCTATTGGGGCGACTGGTGGATGCATTATGACCTCACACAGGTCTTCCTTAATCTACGGGATGTGCAGACCAGGTATTTCGGCGTGGTTTCCGTGGCCTCTAGAACCCCCCTCTTCAACTGGCTCGGCTCGTTTTTCCAAGGGGTCTTTACCAACCAGTTCTATGTCTATCAAATGGTGGAGTGCGTGGTGGGAGCGGGCATCTTCCCCGCCGTCTACCTGCTGGCGGAACGTCTGATCGGCGGACGCGCGGCTAAGGCGGCCGTCTTCGTCCTCATGGCCAGCCCCTTCCTGATCTACAACATCATACACCCCTGGCCCAAGGCGCTCGTTTCCTACCTGCTCCTGATGATGATCTACTTCATGGTGAAGATCGTCGCCGGCGCGACGGACACGAAAAGCTTCATCTTGCTCGGCCTGTTCGCCGGGGGCGCTTATCTGGCCCATCCCTCCGCCCTCTTCGAGATCTTCTGGACCGGCGCGTTCACGTTGTTCCTGGTCGTGACGAAGCGGGTCCAACCGCGCCGCGCCCTGGGCGCTCTGGCCGCCGTGGCCGTCCTTGTTCTGCCCTGGATCGTGTGGGAATTCGCCACGTTCGGGATCCAGGGGACCATCAGCGCCTCGCCCGCCCTTACCTACCGGGGACTGGGCGGCGGTGCCTCTCTCCACGACAAGATCATCATCGCCGCCACGCAGTTCTATCCATATAACCTGGTGCACGGCGGCGGGTTGTTCGGCAATATCCTGGAGTTCGGCCGGCTCAACGGCATCCTGCGATATTACCGCGCCGTGTTGCCAGGTGCGGTTACCACCACCCTAAGCCTCTTCCTGATCTTTTACGTCGTCAACCACGATTATCGCCTCCTCCGCGGCAAACCAGCCCGGCACAAGCCATCCCCGCCCTTAGATGTGAATGATGCCGACGCCGGCGTCCCGGGGGGCGCGTCCCAGGCTAAACGCCTATCCCTGACATACATCGTGGGTCTGACAAGCGTGGGCTTTCTCGGCCTCATCGCGACCGTGCCCCATCTCCACACGGGAGGCCTCGCGGCGGAGACGCTTACGACGACCGTGATCTTGACGGCCGTACTCGCCACCTGCCTGCTCTTTGATTTCAGCCGGGTCGTGAGATTAACCGTGGCCGCCGTCTTGACGCTGGAGAGCGCCTTCGCCATCGGACTCCAGTTTTACTCCAACAAGATGATCGACCACAACCTCGACCTCAAGCTCGAACACCAATTGACGTTCCTCTGGGACTATGTCTACAAGACCGACGCCGTCGCCCGGATACTCGTGATCGCGGTCATGGCGGGCGTTTTCCTCTATGTATACCGGTCCGTGTTACGTTCAGTCTGGGTTGAAGAAGTTAAAGATGCACCGCTGCTGGAAGAAGGGTGAAAAATACGGACTAACCCTATCCCCGCGGGGAGAGGTCGCACCCAGGATCGCATCCTGCGGGGCGCTAAGTTGCACCATCCCGGCGCTGGGGAGCCATCGCGTCAAACCCACGCCGTTTCTGCCCTCTCCCATGGGAGAGGGCGCATGGATGCCGGGTGAGGTTCGCATCAGGGATTCGGGCCTTTTCGCACTTCTGGTTGGAAAACAGGGCATGCATCAGGATAAAGGGCGGGTTTGCGATGAAAGTCGTGATTCTCTGCGGCGGTAAAGGCACCAGGTTGCACGAGGAAACCGAGTTCAAGCCCAAACCCCTCGTCAGAATCGGCGGTATGCCGATCCTCTGGCACATCATGAAACTCTATTCCACATACGGCCATAAGGACTTTGTCCTCTGCCTGGGCTACAAGGGCGAGATGATCAAGGACTACTTCCTCAACTTCGAGGAGATGGCCAACGACTTCACGCTCAATTTGCGGTCCAAGGAAAATCGGATCGTGCATCACGAGGACAAGAACCTTGACGACTGGAAGATAACGTTCGTCGATACGGGCCTTGAGACCCAGACCGGCGGCAGGATTAAACGCATCGAGCGTCATATCGGCGACGACGAGGATTTCCTCCTCACCTATGGCGATGGTTTGTCCAATGTCGACCTCAACGAGTTATACCGTTTCCATAAGGCGAAGGGATGCACCTTGACGATGACGGGTGTGCACCCGATGTCGCCCTATGGCTTGATCGAGTACCAGGACGGTATTGCCTCATCGTTCAAGGAAAAGCCCCGGCTCGAAGATATCGTGAGCGGCGGTTTTTTCGTCTGTCAAAGGAAGCTGTTCTCCTTCTTGAGCCCTGACGAGAACTGCATCTTCGAAGAGGAACCCATGCGAAACCTGGCGGACAGGGGCCAGTTGGCGGTCTTCGAGCATAACGGCTTTTGGTATGCCATGGACACGCAAAAGCACGTCAACGAACTCAATGCCATCTGGAACGCCGGCAAGGCCCCTTGGAAGATATGGTAGGAAAAGGACTGTTTCTTCGTGGCGCTGTTTAACGGGGCATTCGCGGGACGGAGAGTCCTGATCACGGGGCATACGGGCTTCAAGGGCTCATGGTTGGCGATCTGGCTCCGTGAACTTGGCGCCCATGTAAAGGGGTACGCCTTGGCTCCCCGCACCGAGCGCGATAACTACGTCCTCTCCGGCTTGGCCGATAAGCTCGACGACACGCGGGGGGATGTCAGGGACTTCGCCGGGCTTACGCGCGCCTTCGACGATTTCCAGCCGGAAATCGTCTTTCATCTGGCGGCGCAGGCGATCGTGCGCACCTCCTACGATGAGCCCAAGGAAACGTACGATGTCAACGTGGGCGGTACCGTTAACGTCCTGGAGGCTGTGCGCGGCTCGAAATCCGTCAAGGTACTCGTGAATGTGACGAGCGACAAATGCTATGAGAACAGGGAGTGGGTCTGGGGCTACCGCGAGAACGACCCCCTGGGCGGCTACGATCCGTACAGCTCGAGCAAGGGATGCGCCGAATTGGTCACGGCCGCTTACCGCAGTTCCTTTTTCAACCCCCGCGACCGCGGCGCGCATGGAAAGTCCGTCGCCTCCGTCCGCGCGGGCAACGTAATCGGCGGCGGGGATTGGTCCGCCTGCCGCATCGTCCCCGACTGCATCCGCGCCCTACAAAAAGGCGAACCCGTCTTAGTGCGGAATCCCCATGCCATCAGGCCATGGCAGCATGTATTGGAGCCGTTGGCCGGTTACCTGTGGCTGGCGGCAAAGATGCTTGAAGACGGCGCTGGTTACGCGGAACCTTGGAACTTCGGCCCCGGCGACGAGGCCTGCATATCCGTGGGAGATCTGGCCGCGGAGATCGTCAAGCTATGGGGCGCCGGCAGCTGGGTGCCCGGCGGCGACGGCTCCAGCCGGCACGAGGCCACCTTCCTGCGCCTGGACTGCAACAAGGCCCGGACTTATTTAGGGTGGAAACCTTGCCTGACCATCGCGCAAGCCCTGGCACTCACGGTCGATTGGTATAAACGTTACGAACGCATGGATGTATACCGGCTCTGCCTGGAACAGATTAGCCATTACGTGGAGTGCGCCGCGGCGATGAACCAGCCTTGGTCGCGGGGGTAAGAAGACTGAACGGGTATGATGGTTTTTTCACCGCCAAGAAGATCCTGATCACGGGCGCCACCGGGTTTGTGGGCGCCTGCCTGGCGCATCGCCTCGTGGCTCTTGGTGGCGAGGTTCACTGCCTGACCAGAGCCGCCTCGAACAGATGGCGCCTCGCGGACATCGCCGGGCGCATCACGGAGCACGTGGCGGATCTTACGGATCATGCCGGGCTTGAAGCCCTCATCGGCGAGATTAAGCCCCGGATCGTCTACCATCTCGCGGCTTACGGCGGATATCCCTTTCAGCAGGATCGGGAGCGGATGCTCGAGACCAATCTCAAGGCCACCGTCAACCTCTTGCATGCCTGCGCGTGCATTGGTTTCGAGGCCTTCGTCAACACCGGCAGTTCCTCGGAGTACGGTCCCAAGACGGCGCCGATGAAGGAGACCGATCTGCTCGAACCGGTCACCGCCTATGGGGTCACGAAATCCGCCGCCACCTTGTATGCGCGGTTCCTTGGTTTGCGGGAGCGCTTGCCCGTGGTCACGTTGCGGTTATTCTCTCCATTCGGTTACTACGAGGAACCGACCAGATTGGTGCCCACCGTGATCAAGGCCTGCCTTGGGGGCGAACGCCCGAAACTGGCCAACGGCCGCGCCGCGCGGGATTTCATCTTCATCGATGACGTCATCGACGTTTATTGCTTGATCGCGTCCCGCCAGGGCATCCAAGGCGAGATCTTCAACGTGGGTCTCGGGGTCCAACACTCCGTGGCGCAGGTCGCCGCGAAGATCATCGAACTGACCGGGGCCGCGGTCGAGCCGGATTGGGGCAGCCAGGACGGCCGCGTTTACGACAGCGACCTCTGGGTCTCCGATAACACGAAGCTGAAAGCCTTCTTGAACTGGACGCCCCGCTACAGCCTGGAAGAAGGTTTGCACCGCACGATTGACTGGTTCCGCGCCCATGGGGGTTTATACGCAATCTAGAAGCGTCTCTGCCGCAATCGGGGGCCCATAACGCAAATTGAAGCGCGCGTGAAAAAAAGGCTTTTTCACGGCTCTGCAAGAGAAAAGGGACTAAGTTCATGCCGGATGATGTAAGAGTGACCCTGCAACGACAGGCGGCCGAGATCCGCAAGGACATCGTGCGTATGACCGCCGCGGCCGGGAGTTCCCACGTGGGCTCCGCCCTGTCGATCGTCGAGATCCTCGTCGCGTTGTACTTTGGGGTCATGCGCCTCGACCCCCGCAATCCGGACTGGGCGGATAGGGACCGGTTCATCCTGAGCAAGGGGCATGCCGCGACCGCTCTCTATGCCACCCTGGCGGCCAGAGGGTTCTTCCCCAGGACCGGTTTGGAGGGGTATTACGTTAACGGCGGCGGATTGGCCGGCCATCCAGTAAGGGGCGGCGCCCCCGGCATCGAGGCCTCCACCGGTTCGCTGGGCCACGGCCTCTCCATCGGGGTCGGCATGGCCTTGGCCGCCAAGCGGGATGCAAAAACCCACCGCGTCTTCGTCCTGTTGGGCGACGGGGAATGCAACGAGGGCTCCGTCTGGGAGGCAACCATGTGCGCCTCGCACCATGGTCTCGATAACCTGGTGATCGTGGTCGACCGGAACGGCCTCCAGGGTCTAGGCCGCACGGACCATGTTGTAAGGTTGGATTCCCTGGCGGAAAAATGGCGCGCCTTTGCCTGCGAAACGCGGGAAGCGGACGGTCATGACCTGGAGGAGTTGCTCTCCGTCTTCGAGACCGTCCCGTTCGCGGGCGGCCGCCCCAGCGTGGTCATCGCCCGCACGACAAAGGGCATGGGCGTTTCTTTTATGGAAAATCAATTGGCCTGGCACTACAAGTCGCCGGACAAAGAACAGACCGCGCAAGCATTGAGGGAAATCGAAGCACATGCGCACCACCTTCATTGAGACCTTGACGGCGATGGCCGCCGACGATCCAAGCCTCTACCTGCTTGCCGGCGATGTGGGCTATTCCGTGTTCGAGGGCTTCGCCGCGCGTTACCCGGACCGGTTTCTCAATCTGGGCATCGCGGAAGGCAACCTGATCGGTGTGGCCGCCGGCCTGGCCTTGTCCGGCAAGAACGTCTACGTCTACTCCATGGTTCCTTTTATCACCATGCGCTGCTACGAACAGATCCGGGTGGACCTGTGTTACCAGGAGGCCAACGTGAAGATCGTCGGCGTGGGCGGCGGTTTGAGCTACGGCGCCGCCGGCGCCACCCATCACGCCATCGAGGACATCGCGATTATGCGGGTTCTCCCCAACATGATCGTCATATGCCCCGGGGATCCCGTCGAGGCGGAGTTCGCCACCCGCGAAGCCTCTCGTCACACCGGCCCGGTCTATATTCGCCTGGGCAAGAACGGCGAGCCGAAGATACATCACGACCGTGGCGGGCTCAGTCTTGGTAGGGCCTCTTTGCTCAGGGACGGCAACGATCTGACGCTCATCGCCACCGGCAACCTTTTGGAAACGGCTGTCGCGGCGGCGGCTTCTCTGGCCACCGACGGCATTGAGGCCCGGCTGCTCAGTATGCATACCATAAAGCCCCTCGACGCGGACGCCGTCGCCGAGGCGGCCGCGCGGACGGGTCTCATTTTTACCCTCGAGGAACACAACGTGATCGGCGGGCTTGGCAGCGCCGTGGCGGAGATCCTGGCCGAAGCGGAGGGACCGCGGGCCCGTCTTTGCAGGATAGGCATCCGGGACGCTTATTGCAAAGAAATCGGCGATCATGATTATCTAAGGGCAAAAAGCCGCTTGTCGGCGGCGCAGATATGCGCGGCCATCCGGCGGCAGATCGCGGCAAAAAAGGGTGGCGAGCGATGAGGACCGAGGCCGAAGTCAGACGAGAGATACTGGACAGAGTGGCCGAGCTGTGGCGGATAAGGGCGAGCGGCCAAGAGTTCATCCCCGGCCGCACCAAGGTCAACTATGCCGGCCGGGTCTTTGACGACAAAGAACTGGTCGCCCTGGTCGACGCCTCTCTCGATTCCTGGCTGACTCTGGCCGGGAACGCCGTGGCCTTCGAACGGCGCCTGGCCGAGTATCTCGGCGTTGGCAAGGTCCTGGTCACCAACTCGGGCAGTTCCGCGAACCTGCTCGCCGTGGCCGCCCTTTGCGCGCGGGAATTCCCGGAGCGCCTGGAGGCGGGCGACGAGGTCATTACCACCGCCGTAACCTTCCCCACGACCCTCGCCCCCATCATACAGTACAATCTGGTGCCCGTCTTCGTGGACGTCGAACGGGATACCTACAACATCGACCCCGCCGCGCTCGAGGCCGCCGTCTCGCCCAGGACGAGGGCGATCGTCTTGGCCCACACACTGGGCAATCCCGCCGATATGGACGCGATCATGTCCGTCGCCCGCAAATACCGGCTCCATGTCATCGAGGACACGTGCGACGCCCTTGATAGCAGATATGACGGCAGGATGGTCGGCACATTCGGCGATATGGGCACGATCAGTTTTTACGCCGCGCATCATATCACGATGGGCGAGGGCGGCGCGGTGGTCACCGATAATCCGTCACTGCACAAGATCCTGCTCTCACTCCGCGATTGGGGGCGCGCCTGCTTCTGCCAGACCGGCGAAGCCAAGCCTAACGGCGCCTGCAACAACCGTTTCGGCTTCAAGTTCGAGGGGCTGCCCGCCGGCTACGACCACAAATACGTCTATACCAATATCGGTTACAATCTCAAGCCCCTCGACGTGCAATGCGCTGTAGGCTTGGTCCAGCTGGCGAAGCTGCCGGAGTTCACCCGGCGTCGCCGGCAAAACTTCCGCGCGCTGTACGAGACCTTCGCCAAATACGAGGATAAATTCATCCTCCCGCGGGCCCTGCCCAAGGCCGAGCCGTCCTGGTTTGCCATTCCGATCACCGTCAAGCAAGACGCCGGGTTCACCAAGAACGACATGGTCGAATTCCTGGAAAGCAAACGGATCGAGACCAGGATGCTCTTCGCCGGCAACATCCTCCGGCAGCCCGGCTACCGCCACATCAAGAAACGCGTCCTAGGCGACCTCCGCCATACCGACAACATCATGCAGAACACGTTTTTTCTGGGCGTCTACCCGGGGATCACGCCTGAAAGGCTAGCTTACATGAGCGAGACGATTGACGAGTTCATGGCGGGCCATGCACGGGGTTAACAAAGCCAGGATGCATTATGCATAACGAGGGGTAGGCAATGCTGAACAAGAAAATCTCCGTCATCATCCCCTGCTATAACGAGGCCGATAACATCATCGCGCTCTACGACCGGCTCACAAAGGTGCTGGCCGGCCTGACCGACGATTACGAATTGCTGTACGTCAATAACGGCAGCACCGACGCCTCGGATCGGATCTTCAGGCGGCTGTGCGCGCAGGACGAGAAGGTTACCGTGATCTGCCTTTCCAGGAACTTCGGCAGTTCCCAACCGGCATACACCTGCGGCATGGAGCACGCCGCCGGGGATTGTGTCGTCTGCATCGACGGCGATCTCCAGGACCCGCCGGAGCTGATACCCGACATGGTGGCAAAATGGCGCGAAGGCTATGATGTCGTCTACGGCATTCGCAAAAAGAGGGAAGGCGGCCTCGTCCGGAGGATCGGATACAAGCTGTTCTACCGGCTCTTCAAGAGACTCTCGTACATTGATATTCCCTTGGACGCGGGCGACTTCGCCCTGCTGGACCGGGAGGTAGTGCAAGCCCTCAACCGCCTGCCCGAGCGGAACCGCTTCCTCAGGGGTTTACGCGCCTGGGTGGGCTTCAAGCAGACCGGGGTTGAATACGTGCGCGCCGAGCGCAAGGCCGGAAGAACCAGCAACAGCTTTATCGATAATATACGCTGGGCCAATATGGGCATCTTTTCTTTCTCCTACCGCCCGCTCGAACTCATCTCCTTTCTGGCCATCTTCGTCGTCGCCCTCTCGGCGGTGGGCATCGTGATCTATATTGCCAGCTACTTCTTGTACCCGTCCGCGCCGAGGGGCTTTTCCACCCTGATCGTCTCCATCCTGTTCATCGGGGGCATTCAATTGCTCTGCCTGAGCATCATGGGCGAGTATCTCGGCAAGATCTTTGAGGAAGTCAAGCAGCGGCCGAAGTACCTCGTCAAAGAAATTTTGCACAAAGATAAGACCACAAAGAACCGCGAATAAACCTAAAATCCTTGCTTTACGAAATAAAGATAGAAAGAATCACCCTGAGTTAAACACACGGATTAACACTGATTTAGATGATTTAGATGGTTTAGATATTTTGCGCCTCGATTACAAATAACTTCACAGCTCTTCTAGACGTAGGAGGCTAGCGTGGCCGAACTGCCCGAACTGACGATCCTGCAGCGGCAGATGCACGAGGCGCTTGCGGGGCGGACGATAGACCTGGTCGAGGTCCGTCAGGAAAAATGCTTGAACGAATTGGGCGTACTTCATGTTGGTGGGTTACAAAGCGGGGAAACCATGCCCCGGATGCGGGACGCCGATCGAATTGATCAAGACCGGCCCGACGAAGACGTACATCTGTCCCCGGTGCTCCTCCGGTAGAACTTAAATTGGCCGCCCTCCACGCGGAGCAGGACCACGGCGTCCATCGTCAGGCCGTCATGATCGGTCGGCGAGTAGTTGAAGACGCCGCCGATACCCACGAAACCCTTTGTTTTTTCGATGGCTTCCCGGAGCTTGATCGGATCCGGCCCGCTCTTGGCCAGGGCCGCGATGAGTATCTGCAGCCCGTCCCAGGCGTGGCCGCCGAATGTATCGGCTTCCCGGTTGAATCTGGCCTTGAAGTCGGCGGCGTATTGCAGCAGGACTTTCCGTTGCGGGTCGGTGGCGGGTAAGCTCTCGGCGGCGAAGAGTTTTCCGGCCGGCAGGAGGACGCCCTCGGCCGCACCCTCGCTAAGCTTCAGATAGGTCGCATTGGCCACGCCGTGGCTCTGGATGAGGGGGATGCTTAGACCGAGTTGTTTGTAATTGCGCGTGAGGATCGCCGGGGCGGGGTTGGTGCCCCAACAGACGATCGCCTGCGCGCCCGCGTTCTTGACTTTGACCAGTTGCACGGTGAAATCGGTGTCTTTTGCGTTAAAGGATTCCTCCGCCACGATGGTCACGCCGTTGGCAGCCAACCCTACCGTCCTGCTGTACCCGGGGTGTGGATCGCCAGTGCCGCTACGGCTGTAATCACCTCCGCGCCTTTTTATCGCTCACGCAAAGACACGAAGCCGCAAAGAGTTCACCGAACCGCTGCTTAAGGTATTGGTTTTTCTTTGTGCCTTGGTGGCTTTGTGTGATGCTCGAATAAGAGAGAAAGCGCGCCTCCGGGCATGGTAGTGCCAGCCCAGACAGCGCGCCCCCAAAGCGGCCCCAATCCTTCCTGCCATCCTACCGACGCTTCCGCCTAAACCTACCATCCTGCAAGGAAACACGGCCGCCAAACTCCGGCTCGTGATTTTGTCTGACATATTCGCTGCCGGTGACCGGAATCCTTCTTTTCCCCTGGGTTAAAACGCGCGTGCATCAGCTGTTCTCGCGCGGCGTTCGCAGCGAGAGCGCGATGCGTTTTCGCTCCAGGTCCACCTCGAGGACGCGGACCTGCACCTGATCCCCCACGGCGACGACCTCCGTCGGGTGCTTTACAAACCGGTCCGCGAGCTCTGAGATATGCACCAAGCCGTCCTGCTTGACCCCGATGTCGACGAAAGCCCCAAAATCGATCACGTTTCTGACCGTCCCCGGCAGAATCATGCCGGGACGCAGGTCCTCAAGGCACAAGACGTCCGTGCGAAAGATTGGGCCCGGCGCGTCCTCACGGGGGTCCCTGCCGGGCTTGATCAGGGCGGTCATGATATCCTTGAGCGTCGGCACGCCGACATTCAGGGAAGAAGCCAATTCCGCCGGATCGAGGGGTTTGAGCTGCGACGCGATCCTGGCGCGTCCCTCGTTGCCGCGGAGATCCTCCGGGTCGCAGCCCACGCGGTGTAGGAGTGCCCGCGCCACCTCGTAGGATTCGGGATGGACGGAGGTGGCGTCGAGCGGATCATCCCCGTCCGGGATGCGGAGAAAGCCCGCCGCCTGGGTAAAAGTCGCCTCCCCAAGGCGCTTGACGAGACGTAAATCGGCGCGGCGCTTGAACTTACCCATGACTTCGCGGTGGGCGACGATATTTCTGGCCACGCCAGGCTGCAGACCGGCCACATATTGGAGGAGTGCCGGCGAGGCGGTGTTCAAGTCGACGCCGACATAGTTCACGCAAGACTCAACCACGTCCCCGAGGGATTCTCCCAATTGCCGCTGGTTCACATCGTGCTGGTACTGTCCGACGCCGATGGATTTCGGGTCAATCTTGACGAGCTCGGCCAACGGGTCCTGGAGCCGGCGCGCAATCGAGACCGCGCCCCGCATGGAGACATCCAGCTCGGGAAATTCTTCCCGCGCCAAGGGCGAGGCGGAGTAGACCGAGGCGCCCGCCTCGCTGACGATCGTATAGGCCAGGGCTCCTCCCCCATCCCGGGTCAGCTCCGCCACGAGCGCCTCGGTCTCCCGGGAGGCGGTCCCGTTACCAATAGCGATCAGGTTGACCCGGTGCCGCGCCACCAGCGCGGCGAGCGTCGACAGAGCCTCGCTCCGCCTGCCCTGGGGTGGATGGGGATAGATGGTCGCAGTCTCATGGAGTTTTCCCGTCTCATCGACCACCGCCACCTTGCACCCGGTCCTGAAACCCGGATCGATCCCCATGACCCGCCGATCCCGCACCGGGGGCTGCAAGAGCAGGTGGCGCAGATTGACGGCGAAGATCTTGATGGCCTGTTCTTCGGCGCGCTCGGTCAGTTCGCCCCGGATCTCCCTGACCAGCGAAGGCCAGAGCAACCGGTGACAGCCATCCGCGATCGCCTCTTCTAGATTGGCCGTGAAGATCGAGGCGCGTCTCGTCACCACGAGTTGAACGAGTCTGGCCGTAAGCCGGTCTACGTCCATCCTCACCTCCACCGTCAACGCTTCTACTTTTTCGCCGCGGTTGATCGCCAGGATACGGTGGGGTGGGATCTTCTTGACCGGCTCCTGGTAAGCGGCATACATCCGGTAGACCGGATGCGGCGTTTCACCGCGCGCCGCGGCCGAAATCAATGCCTCCTCCCAGGCCAGTTGCCGTACGGCGGCGCGGAGCCGCGGATCATCCGCGACCTGCTCGGCCAGGATGTCCGCCGCCCCGGCGAGCGCCTCCGCTGGTGTGTTCACACCCTTCTCGGGGTCCACGAATCCGGCGGCATGCTCCGCCGGCGTGCCGTCAAAAACAGCCTGGGCCAGGATCATATCCGCCAGGGGTTGCAGGCCTTTTTCCCTGGCGATCATGGCCCGGGTCCGCTTCTTGGGCCGGTAGGGCCGGTAGAGATCCTCGACCTCCTGCAGTTTGGCCGCGGCCCTAATGGCGGCGGCCAGTTCCTCGGTGAGCTTTCCCTGCTCGTCAATGAACCGTATGACCTCTTCCTGCCTGGCCTCGAGACTGCGCAGATAGTTCAGGCGTTCCTCGATCCTGCGCAATTGTTCCTCGTCCAGCTCGCCTGTCATTTCCTTACGGTAACGGGCAAGAAAGGGGATCGTGTTGCCGTCGTCGAGCAATCCGGCGACCGTCCCGACCTGCCCCGGCCTGAGCCCAAGTTCGGATGCGATAATGGCAATGATATCCATGATAACCCTCCCGTGTAAACTTCCCCTATGATTATAGGCATTCGATCGTAACGCGGCAAGAAGGAATCGCGGCAAAAGGCCCCGCCCCAGGTTCGATCCCGGGGCGGGGCCTAGATCGGTGATATTATATCGAAGGTCTTGTGGAAATTGGATTGGACCCAGGAGGCGCTATTCGCCCTCCTGGACCTCCCGAACCAAAGGGTGTGGTCGCACACCCTTTGGAATCCCGCCCTTCGACAGGCTCAGGGGGCTGAGTTTATCGAAGCCCGGCCGGAACCAGTCGCTCTCGGACTTCCGTGTCCTACGCGACCTCGGGCTTCCTGCCCAGGGGTTCCTGGACCTCCTTATGCTCAAGAGGGTGGGACGTCGCCGTCTCACCGCAGGATAGCGGAAAGCCTAGCGACTGCCATGGATGGCATAAAGCAGGCCGGCTCCTCGACGTTAGCTTGGTCGCCCCCGGACCTCCATGTCCTACGCGACTTCGTGCTTCCGTGCACAGAGTTCCGCGCCCTCCGGGCGCTTCAGGCCTTCGATGGTCCACGATGCCGACGGCGGTGATCGCATCCGGACGATCGACGCCGCGTGCGCGGCCTCCTGCCGCGCCGGGAGTCAAGATCTTCAAAGACCCCTGACCGACGGCCACTCCTTAACTCTACACATTGTCTTTACACCGGTTCAAGATGTCTGGGAAACGGCGATGGTTTACCGCCGTCTTCCAGACATGAAAGATATGAACAAAGAAAACGTGTAAGGATGGTGGCGCGGCTTTCGTATAGGTCCAGAAAAGGCCGTGGTGTTGACATAAGGCCTTTTACCCGAACCATCAAAACCGGGAGACGCCAACACGGCTATTTACTGGACTCGGCCCCGATCCCTCTCTGGCGCCGGACCAATCCCGCCAGGGTATCCAGAATCTTCTCCCGCCACCCGGCCGGCGCGTACCAGTTCCACCAGGCGACGATGACCAGCATGCAACCGAGGACGGCCACGATCGCCCAGGGAAAACCGCCCATACCTGGTAGATAACCGGGGCCCACGGGCTGTAAGACGGCGAGCTTTTTCTGGGTCCAATCGTAGCTGCCGAGCTGCTTTTCCTGGCTGAAACGGCCCCGTTCCGGCGCCAGGATGTCGATTACCTGCGGCTCGGCGGCGTCATTCCGCCCGCCGCCAAAATGCCACTCCCCGGCCTTGGCCATGACGGGGCGAAAATTGTCCTCCCCAAAGCCGTCGTATGAGCCGACCAATACGTAATAGCGCCAGGTTCTCTCGGGCGCGCCGAGCAACGCGACCGGCACGGTCGCCCGCACGGTCTGTGGCCCGGCCAGGCCCACCTGAAGCCCGTGTTTGACCGGCTGTCCGTCCGGGCCCAAAAGGATCAGTTCACTGCTGTCCCAGGGGGCGGCCTTGAGCATCACGTCCCAAGGGTGCTCCGGGGCAAAACGGACGAAGGAGCCGGCGGCGAAGGGCTCCGTACGGCCAAAGCCATTGCCGCGGGCGATGAAGACCTCCAGCAACTGGTGGCTGAAACCTTCCGGCGCCGACCACGGATTGCGCAAGTCGGCCAGGGTCAGATCGAAGCGCACCGACTTCACGTCGCTCGACACGGTAAAAGAACGCAGGTCAAAGAGACCGTGGTAAGGTTCGAAGGCATGGTTCTTTGGATAGATGTAACTCCCCGGGCCGTAATCGTCGCCGGCCGGATCGAGCAGACGGAAATCCGGTTCGTTCTCGGCGAAGCCCACCCGGCAGAGTATCAGAAGGAACGCGGCTACCACCCAGAATGACCGCCGCATCTTGACCACCCCCGCTTATAACCCATATGAGGGTCTCATGCCGGGTATGCGCATGGAGCTGGTCGCCGCGGCCAAACTAATCACAGGACTAATTGGGGGGCCGCTGCTGTATGCCGCAGAAAGAAATCCGCGTGGACGCGATCATCGAGATCCCAAAAGGCACGCAGAACAAGTATGAATATGACCAGAAACTTGGGGTCTTTCGCTTGGACCGCGTGCTTTATTCCCCGGTCCACTACCCGGCCGATTATGGTTACGTGCCCGATACCCTCGCCGAGGACGGCGACCCCCTGGATATCCTGGTCTTGATCTCCACCCCCACCTTCCCCGGCTGCCTGGTGCCGGCGCGCGTGATCGGCGCCTTGACCATGGAGGATGACAAAGGCATAGACACAAAGCTGCTCTCCGTCGTGGCCGTCGACCCACGCTACGATCGGGTGCAGGAACTGAGGCATCTCTCACCGCACTCGATCCGGGAGATGGAGTACTTCTTCGGCATCTACAAGGATCTGGAAGGCAAGAAGCCGGTGGTCACGGGCTGGCGGGACCGGGCCTTCGCCGAGAAGACCCTGGCCAAATCGCGGAAAGCCTGGGAGGGCACGGAGAAGATGACGCGGTCTCCCCGCGTCCGTGCAACGCGACGTCCCGCCGCGGGGCATGGGCTGGAGACGCATGCCCCTCTCCATTGAACCGAGGTTTCGGAATGTAAGTGATGAAGTCAACCACGAAAGATCTATTTTCTGACCAGCGTTGTGAAAAAGACCTTCAGAGTAAAAGCTCAAGAGGGTTGTAACTACGAAACACGCGAAATGGCGCAAAAGGGTGGGGTTTATAATCGATTAATTCTTCGCGTATTTTCGCTTGTTTCGTAGTAAGAAGGTTTTTCACAGCTCTCTTAAAAGATGTTTTTAAACAGCGTAGCCATGAGGAATCCGATTGCCCCGCAGATGGGGAAGGTCAGAACCCAGGCCGTGACCATCTCCTTCACCACGCCCCAGCGGATGGAGGAAACGCGCGTCGCGGCGCCAACGCCCATGATGGATGTATTGATGGTATGCGTGGTGCTGAGCGGCACTCCCAAGCCAGAGGCCAGGAGAATCGAGCCCGCGGCGGCACTTTCCGCCGCAAAGCCTTGGTACGGTTCCAGCCGGACCATCCGCTGGCCCATGGTCTTGATGATCCGCCAGCCGCCCACCGAAGTCCCGATCCCCATGATGAGCGAGCATAAGATGATGGTCCACTTCTGCACGGCAAAGTCTTGCAGCACTCCGCCCAGGACCAAGGCCAACGTCAGAGTGCCGATGAATTTCTGTCCGTCGTTGCTGCCATGGCTCAAAGCCATGCCGCCCGCGGAAATTACCTGCAATGCGGAGAACAGCGTCCTGGTCCTGGTCCTGTGCGCCCTGGCAAAGAGCAGGCGAATAACCCAGGCGATGCCGAAACCGCCGGCCAAGCCCAGGACGGATGAGAAGGCCAATCCGATCAGCACCTTTTGCCATCCCGACCAGAGCAGCACGGCCGGCCCCGCGGTGGCCAGACCCGCGCCGGTCAGACCCGCGATCAGCGCATGGCTTTCACTCGTCGGCAGGCCGAAATACCAGGCAACCGTGCTCCAGGAAACGATGCCGACCATGGCCGCGCCCACCGTCACCAGATTGATCGCTTCGGGCCTGACGATGCCCGTGCCGATAGTCTTGGCCACTTCCCCGCCGATGAAGGCGCCGGCGATGTTGCATACCGTCGCCAGGACCACCGCCCACTTGGGCTTCAATACCCGGGTTGAAACGACGGTGGCGATGGCATTGGGCGAGTCCGTCCACCCGTTGACGAATTCGGAGACGAGGATCAGAAGAAGAACGACGATCAGTCCAAAGCTCAGCGTCATGGCCGACCTCCAAGGAACAAAGTCAAAAGTCCAAAGTCTAGCGAAGCCCCGCCTCAAACCGACCATGCGCCCATTATCCACGAAGGGCACGAAGAAGAAACGAGGTATTCCAAGTGCAACTTCGCGTTCTTGGTGGATCAGATCTAGGTGTGTTTCATCGCGATTCCTTCCACGATATTGGCCACGTCCTCCAGGGCGTCCAGGGTATTTTCGAGGTGATCGTAGATCTCCCGCCACTTGATCGCCGTCAGGGCGTCATAGGTCCCCGAATATAGTTCTTTTACCACCCGGCGGTAGATCTTGTCGCCTTCATCCTCGATGCGGTTGATCTCCACCACGCACTTATTGTTGCAGACGATCTGCTTCGGCTTGCGGAGCTCACGCATGATCGAAACCAATTCCCGGGAAGAAGCGCCGATGAGAGCCGCCAATTCCCGTGCTTCCGGACTTGTTTCGTCGATGTTCAGCATGACGTAACGATGCGCCGTGGCCTCGATGGCATCCGTCACGTTGTCCATTTCCTTGGCGATCAGGAAGATGTCCTCGCGGTCAATGGGAGTAATGAAAGCCCGGTTCAGTTCCGCGATAATATCGTGGGTCAACTCGTCGCCCCGATGCTCCAGCTCTTCGAGTTTCTCGGTCTTGGCTTCCTTCGTCGCGGGATCGTCCGTTATGCCCTGGAGTACCTCGGCCGCCTTGGCGATGTTTGCCGCCGCGGCTTCAAACAAACGGAAGAAACGGTTATCGCGCTCGCCGAACAATCTCCATGCCCCCTCTTGGTATTACACTGATAGATTCGACACCTTGCAGGCACTTACCTGCTTCCTGCCTCGCCGCGCGCCGGATGGAGCAGCATAGGACAGATAATGCTTTTCCAGGCCGAATGGTGTAATAGAGGTGGAAGACATGCTGAGCGTGGCACCACAAGCACACAAGGAAAATCTCGTCACCTTTCCCGAGGCAAAGCTCCGGGGAAGGATCCTTATTGTGGACGATACGTTCTTCATGCGTGTGCTCTTGCGGACGATCCTGACCGCCGAGGGCCACACCATCGTCGGCGAAGCGACGACCGGCCGGGAGGCGGTGAGCATGTTCCGCCTTTTCCGCCCCGATGTGGTGATGATGGACATCACCATGCCCGGACAGGACGGCCTGGCGGCCATGGAGGAGATTCTACGGGGTTCCGCCAATGCGCAGGTGATCGTCTGCACCGCCATGCAGTTCAGACGGATAGCCACCGAAGCCATCACCCGCGGAGCCCGTGATTTTATCACTAAGCCGTTTCGCCCCGAGGCGATAAAACACGCCGTGGAAAACGCCTTACTCAGGCAACGGACGATCTAGACCGGGATTTTTCAAACCCGGATTGCGGAAGCGACCACTCAGTCCCCGCCCTCCTCGCTAAGCTTAGAGCGGGGGTGGCCGAAAGGCCAGGGGTGAGTGGCTTTCACCAAGCCGGCGCGCTGATGATCGCAATCCCCACGATCTTTTTGGCGCGAATTCTAGATCCGGGTTGAACACCGAATTGATTCACGTACCCCTCGGGCTTGAGACCAGGGCGGCGAGAAAGCCAAAGACGACGGCGGCGGTCACGCCCAGCCCGGTTAGTTCGAAAGCCCCTGTAAAGAGCCCTATCCACCCCGACCGCCGAGCCTCGGAAACGATCCCGGCGGTTACGGCGTTGCCGAAACCGGAGACCGGTATGAGAGCGCCGGCGCCCGCCCATTCCAGCAACTGCTGGTAGACGCCAAGCCCCGATAGTATCGCCCCCGCTATGGTGAAGAAGACGACAACATGCGCCGGTGTCATCTTGGTATACTCCAAGATTAGCTGCCCGATCGCGCAGATGACCCCGCCCACCAGAAATGCCGCCAGATAAGACCCCATCTTCCTCCTCCTATACCCCTTCGATGCTGACCGCGTGTGCCACACACGGAATCGTCTCGCCCTGCTGGTAAGTAAGCGTGGAAAAGAGGGCCCCGGTCGCCACGATCATGACCCGCCGTAATTCGCCGGCCTGAAGGCGCCTGAAGACCGGACCGGCGATGGTCACCGCCGAACAAGCGCACCCGCTGCCGCCGGAGACGACATCTTGATCCGCCCGGTAGATAAGATTCCCCGCGTCCTGATGGCGTCCGGCAAGTTCCAAGCCGTTGGTCTGGCATAGGCCGTAGAGCATGGAACTCCCCACGCGCGCCAGGTCGCCCGTGAGAATCAAGTCGTAGTCCGTGGGCTGCCTGCCCGTATCGGCCAGATGTTTCTGGATCGTGTCGAAGGCCGCGGGCGCCATGGCCGATCCCATATCATTGGGGTCTTTGCAGCCTAGGTCGACGACGCGGCCGATTGTCGCTTCCGTGATACAGGGACCAAGATCCCCGGCGCCTATGACGAACGAGGCCGCTCCGGTTACGGTCCACTGCGCCGTCGGTCGCCGCTGGACATTGAATTCGATCGGGTAACGGAACTGGCGTTCAGCCGTCTGGTAATGGCTCGAGGCTCCGACCAAGACCTTACCGGCGAAACCACCCTCCACCATCATCGCCGCCAGCGCCAGGCTTTTACTGCTTGTGGCACAAGCGGCATAAAGGCCGATAAACGGGCAGCCAATTGTGCGCGCGACAAAGGACGCCGAGACGATCTGGTTGAGCAGATCCCCCGCGATAAAGACGTCGATCGCATCCGCGGTCAGATGCGCCTTGGCCAGCGCCAGTTTCGCGGCCAGTTCGAGATAGTACCGTTCGGCTTTCTCCGCTGTTTTCTGGCCCGCCAGGTAATCCGCCAGGACTTGATCGAACTGCTTGCCGAGCGGTCCTTCGCCTTCCTTTGGGCCGACGATGCTCGACGCGGCATAGATACGCGGGCGGCTGGGGAATTTGATGGTCTGGGCGCCAAGACGGTTGCTCAAGAGCTATCCCTCGAAAACGCTACTTCTTTGCAGGCGGCTTCTCAGAAGAATAGAGGCCAGAGAAAGACCTTGACGAAGCCGACCAGGATACCCGAGAGGATACCATAGACCAGGACCGGGCCGGCAAGCACGAACATCTTGGCGGCCATGCCCAATAGCAGTCCTTCGCGATGAAAATCCATCGCCGCGCTCACGATGGAGTTGGCAAACCCGGTAATCGGGATCGCGGCGCCCGCCCCAGCAAACTCGCCCAGCCGGTCATAGACGCCAAAGGCCGTCGCAACGGCGCCGATGAAGATCATGGCGGCCAACGTGGGCGAGGTTGCCTTCTCCGCCGGGAGGCCAAGGCTCATGAATAGATACAGAAAACCTTGCCCGAGCAAGCTAAGCAAGCCGCCGACGAAAAAGGCGGCAAGGACGTGTACCAGCACGGGAGCCTTGGGCGTGTTCGCCTTTACGAGGCGCTGGTAATAGGCGCGCTGATCCTTGACGTCATTGGGCATGATGTTCACCCCGGCCGAGAGTATTCTGCCAAACCAGACGCGCTCTTGCGGACGGTCTATAGGGGGTAAAGCGGCTGAAGATTTGGGCGACCAGGTAGATGGCCGCGATGGCCAGACACGCGGCCAGGATTGTCCACCAAAGCCAACGACAGCTCAGAGCGGTTCACCTCGGTAAAGGAAAGCACCGGCAAGTACCGGTTGCGGACGGACCCATCTCGCGCGCAGGACTGCGGAGCTTACCGCGCCTCCAGGTACCATTGGTACCCGTTTCTCGGTTGCTCCTAGTATGTCGCGGCTACTTCCGGGTTAGTCACCCCCTTTTTCGCCGGCGAGGGAAAGCCTGAGGCGGCGCAAGGCTTCTTTTTCCAATCTGCATACCTGGACTTGACTGACGCCGAGGATGCCGGCTACCTCGCTCTGGGTCTTGTCCGCAAAGAAACGCAGTCGCACCACGAGTTGTTGGCGTTTGGTGAGCTTGGTGAGTACCGTACGCAGGGTTACATGGTCAAAGAAACCCCCTTCGTCGGTATGGAGTTGATCCCCAAGGTAGAGGGGCTCCCCTTCTTCCTCGTGGATCGTTTCCTGGAGCGAGACCAACGGCCGGGTGGCTTCAAGGGCCGCCGCCACTTGCTCGCGGGGGAGACCCATTTCCTTGGCCACCTCGGCGACGCTCGGCTCGCGCCCCAGTGCCTGTGCCAACTGCTCGCAGCGATTGAGGGCGCGTCTGGATAGATCGCGCAGCGCGCGGCTGACTTTGACCGGGCCCGTGTCCCGCAGCACCTGCTTTATCTCGCCGATGATTACCGGCACGGCGTATGTCGAAAAACGCACCGGTTGACTGAGATTGAAGCGCTGGATGGCCTTGAGCAGGCCCAGACTACCGATCTGAAATAGATCGTCCAACTCGATGCCGCGGCCGATGAAGCGCTGCGCAATGCTCATCACCAATCTCAGATTACGGCGCACCAACTCGTCCCGGGCCGCGGTGGATCCTGCCTTGGCTTCGGCCAGTAGATAGCGGATCTCCTCCTCGCTGAGCAGAGGGCCGCCCGGAAGCTCGATCTCACTCGTCTGAAAGGCGTTGCCCGGCTGCGGCACGATCAATGCCCTCCCGTTCTGGACGTTTGCGCATTGTCACGATGGTTCCTTGGCCGGGTGTCGATGCTACCTTCATCTCATCCATGAATGACTCCATAAAGACAAAACCAAGCCCCATCCGGTCCTCGCAAGTGGTAAAGGCCGGTTGCCTGGCCTGAGACACGTCCGCGATGCCCTGGCCCTTGTCGGCCACAACGATTTCCAGCGCCCCGTCCTTCACGGCCAATTCCAGCCTAATCAGGCCCGGACCGTTTTGATACCCATGGATGATGCAATTACTGACCGCTTCGGAGACGGCCACACTGATCTCTTCGTTTTCGGCCACCGTAAAATCAAGCCTCGTGGCGAAAGCCGAGACGATAACCCTGGCCAAGGAGAGATTCTCCGGCCGGCTCGGCAGCTTTATCACCACACGCTCAGCATCCAACGTGTCCACCCCCTTACAGGCTTCTAAGAGCCTCGGCTTCGGTCGCGTACGTAACGATGATCTTCTGTAAACCGGACAGGGCCAAAAGCTTCGCAATCTGGGCCGGCACGTTGGCGGCAATCATTCGGCCGCCTTTTTCCGTGATCCGCCGGTAGCGGCCAAGGATTGCCCCGAGCCCGGAGCTATCGACAAAAGTCATGCCCGACATGTTGAGCACCAGATGCTTTGCGCCGCCGGTCCCCAGGTGCCGGTCGATCGTCTCCCGGAAGGCGGCAGCCGTGGACAGGTCTAGCTCGCCTTCCACCCGCGCCAGAAGCGTATCACCGAGCCTCTCCACCTCGATCCGCAAGTTCTCGTCCTCCGCTTCTCTACAGACATACATGGCATCGCCATCAAACGAACGGGACCACCTTTACGCGCAGTCCCGTTCAGCTCCGACTCGTTTTTTCGACAATCGGAAGCAAGACTCCTCTCCCGAAAAGTGGAGCTTATTGCGGGAAAGGGCCGGATCGAGCAATCATCGCCGATATCCTGTGCGCGACGAAGCCCGGGTTGATCCCGGGCTTCTATTTACAGCGGGAGTGAAACGTACACTAGTTCCTGCAGAAGATCATCAAGAAAAAGATCAAGAAGATGATCATGAAGATATTGCCGCCGAAGATTCCATCTTTGCCGCCCATATGCGCACCTCCTTAGTGGTCTCGCATCTCGATTCACGCCCTGGTCGTTCTCCCAGGCACTTAGTGTCTGGGGAAATTATCGCCGAACACGAGGAGAATGAGGATCAGGAAGAGAATGAAGGCGAAGTTCCCATCGAAGAGTCCCCCGAGAATGCCATCACAGGTGCCGCCCATAATTGCGCACCTCCCTCAGAGAGTTATGGTTTCTAGACGTGGTACCGGCCATCGGCGAGGCTGCCGCCGACGCCGCTGGCTCTTATGGCTCTAGTGCAGGGGAAAGTTATCGCCAAAAACGAGCAGAATAAGGATTAGGAAGAGAATGAACGCGAAATTGCCATCGAATAGTGAGCTTAGACCGCTCACAAAGCACACTTCCTTTCGTTATACGGATTCTCCCAACCACAGACCCATCATACGCCAGTGCTTATTCGAGTGATACGGGCAATCGTCATCGCGGGATGTTATAACTTGTTCACTTGTATGTATGATTGATTACCTAAGCTCCAAGACGTGATACTATAGAACAATAAAAAAACGCCCCTTTCAGGGCGTCAGTGCCATTATTGGTGCGAGAGGCGGGAGTCGAACCCGCACGGCCTTGCGGCCGAGGGATTTTAAGTCCCTTGCGTCTGCCGGTTCCGCCACTCTCGCACGTTCAGCCCCATCCTAGCATGGGGGAAGCGCCGGTGTCAAGGTATTGTCT